>JBIKYB010000074.1:0-19455 GCA_044355475.1 Prosthecobacter sp.
GAGGAGCATGAAGTCGCCGGAGAGATTGGCCTTCACGAGCATGTTGCTGAGCAGGGGCTCGATGCAGGGGCTGGAGCCCATGATGTTGGAGATGGTGGCGGTCGGCGCGATGGCGATGACGTTGCTGTTCCGCATGCCCTGCTTGGCGATCTTGGCGCGGAGGGCGCTCCAGTCCATCTTGCCGCCGCGTGGCACCTCGACGGGGACGCCGCGCTCGTTTTCGAGGAGATCGACGGTGTCCTGCGGGAGGAGGCCGCGGTCCCACTTGCTGCCTTTGTAGCTGGAATACTGCCCACGCTCGGCGGCGAGGTCGCTGGAGGCCTCGTAGGCGTAGTAGGCGACGGCTTCCATGAACTCGTCGTTGAACTCGACGGCTTCCTTCGAGGCGAAGGGGATGCCTTTGCGGTAGAGGGCGTATTGCAGGCCCATGACGCCGAGGCCGATGGGGCGGTGGCGGGTGTTCGAGGTCTTGGCGGCCTCGGTGGGGTAGAAGTTGATGTCGATGACGTTGTCGAGCGCACGGACGGCGACGCGGATGGTCTCGCGGAGCTTGGAGTGGTCGATGCCACCGGAGTCGTCGAGGTGGTTGTCGATCAGGACGGAGCCGAGGTTGCAGACGGCGGTCTCGTCAGCGGAGGTGTTGAGCGTGATCTCGGTGCAGAGATTGGAGCTGTGGATGACGCCGACGTGGTCCTGCGGGCTGCGGACGTTGCAGGGGTCTTTGAAGGTGATCCAGGGATGGCCGGTCTCGAAGATGGACTTGAGCATCTTCTTCCAGAGATCGACGGCCTCGATTTCCTTGCCGAAGATCTTGCCGGTCTTCGCGATGGCCTCGTACTCGACGTAGCGTTTTTCAAAGGCGCTGCCGTAGAGGTTGTGGAGGTCGGGGACTTCGTTGGCGCGGAAGAGGGTCCAGGTTCCACGGGCCTCCATGCGCTTCATGAAGAGATCGGGAATCCAGTTGGCGGTGTTGAGGTCGTGGGTGCGGCGGCGCTCGTCGCCGGTGTTCACACGGAGCTGGAGGAAGTCCTCGATGTCGTTGTGCCAGACTTCCAGGTAGGCGCAGCCGGAGCCACGACGCTTGCCACCCTGGTTGACGGCGATGAGCTGGTCGTTGTGCAGCTTGAGGAAGGGAATGACGCCCTGGGACTCGCCGTTGGTGCCTTTGATGTAGCCGCCGGTGCCGCGCACGCTGGTCCAGGAGCCGCCGAGGCCACCGGCCCACTTGGAGAGGAAGGCATTCTCCGCGATGCCACGGATCATGATGGACTCGATGCTGTCGTCCACTTTGTACAAGTAGCAGGAGCTGAGCTGGGAGTGCAGCGTGCCGCTGTTGAAGAGAGTGGGCGTGCTGGAGCAGAAGCGGCGGCCTTTGTAGAGCTTGTAGATGGCGATGATCTTGTCCTCGGGATTGCCGTCGCGCTCACCGACGTTGAGGCCCATGGCGACGCGCATCCAGAAGAGCTGCGGCGTTTCGAGGCGCTTGCTGGGCTTGATCTTCTTATCGACGATCAAGTAGCGGTCGTAGAGGGTCTGGATGCCGAGGAAGTCGAAGTCCATGTCTGCGGCGGGGTCGAGCGCGTCGGCCAGCTTGTCGAGGTCGAACTGCAGCAGGCGCGGGTTGTAGCGGTCGATCTCGACGCCACGGGCGAGATTGCGGCGGAAGGCACGGCGATGGAAGTCGCGCAGGGCCTCGATGCCATCACGCACGATGTCCCAGCCGAGGACTTCCTCATAGATGTAGCTGAGCAGGACGCGGGCGGCGAACTTGGCGAAGTCGGCGTCCTTCTGCATCATCGTCTTGGCATTGAGCGTGATGGTCTGCTTCAGATGCTCCAGCGTGATGTCGGAGTTGAGCGAGCGGCGCAGCTCCATCTCGATCTCGGCACGGGTGAGGCACAAATCGAGGCCGAGCATGGCGAAGTCGATGCGCTTCTTCAGATCGGCACCGTCCCAGAGGAAGGAATTGCCGTCGGCGGTCTTGACGACGATGAGCGCCTGCTGGTCCTGGCTTTCGATGTCATTGGCGATGGCGGCTTCCTGCTCGTCGGTGTCGCGCATGTTCGTGCGCAGGGCACGGTACTGGATGTAACCACGGGCGACCTTGAAGAAGCCCTGCTTCATCAATTCTTCCTCGACGAGGTTCTGCACGTCCTCGATGTGGATGAACTGCTTGTTTTCCTCGGCGATGTAGCGGCTGACGGTCTCGGCGATCTGGACGGCAGGCGAGGAGTCGAGTTCGAGAGAGAGGAAGGCCTTGCGGACGGCGATCTCGATCTTGTTGTGGTTCCAGGGGACGAGCTGGCCGCTGCGGCGGATGACTTTGGTGTTCACGATGAGGGGCTGCGGGATGGCATCGGCGAAGGGATCATGCGGCTCGGTGCGTTTGCGACGTTCGGCCAGGGTACGCGCCACGTCATGCGCGTTGTGATGGATCAGGGCACGCTCGATGCAGTGGTAGATGTCCTTCGCGTTCAACGTGGCCGCCCTGCCGTTCCCTTGGGCGAGCTGGGCCGTACGCTGATGGATCTCCTCGGTGACCGCCTTCGAAATGTTCCGCACGAATTGGCGGTTCGTTTCATTGTAGATGTCCCCTTCCTTCTGCCGCGCCAGGAACAGGTCCGTCAGGGCGCTGCCCACGGTGTCGGCGATCTCGGCGGAGTCGAAATCACGCTCTTTGCCGCCGATGCTCACCTTGATGGAGGCGGGCACGTTTTCGCCGATGGCAGACACAGCCAGGGCGCTCCACTCAAAGTGAGGCTTCTGGTCTTTGGGGGTTTGGGTGACCCTTTTCAGGACTTTGTCTTCTTGGAGCAGGTTAGCGATCATGGCGGGAGGAGCGTTGAGTTTGATTAAGGAGCGCGAGGGAATTGAGAGGATGAAAAAACTTCGCCGGATCACTCCAGCGAGCATTTTTCGATCCGGGATGCTTACAGGTCGTCGTCAGAGCTGTGGACGAGGGCGGACGCCTTTTGGTAGTCCGTAACCTTGCCCTCAAAGAAGTTCTGCTCCTTGCGCACGTCCATCATCTCCGCCAGCCAAGGCAGCGGGTTGGTGACGCCGGGGCTCAGGGCAGGCAGACCGCAGCCAGCGAGGCGGCGATCAGCGATGAAGTCGATGTACTGCTCAAACTCGGCGGCGCTGAGGCCCACGGCGTTCACCGGCAGGCAGTCGCGGATGAATTCCTTCTCCAGGCGGATGGCCTCACGCATGATGCTGACGAGTTCCTCGCGGAATTCCGGTGTCCAGAGGTCCGGGTTCTCCTCCACGAGGTCCATGAAGAGATTGCGGAAGACCTCGATGTGGTTCGACTCATCCCGCAGCGTGTAGCGGAACATCTGGCCGATGCCGGGGAACTTGTTCTGGCGGTAAAGGCTCAGGATCATGCCGAAGAGGCCGTAAAACTGCGTGCCTTCCATGCACTGGCCGAACATGAAGATGTTCTTCGCCAGGAGCTGCTTGTTCTCCAGCTTCGTGAGGTCGATGTCCCGGCGCATGTTGTTGGAGATGCGGGTGACGAACTCGTTTTTCCTCACGATCGTCGGGATCTGCTCAAACATGGACTCGCACTCATGCGGGTTGATGCCCAGGGAGGAAATCATGTACAGCAGCGAGTCGGCGTGGATGTTCTCCTCATGCGCATGGCGACCGAGCACCAGCTTCAATTCGGGAGCGGTGACCAGTTCACGAACGACGTGCTGAATGTTGTCTCCCACGATGCCTTCGGCGGCGGAAAAGTAGCCGATGCCCATCATGATGATCCAGCGCTCGTTCTGCGTGATCTCGTTGGAGCGCCATTGTTCCACATCCTTTTGCATCTGGATGTCTTCCGGCTCCCAATGGTTGGCCTTCATCGTGCGATAAAGGTCATAGGCCCACTGGTACTTCAGCGGCAGGAGGTTGAAGGTCATGCTCTTGCGGCCATTGATGACCCGCTTTGCGGTGAAGGCGGCTTCGGCTTTGTCTTGATCGAGAATAAACTCGCGATTGCCAATCTTGAATGTCTTGTCCATGGCGGTTTCGTTGCAGATTGAGGGGGGGGTTGTCGAGATTTTGAGGAAACAGCAGAGCAACCAAGGCGCACTATAAATACCATATATTGCGGGTGCCGAAGCGGATCATGCACAAGATATAGTGTTCTGGCGAGAATTTTTTCCCATCCATTGTGCTGAAAAGCGTTTCTCATCGCAAATTCAAGGGTTCCACGCCGAAAAAAAAGTTCAGGCGTCAAAATGGCGGAGGTGACGACCAAAAATGAGAATTTTTTCACTGCCGTCACACTTTACTGAAAACCAACGCGAAACCGAAAAAACTCCAAAAAGGCACATGCCCATTTGGAGTCCGGCCTGATCTTGTCATGCAATCTGCTACCCAGTTTCAAACCATGAATTTCCAGAAAATCGTCGGCTGCGGGCTGCTAGCCTGTCTTTTGGGCTCCTGTTCGGTCATTGTTCCACAGCGCACGCCTCCGGGTGTCACCGTCGATCTAGTGCCCTAGGGCCGCTACTCGCGCATCAAGCACAGGCCGATGACGCCGCGCTACATCACCATCCACGCCACAGAGAACCGCTCCCGTGGCGGGAATGCCTACGCGCATGCCCAGATGCTCAAAACCGGCGCTCTCAAAGGCCGCCACAACGCCATTGGCTATGTCGGCTGGCATTTCACCGTGGATGACCACTCCATCTACCAAAGCCTGCCCACCAACGAGCGCGGCGAGCACGCCGATTACGACGGCCCCGGAAACCGCAGCTCCATCGGCATCGAAATGTGCGAAAATCGTGGCAACGACCGCGCCCGGACCCTCGACAAGACCGCCCGCCTCACCGCTTGGCTGCTCAACGAGCATGGCATCCCGACCTCCCACGTCGTCCCGCACATGCACTGGCGCATGATCCGCCACGACGACCGCCGCGACCTCGGGCACAAGCTCTGCCCGCATTTCCTGCTTGATCGCGGACGCCTCGGCCCGAAATGGCAGGCTTTCATCGCCAAAGTGGAAGCCTATCGCCGGGCGATGTGAAATTTCCTTGCCACTTCCACCTGCGCACGCTGGAGTCGCTCTCCCATGGCACAAAATCTCGACGCGCTCCGCCTCGCCCTGCAACATTCGCCCGACAACGCTCCGCTGCTCATGCTCTTCGCGGAGGGCTGTTTTGAGGAAGGACTCGTCGAAGACGCGGAGCAGAGCTTCCAAAACGTGCTGAAAAACGATCCGGCGCATGCCGAGGCACGGCTGGGCCTCGCCCGAGTCGCGTTGCTGCAAGGCAAGACCTCGCAGGCCGCCGTGAGGGCCGAGCAGATCATCTCCGACACGCCCACCTGTGCCGCCGCCTTCATTCTCCTGGCACGAATCCACATCACCGAGGGCGACCTGCCCAAGGCTAAGGCCATGTATGACCAAGGCATCGCGCTGAATCGTGCTTTGGCTGATCCAGGCATCGAAAAAGACCTCCACGGCATCAAACCGGCCAACGATGAAGACGCAGGCCGCAAACGCGCCGCGATCACTTCCGGCGGCAGTTACATCGAGTCCGCGAACGAAACCAAAGACGATGACGACGGTCATCCGCGTGGCGGAGCGGCCTTTGACCTCGGTCTGGCCGACTTCGAGAAGCCGAAGCTCAATTTCTCCGGCGTCGGCGGCATGGAGGCGCTCAAAGAAGAGATCCGCATGAAGATCATCTACCCGCTGCAGCACGCGGAACTCTTCAAAGCCTACGACAAGAAAATCGGCGGCGGCGTGCTGCTCTATGGCCCGCCCGGCGTGGGCAAGACGCTCATCAGCAAGGCCACCGCTGGCGAGATCAAGGCGAACTTCATCGCGCTCGGCCTGCATCAGATTCTCGACATGTGGATCGGCAACTCGGAGAAAAACATGCACGAGGTCTTCGAACTCGCCCGCCAGAACGCGCCGAGCATCCTGTTTTTCGATGAAGTGGATGCCCTCGCCGCCGACCGTCGCGATCTGCGCCAAAGCGCGGGCCGCAACCTCATCAACGCCTTCCTCTCCGAGATGGACGGTGCCGAGTCCAACAACGACGGCGTGCTCATTCTCGGTGCCACCAATGCGCCATGGCACATTGATCCCGCGTTTCGTCGTCCAGGCCGTTTTGACCGCACGCTTTTCGTTCCACCGCCGGATGAAGGCGGACGCGCCGCGATCATTGAGGTCATGGCGCAGAAAAAGCCCATTGGTGAGCTCGATCCACGTGCGCTGGCGAAGAAGACCGATGGTTTTTCCGGTGCCGATCTCAAAGCAGTCTTCGACCTCGCCACCGAGGAGGTTTTGAACGCGGCGATGAAGACCGGCAAAGTGATTCCGCTCACCACGAAGGATCTCATCAAGGCCGCCGGTCGTCACAAGCCGACCACCAAGGCTTGGTTCGAGAGCGCGAAGAATTACGCGATGTACTCGAACCAAAGCGGCTTTTATGACGACGTGCTGAAGCATCTCGGACTCATGAAGCGCTGAACCCCATCCACAGCGCATGTCCGACGACTTTCACCCTTCGCCCGAAGCTGCGTTTGCGCGTGGCCGATTGTTGCAGAGCCAGCACCGTACACAGGACGCCATCGCGTGTTATAAGCAGGCGCTGGAGCTCGACGCGCATCACACGCCCAGCTTCGTCATGCTCGCGCTGTGCTGGATGGAGGATGACGAGACCGCTCCAAAGTCCGTGGACGCCGCGAAACGCGCCGTGGCCCTCGAACCCGAAAACGCCTTCGCCCGCAGTGTGTTGGCGCTCGCTTTGAATGCGAACGCCAAGGACGGCCAGACCGGCGCGATCAAAGAAGCGCTCAAACAGGCCGAAGAAGCCGTCGGCCTCGATCCTGACAGCGACTTCAGCCACGCCGTGCTCTCACGCCTGCACCTGCGCCTGCGCAATTATCCCAAAGCTGAAGAATCCGCCCGTGCCGCGCTCTCGCTCGACACGGAGAACACCATGGCCGCCGAGGTGCTCTCTGCCGCGCTGTTGCTGCAAAAGAAGGACGGCGACAACAAAGACCTCATCCGCTACCAGCTTGAGCGCAACGCCGACGACGACAGCGCCCACACCAGCGCCGGTTGGATGGCCGTGATGGAGGGCGATCACAAAAAAGCCAACGAGCATTTCCTCGAAGCGCTGCGCCTCAACCCGATGAACGAAAACGCCCGCATGGGCCTCATCGAGTCCTTCCGCGCCCGTTCCTGGCCTTACCGCCTGCAACTGCGCTTCGCGCATTTCATGAACCAGTTCACGGAAGGACGGCAGACGGCCATCATGATCGGCGGATTCATCGCCTACAAGGTGCTCAGCACTTGGTTGAAGACCGTCTCGCCCATTCTGGCCTATCTCGTCATCGGCGCGTGGCTGCTGTTCGTGCTGTGGGCGCATCTGGCGCGTGGCTTCAGCTCCGCCTTCATGGTGATGGACCGCTTCGCACGGCAGGCGCTGCGCCCGCGTGAGTACTGGGAAGGCGTCGTGGTAGGTGGTTTGATCTTCGGTGCCATTGCCTGCCTCACACTCGGCTTTGCCTGGGGTTTGGAGGCCGAGGGCGGCTTTTCAGCCCTCGTTTGCATCCTCGCCGCCGTCATCAACGCTGCGGCCTTCACCAACGACCACTGGCTGGGCTTGTATGTCTATGGTGCCGCCGCCGCCCTGGCCGGTCTCGGCTCCTTGTACGCCACTCTGGAGGCCTTCGCTGACCTGCACCTGCCATACGCCGGAGAACTGGGTGCCCTGGTCATGCTCCTCGGCATCGCCACGACCTGGCTGCGCGGACTGGGCGTGCTGTATCGCTGAGACACCGCGCACCCGTAAATCGAATTTCCAAGTTCGTTCTCGATCTCGCCAGACGAGCCTGACTGTTCCACCCATGGGATGGCATTGCTCCTGCTTTGCTAGATGGCGTTCCCGCCAGCCGCCATGACTCCCGCCCCGCCTGACACGAGCATCCCCACGCTCGGCCCCTGTCTGTTTCCATCTCCCTTGCACCGCATCGGCGGGGTGGATGCCCCTTTTAAAACAGACGCAGCGGACCGCATCCTCTACCACAGCCATCTGCTCGAAGACGGGCGCGATGTCTCAACGCCGAGCTACGAGGAGGCCGGAGCACGTGAGGAGATTTACTTTGATCCGCAGCGCACGACGGCAGGCATCGTGACCTGCGGTGGCCTGTGCCCAGGATTGAACGACATCATCCGCGGTCTCGTGAACCAGTGCCACCTGCAATACGGCATCTCACGCGTCTATGGCTTCCGCTATGGTTACGAGGGGCTGGTGCAGCGCTACGGCCACACGCCCCTGCTGCTCAAGCCCTCCTCTATCGAGCAAGCGCATCACTTTGGCGGTACGCTGCTCGGCAGCTCACGCGGACAGCAGGACATCGGCGAGATGGTGGACACGCTGGAGGACATGAAGGTCGATATTCTCTTTGTCATCGGTGGTGATGGCACGCTGCGCGGCGCGGCGGAGATCGTGAGGGAAATCGAGCGGCGCGGGCTCAAAAAAGCCGTGGTCGGCATCCCGAAGACCATCGACAACGACATCCGTTACCTGGACAAAAGCTTCGGCTTCGAGACAGCCTTCGCGGCGGCGGTGCAAGCCTTGAAATGCGCGTATGTCGAGGCCACCGGCGCGGTGAACGGCGTCGGTCTCGTGAAGCTCATGGGTCGCGATTCCGGCTTCATCGCCTGCTATGCCGCGCTGGCGGGCAGCAACGTCGATTTCGTGCTCATTCCCGAGGTGCCGTTCCAATTGGACGGCGAAGGCGGCTTCCTCGAATCTCTGAGGCATCGTCTGGCGAAACGTGGCAGCGCCGTGGTCGTCGTGGCGGAGGGAGCTGGGCAGCACCTCATGCAGACGGATGACGCCACCGATGCCAGCGGCAACAAGCGCTACGGCGACATCGGCCCGTTCTTGAAGGACCGCATCAACGCCTTCTTCAAGTCCCGCAAAACCGAGGTAAACCTCAAGTACATCGACCCCAGCTACATCGTGCGCAGCGTGCCTGCGAACGCTCAGGACAACGTGTATTGCTCCCGCCTTGCCCAGTCCGCCGTGCATGCTGCCATGGCGGGCAAGACCAACATGCTCGTGGGGCGCTGGCACGGCTCTTTTGTGCATCTGCCGCTCGAGCTTGTCATCCAGGGCCGCCGCAAGGTCGATCCCACGCAAGAGCTTTGGCGTTCCGTGCTGGAATGTACAGGGCAACCGGCGGTGATGTGAGTTCCACCGTCATTGACGATCTCAATACAACCCTGGCTTTTATCAATTCGAGGAAGTGATCTGGCATGAGCACGATGGTGCCATGCAACAGCTCATCATCGACAAGCCCTATCGTTTCATCCCGTCCCGCAACAGCCGCTTCTGGAGCACCCTGGTGCATCTCTGGCTGCCGGGGCATCTGCGCAAAAATTATGGCATCGACTCCTGCGAATGCATCGGTGCGGAACGGCTGCGGGAATCGCTGAACGCAGGCCATGGCGTGCTGCTGGCGGCGAATCACTGCCGCCCCTGCGATCCCATGGTGATTGGCAGGGCGTTGAAACCACAGGTGCGCTGTGGCTTCAGCACGATGGCGAGTTGGCACATCTTCCATCAGAGCCGCATGCAATCCTTCTTGCTGCCACGCATGGGCGGGTTCAGCATGTTTCGTGAAGGCATGGACCGCGAGTCGCTGAATCATGCCACTCAGATTCTTGGAGAGGCTCGACGACCGTTGATCGTCTTCCCCGAAGGCTTCATCACCCGCAGCAACGATCATCTGGCGAACCTGATGGATGGCGTGGCCTTCATGGCGCGGCTGGGAGCCAAGATGGCCGCGAAGATCGACCCGAAACGCAAGGTGGTGATCCATCCGACCTTCCTGCGCTACTTTTTCGAGGGCGATCTCGCATCGACGCTGCACCCGGTGCTGAAGGACATCGAAACCAAGCTCACCTGGCAGCCGCAGACGCATCTTTCCATGCGGGAACGCATCGCGAAGCTCGGTGAGGCGCTGCTGTCGCTCAAAGAGATCGAATATCTCGGCACGGCACGCAGCGGATCGCTGGCGGAGCGTGTTGGGACGTTGATCGACCATCTGCTTTCCCCTTTGGAAGCGCATTGGCTCAAAGCGCCGCGCCGTGACAAGGACACCATGGAGCGCATCAAGGCGCTGCGCACCGCCATCGTGCCTGATCTGCACGCCGAAACTCTCTCCGAGACCGACAAGGCCACACGCTGGCGGCAACTGGCCGATCTTTACCTTGTGCAGCAGCTTCACTGCTATCCCGGCAGCTATCTCGACACCTCGGAGTCGCCAGAACGCTTGCTGGAAACCGTGGAGCGCTTTGAAGAAGACCTCACCGATGCAGCCAGGCCACACGCGCCAATGCGGGCCGTCGCGATGATCGGTGAAGCCATCGAAGTCTCGCCCGAACGGGCACGCGGAGTGCCCGCTGATCCTGCCACCCTCGAAATCCGCCAACGTCTTGAATCACTCATGTCCGCATCTCTCAGCCATCGCCACTCATGAACCTCACCACCCTCCTCATCCGCCTCGGCATCGTCGTGCTGGCACTCGGTGCCTGGCATTGGACGCAAATCCTCATCGCCCGCAAAAGCACGCCACGTCACGGCCTTGGCGATCTCGTTCACGATCTCACCGCTCGCTGGCATGGCTGGCTCAGTGTGAATGATCGCGCGGCGAACCGGCTGCTTATCGTGAGCTCGTTCTTCATCGACGTGCTGGCGTTATCCGTGATCGCGCTAGCGGTGTTTGGCAGCAGTTTTGCGCCGTTCATCGCGCTGTTGATTCTGTTTGGTCTGCGGCAGCTTTCGCAGGCCATCTGCACGCTGCCGCCGCCTCCAGGTATGATCTGGCGGCATCCAGGCAGCCCTTCACTGCTGGTGACGTATGAGGTGGGGAACGACTTCTTTTTCTCCGGCCACACAGCACTGGCCGTGCTCGGTGCGCTGGAACTCGCGCACGTCGGCCCACAGTGGCTGAGCATCACCGTCGCCGTGATTGCCGTGGGTGAAATGGCCACGGTTCTAGTGCTGCGGGCGCATTACACGCTCGACGTGATCGCCGGAGCTGCGGTAGCCTTCTTTGCCTATCACATCGCAGGCAAAGTCTCGCCTTCGATTGATGTCTGGCTGCGTTGATCATGCCTTTTCTCAATCCAAACTCAAAAAAAGTCGATTGGCCGACCTGACCTCCGCGCTGGAAGTTCCCCTCCCATGAAAACACTCCTTCACCCGCGATACCGCTCTGGCTCCAATTGTCCTACACTGCCTTCATGGTGGTTTTGATCCCCGTTTACTGGTATCACTACGGCCCGACGAACTTCCTCTACTTTTGCGACATCGCGCTGCTGCTCACGCTCGTCGGCATGTGGCTGGATAAGCCGCTGCTCATCTCGCTGCCCGCCGTGGGCATTTTGTTGCCACAGGCGCTGTGGTGCGTGGATTTCGTCGTCCAGCTTTGCGGCTTCACCATGACCGGCATGACGTCCTACATGTTTGATGAGACGAAACCGCTGTTTCTGCGCGGCTTGTCGCTCTTCCACGGCTGGCTGCCATTTCTGCTGCTCTTTCTCATCTTTAAGCTCGGCTACGACCGTCGTGCTTTGAAAGGCTGGACTGCCTTGGCATCGAGTTTGTGCCTCGTGGCCTTCTTTTTCCTGCCGAAGGCCGGTGCAACGCTGGCGGACCCGAATCTGCCACGCAATGTGAACTACGTTTTCGGTATGGACGATGCACAGTCGCAGACCTGGATGAGTGCAGAGCTTTATCTCGTGACATGGATGGCACTGCTGATCATCCTTGTGTATCTGCCGACGCACTTCCTGCTGAAGAAAATCTGTCCCACACCTGCCCAAGCGGCCGCCAAACGCGCATGAACTCATCCACTCCCGCCATCAACGAGACGAACTGGAAACGCGGCTTCTGGTGCCTGATGGGCACACAATTCCAAGGGGCGTTCTCTGACAACGTTCTCAAGTGGCTGGTCATCTACCTCGTCATCGCGCAAAAGATGCCGAAGGAGCAGCTCGACAGCCTGGTATCCGACTCCGGCATGTATTTCGCTATTCCCTTCCTGCTGCTCTCGATGTTCGGCGGCTGGATGGCAGATCGTTTCAGCAAAAGGCATGTGATGATCGGCGTGAAGACGATGGAGATCGGCATCATGGTCTTTGCCACCTATGCTTTGGCTTCGGGCAAGATGGGCCTACAACTTGCCAGCATCTGCCTCATGGGCGTTCACAGTGCGTTCTTCGCCGCGTCGAAGTATGGCTCACTGCCAGAGGTGGTGCCGCCGAAAAAGCTCTCATGGGCGAATGGCGTGATCGAAATGCTAACGTTCCTCGCCGCGATCTTCGGCACGCTGGCTGCCGCGTGGCTGGCGGAGAGTTTTGCAGGCAAACCGGCGTGGTCAGGCGGCATCCTGCTTGGTCTCGCGATGATCGGCTGGCTGATGAGCTTGGGCATCACGCGTGTTCCGGCGGCGAGTCCTGACAAACCGCTGCGCCTCAACTTCCTCGGCGATCTGTGGCGTGAATTTAAGTGGATGCGCACGGATCGCGACTTGTGGCGTGCGAATCTCGGCAACACGGGCTTCTTCTTCATCGCGGTGCTGTTGCAGATGAACCTCGTTCTCTACGCGGAGCAGGTCATGCACATCAAGCCGATGGAAAACAGCGCGTTGCAAGTCGCGCTGGCAGTCGGCATGGCTGCAGGCAGCCTGCTGGCGGGAAAATTGAGCGGAGATCACGTCGAGTACGGCCTCATCCCGCTCGGAGCCTTCCTCATGGCCGCGATGGGCTTCGCACTTGGCATGGCTGACATTTCCAAGCCCGCTTTCACCGTCTGCCTCACGCTGCTGGGCATCGGTGGCGGTATGTTCATCGTGCCACTGGCCGCTGTGCTTCAGCATCGGCCACCGGCGGATCGCAAAGGCTCGGTGCAGGGCGCAGCTTCGTGGTTGTCATGGGTCGGCATCAGCGCGGCGGCCTTGCTGCAAAAGGAACTGAACATCCGCCTCGGCTGGACGCCGGGAGACATCTTCTGGTTCTGTGGAGCCTGTGCGGCCATCGGCGGCGTCTATGTGACAATGTCGCGCCCAACCGCATTGCCCGCGTTGATCAAGCGCTGGACGCATGGCAGGCTGAACGGCAATCATGGCTGATATTCTACTCCTTCCCTTCGGCAGCGCCGGTGATGTCTTTCCCTTCATCTGTCTAGGGCGACATCTCATGGCACGCGGGCACCGCGTAACGATGATCACGGCGTGTTTGTTTGAGGAGCATGCGTGCAAGGCAGGCCTGAACTTCATCCCGCTGGGCGAAAAGGACGAGTTCGAGGCCATGATCCGCGATCCGCGCATCTGGAAGCTTGGTCACGGCACGAAGGTCGTCTTCGACTTCGCCGCGAAGTCCGTGGAGCCGTATCTCGCAGCCATCGAGACCTGCGGAAAGGTCGATCTGATGCTCGCACCCGTCACCGCCTTCGCGGGCAGGCTCGCACGCGAGAAACACGGCACGCCGCTCATCACCGTGCACTTGCAACCCGCCGTGCTTCTAAGCGTGCATGAGACACCGCTGCTGCATCCGGCCATGCGTGTGCTGCGTGCGATGCCGGCTTGGTTCAAGCGGGCGCTATTCTCGCTGCCGAATCCGATCGATCTCTTTGCGCTGCCCAAAGTGCGGCGCATTTGCGTAGCCCACGGCGTCAAACCACCGCGAAGCCTCTGGCGCGAGTGGTGGGACTCGCCGGATGGCGTGCTGGCTTTGTTTCCCGACTGGTTTGCCAAACCGCAGCCCGACTGGCCGACGAATCTTCTGCAATGGACGTTCCCACTCGAAGATCTCGCGACTGAGCAGGCGCTCACACCGGAGTTGCAGACATTTCTGGCTTCAGGTGAGCATCCGGTCGTGTTCACACCCGGCAGTGCAAATGTTCAAGCTTCGCGCTTTTTCACTGTCGCAAGCGAAGCCGTGAAACGGCTCGGCTGCAGAGCGGTTTTCGTCACGCGGGAGCCGAAACAAGTGCCGCTGAATCTTCCCGCGAGCATTCTGACCGTCGAATACGCTCCGTTCAGCACGCTGTTGAAACACGCCTCCGTGTTTGTGCATCACGGCGGCATTGGGACGATGTCCCAAGGTATCGCCGCCGGAGTGCCGCAGCTCATCATGGCAATGGCGCATGACCAGCCTGACAACGCGGACCGTCTGGAACGCCTTGGCGCTGGAACTGGCCTGAGCGTGCGGCAATTCACGCCCCAGCGAGTGGCGCATGAACTGGGGCGACTGTTGGAAGACAAAACATTCCACGAGGCGGCGAAGAAATGCGCGGATCGGATTTCAAAAGTGCCGGACAAGGACGTTTTGATGGGCTGGATCGAAAGCCGCATCAACGCATGAATCACCACGCCCAACCCGAACGCCGTTTCGGCCTGCTGCAGGCCACGGCGTTGAACATGTCGAACATGCTCGGCGCTGGGCCGTTCATCACGATCCCGGCGTTGATGATGACGATGGGCGGACCGCAGTCGATGCTGGGCTGGGGCGTGGCATTGATCGTGGCGCTGGCGGACGGTCTGGTGTGGAGCGAGCTGGGCGCGGCGCTGCAAAAGTCCGGCGGATCGTATGTGTATCTGCGCGAAGGCTACGGACGGGAGAAATGGGGCCGGTTCATGGGCTTTCTGTTCATCTGGCAGTTCATCCTCAGCGGGCCGCTGGAGCTGGCCACGGCCTATGTGGGCGTGGCGCAGTATTTGCAGCCATTGTGGCCGGGGAGCAGTGACTTCACACGGCTGTGCGCGGGCGCGGGTGTCGGGCTGTTTGTGATTTTCCTGCTGTATCGGCGCATCGAGTCGATTGGGAAGATCACGGTGATGCTTTGGGCCGGAGCGCTGCTGGCGATGGCGATCGTGATTGTCACCGGGGCGATGCATTTCGATGCGAAGATCGCCTTCGACTTCCCGGAGGGCGCATGGACGATGGACGCGACGAAGTGGATCGCATTGGGCGCGGCAGCGCGCATCGGCATGTATGATTACCTCGGCTACTACGACATCTGCTTCATCGGCGACGAGGTGAAGCAGCCGGGGCGTGTCATACCACGCGCCGTGATGCTTTCACTCGTGCTGGTGGCGGTCATCTACTTCGCCGTGAACCTCTCGATCATCGGCGTGGTGCCGTGGCGGGAGTTCGCGGGTGCCGACGGGGTGAGCAAACCAGTGGTGACGATGATGATGGCAAAGATTTACGGCCACGACTTCGCGCAGTTCTTCACCGGGCTGGTGCTGTGGACGATGGTGGCCTGCTGTTTCGCGATGCTGCTCGGTTACTCGCGCATTCCGTATGCAGCGGCGCGGGATGGCAGCTTTTTCAAGATGTTTGGCCGTCTGCATCCACACCTGGGCTTTCCGCATGTATCATTGATCGTCGTCGGTCTCATCGCGGCGGCGGCCACGTTTGTGAAGCTGGGCACGCTGATCGACGCGCTACTCACCACGCGCATCGTGGTGCAGTTCGCGGGACAAATCGGGGCGTTGGTGATGCTGCGACGCTTGCAGCCGGAGATGGAGCGCCCCTTCCGCATGTGGCTGTATCCAGTTCCGGCCCTGGTCGCGCTGCTTGGCTGGGTTTACCTGCTGGTGACGACGGATCGTGCCCTGCTGGGTTACGGAGCACTCGCCTTGCTGTCCGGCTGCGGTGTTTTCCTGGCCTGGAGCTGGAAATCACGCACTTGGCCGTTCGCGGAGGCCAAATAATGTCGTCCCTATTCTTTGGAGGCGAGTATTCGCCGCATTCACGGAATCACCACGCGGTAGAAGCGCCGCGTCTTGTTCACGGCGTTGAGGTCGGTCCAGGTGGTGCTTGATCCGGTCGCGGTGACGATGACGGGTGTCCATTCGATCAAATCACTGCTGTGCTCGATGCGGTAGTCGTTGCCGCTGACGGAGGGGAACTGGAGCGTGGTGGCGGCGGCGCGGTTGAGGATGGTCTGCGGCTGGCTGCTGGGATCGCTGTCGCTGGTGCCGAACCAGGTTTCGAGGTCGGAGTGGATGCCGTCGCCGTCGTTGTCGTGATGAATGGCGAAGCGGTCCACCAAGCCAGAATCGAGGCCGGAGGCGGTGAAGTCGTCCTTGATGTAGGCCCACTTCAGCGTGTGCGTGCCGGTGGGAACGAGGAAGCCTTTGCGCGTCCAGCCGACTTCGCCGCTGATCGCGTCTTTTTCGACATCGTCGATGTAGAAGCGCAGGAAATCGTAGTCTTTCTCGGACGAAATGCCCCAGTAGAAGGTCACCTTGCATGGGCCGGTGACCTCGGTGGTCATCACGCTTTGCTGGAGGTTGTCGATGGGGCCGCTGCGGGCAGCGTCCTCGCCGTCGCTGGAGTACAACTGCTGCGGCGTCCACGGGAGATCACCGGAGGTGGTGATGGTTTGCAAGGGTGCGTCGAGCGCGTCGGCAAGGCCCTGCGTGACGCTGCCAACGTTGAGAGTGATCGTTTCGGTGCCGGTGCCGAAGCTGTTGGTCGCGTGAATCGTGACGGGATAGCTGCCTGCGGCGGCCACGCTACCATAGATGAGGCCGGTGCTGTGCAGCGTGAGTCCGGCGGGCAGGTTGTCCGCGCTGTAGCCGGATGGTGCGTTGGTGGCTTCGAGCTGATGCCGGAAATACACGCCTTGGTAGGCCTGGATCGTCTGCGTGGTGATGTCTGGCACGGCGGTGGTCGGAGTGATGACAATCTCGTCGATCCAGCCCTTGTCCTGGCCTTTGACCATCTCCTGATCCTTGGAGTAGTAGATGTCCACGTTGTGCGGCCCGTCGCCGAGATAGGTGGTGGAGGTGGTCCAGTCCGTCTCGCCGGTGATGTAGTCTTTCACATAACCATCCACGCTCAGCACGAGGTAGTCGTAGTTCTTCTCCGAGGACACCTTCCACTGGAATTCGAGCTTCGCGGGGCCGTTCACGGTGAACTCGATGCCGGAATACTCCTCGTGCGCCACCACGGCGGTCTCGATGGCATCCACGCCGTCGTGCGTGGTGGCGGTCTGGCTGAAAGGATCGCCGAAGCCGAAGGGAATGATCTTCGTGGTGGAAGGCTGCTCCACAGCGGCCGAGAGCAGCGGATCGGCGGCGAGGATCAGGTAATAAGCGAACTCCTCGGTGGTGCCGGTGGCGTTGGTGGCGCTTTGATAACCTTGGAACAGACCTGTTTCGGTGGGCGTGCCGGTGATGAGACCGGTCGTGGTGTTGAGCGACAGTCCCGCAGGGAGGCTGCCGGGGAAATAGGTGCCCGCGCCAAAACTCGTGGGGAAGTTTGACGCGGTGACTTGGTTCTTCAGTTCCCAGCCTTCGCGGCCAACGATGATCCAGTTGGACGTGATGGCTGGTGGCGGCAGCGCCGGGCTCGTGGGCGTGCCATGGAAGGTGAGAGTCACGTCATTCAGCGTGCCGCTATGGTCGATCATGCGGTCAAAAACTTCGAGCTTCCAGTCGCCCTCCGAGCGCTCACCCCAGAAATGCGTCGTCATGAAGGTCCAGTCGAGATTCGCGGCGGTGTCGCTGAAGCGCGGGCGGGCCAGCCGCACCTGCACGCCGCTGGGAGAGGTGAGACGCCACTCCAGATTGCCCGCATACGGATGCGTAGCCTTCACTTTCACGGTGACGTGCTCCAGCCGCAGATTGTCCACGGCGGGGACGGTGAAGGTGCGGGAAGTGCCATTCTCATCCGCGTCCGGGATCGCCTGCGCGAGGTTGGTCTGAGTCAGCACGCGGGTTTGCAGCGGCGCGACGCTGGTCCACGTCGCCGCCATGCTCGTGGCGGCCTGCGCGTTCACCAGGCCCGCGCCGTAGCGCTCGTTGAAGAGAAAGCCGCCGCCGTTCGTCACCCAGCCGCCGTTGAACTCGTCATTCTTCACCGCTGTGCGCACCAGGATCTCCTGCACGTCGCGATACGTCAGGTTCGGGTTCGCTTGAAGCATGAGCGCCACCACACCGGCCACGGCTGGAGTGGCGGAGGACGTGCCGCCAAAGGTGTTGGTGTAGTCCGTGTCGGTGAAGTCGGGATATTCGACCGTGCCGCTTTCTTCGTTGTAGCCCATCGCGCCGACGCGGTCCGTGGTGGTGATGCCTTGCTTGCCGCCGTTGGAGGGCGCACACACGAGGATGTTCGTCCCTGGCTCGCTGTACCACGAGGCGCGGCCTTTGTCATTGATGGCGGAAACGGCGATGGCGTGCGGCGAGTTCGCCCAGCCATCGTAGTTCGAGTCATCGCCGCTTTGGTTGCCGTTGCCGGCCGCCCAGAGGAAGACCGTGCCTTTGCCGCCGCGACCGTTTGTCACCGCGTCCGCCATCGCCGCGAGGCTCAGCGGCCCGGGGCCGCCGGTGCCGTAGGCGTTGTCGTACGGCCCCCAACTGTTGCTCTTGATGTGGATGATGTCCTGCTTGAACGCGAACGCATCCGCCTCGTCCGCGTCCGTGGTCGGCGCGGCGATGAGCTTCAGGCCAACCACGGTCGACTCTGGCGCGACACCGCTCACGCCGATGCCGTTGTTGCCCCGCGCCGCCGCCACACCTGCACAGGCCGTACCGTGGAAATCTTCCGCGCCAGGGGAGGGATCGTCGTCGAGGTCGTTGAAGTCGTAATCGTTGAGGAGGTCGATGTTTGCCGCCAGATCGGGATGCGTGACCTCCAGGCCGTCATCCACGATGCCGATGCGCACCCCGGCGCCCTTGTGGCTGTCCCAGGCCGGCACCACGTTCACGTCGATGCCCGTCGTGCCGCCGTTCTGGCCGGTGTTGCGCAAATGCCACTGGTAGCCGGCATTGGCCGCATTGTGTGCGAAGAGCGGATCATCCGGCACGAAGCGGCGAAAGAGCCGCCGCGCCAGCATCGGCTCCGCCGAGCGCACACCGGGCAGTGTTTTGAGCGTTTCAGCCCCGGCGAGGGCCGCGTCAGGATTTCCAGCAAACTCGACCACCGCGTATTTGCCACGCGCGGAAGTTTTCACCACGCCCGCGACCCCTCCTAGCACTGCGGCGGCTTTGCCAGGCTGCAACTCCACCAAAACACGTTTGGTCAGCCAGCGCCGCGTGCCCTCATTCTGCGGCGCGTTCTTTTCATAGAGCACCCACTCGCCTTTGGTGCCCACCTCCGTCAGCGATCGCTCGAAGCGCTTCCCCGCAATTGCGATCTGCCCATGCAGCAAGACGCTGCTGGCAAGAAGGCTGAGTAAGATAAGGAAACGTATCCGCATGGAGACAATCGGCTGTGGATGATGCTCACAATGCCGCCACCTCGCCACAGAAAACCCTCCGCAGCTTTTCGAGCCATAAAGCCGCTTTTCGCTGCTGTGGACGCCCCAAATGGCCCACTGCCGTTCTTTTGCCAAACTCCACCAAAAGCGCGAAGGATGACGACGACGGCAGCATCAAGTTCGCGCACAGGATTGCAAGGACAGCGACCCGCCT
>JBIKYB010000301.1:0-6108 GCA_044355475.1 Prosthecobacter sp.
TACGCAATCTCTTAATACAGCATTGGCTGGGCCGGTTCCTTCAGGTCTGCCTGCAGGTTCAATTATTAATGGGGGCGGTAGTGGGCCGGTCACTTCTGGTTTGAGGACTGGTTCCTATGCCATCAATAATAACAGCATCGACACATTGTTGTCAACCGGGGCCACCACTGGTGGGGCGGCAGTGGCACCGGGGATATTCTCTGCGGCCGGTATTTTCACCGATCCACAATTCCAAGTTGTGATGCGTGGCTTAAGTCAGAAGAAAGGTGTGGATCTGATGAGTGCTCCCAGCGTGACGACCAAAAGTGGCACGCGTGCCACCATGGAAGTTACGCGAGAATTTATCTACCCAACGGAGTTTGATCCGCCTCAATTGCCGCAGGGTGGTGGGGGGAACATTGCGATTGGTGGTGGAGGTGGACAGCAGATCGCGACGCCAACCACTCCGACGGCCTTCGAAATGCGTCGCACTGGAGTTATTCTTGAGGCTGAACCAACCGTGGGTGCAGATGGTAATACGATCGAACTTACATTGGCCCCTGAAGTGACAGAGTTCGATGGTTTCATCAACTATGGTTCTCCCATCCTTTCGCCCTCAAGCTCATCATTTCAAGCGATCACCTCGACAATTGCTGGTGTAACTCAGACAGGCTTTATTCCATTGGCTCAACCAGAGCGTTTGATTACGCCTAACACCATTAACCAGCCTGTGTTTTCTGTTAGAAAAGTAAGTACTGGAGTTTCTATTTGGGACGGTCAGACTGTGGCACTTGGAGGTTTGATTCGTGAGGATGTTCAGGACGTAGAGGATAAGATTCCAGTGCTCGGAGATCTCCCATTCATTGGACGTCTTTTCAGGACGGAAGCTGAAAATCACTCCAAACGCAATCTGATGATTTTCGTCACCGCTCACTTGATCGATCCTTCTGGTCAAAGAGTGAAAAATAATCAAGCTGCTGCTCCGGCAATTGGTGGCACAGTGCCCGGTAACCCGTTGCTGCCAGCCGTGGCTCCTTGATTCGCTTCTTGTTTGCCAAGAATTCATTAGGGCAGGTGGTTCATACCACCTGCCTTTTTTATTAATCCCCAAAAGCCTGCGCGTTCGAGCATGTTTTCAAACTTGAGAAATTGGATCATCACCGGAGGCGTCGGCTGTGGCAAAAGCAGCATGGTCTCACTGATTAAAGAAATCTGTGGGGAGCGCTCAGTGGTTATTTTTTCCTCTGATGCTGCAGTGACGGAAATATTGAGCCGATTTGACATCCTTGCCTCCATTCAGGAGTTGTTTGGCCCGGAAGCCGTGAATACGAACGGGGTATGCCGTCAATGGCTGCGCGCCGAAGTGCTTCCTGTGCCAGAAAAGCGGGCGAAGCTTGAAAAGCTCCTTCATCCCCTGGTTCTCTCCCTCCTGGAGACTGCTCGGGGCCAGGCGCGAGCGTCCGGCTGCAATCTTTTCCTTGCGGAAGTTCCCCTGCACTATGAGATTGGGGCCACAGTTTCAGCAGACTTCGTTATCGTGGTGGCTTCCAGCCGGTCGGTGCAAGTCAGGCGGATGATGGAAAAACGGGGGCTTGATGAACACACGGTTCAAAAGTTCCTGCAGGCCCAATGGCCCATCGAAGCCAAGGTGGAAAGAGCGGACGTCGTCATTTGGAATGATGGCAGTCTGGCCTCTCTCGAAGCCCAGGTGCTGACACTGGCAAGTCCACTCTTGCAAGCATGAATGACCAACCCATCGAATCCCCTGTCACGACCCCGGTTTCCGCTGTCGAAGAGAACTCGCCCTGCGATACTGTGGATCCAGCTGTCCTAGATGGCAGCGGCGCACAGCTTGAATCTGTGCAGCCACCAGTCGTGGATCCTCCAAAGGCAGATGGAGCACAAGCACCGTTTCCGCAGGAGGTATCGATCAATGACCTTCAAAACGCCACTCTCACCGAGTTGCTGGAGCTGGCGGAAACCGTCTCCTTTCGCCTCAATGCCAGCCGCACCAAGCACCAGCTCATTTATGATCTGTGCTCGTGGATGGCCGAGCACAAAACACGCCTGAAAGTCGAGGGTGTTCTGGAGATCGGAGCCGACAACTTTGGCCTCATCCGCTATCCCAAATACAGCTTTGCCCCGCTGCCGGAGGATGTCTTCGTCCCTCTGTTCCTGGTCAGGAAATTCAACCTGCGTCCCAGCCAGCGCATCACCGGCTTTGCCAAGGCACCCAAGGACAAGGACAAATACATTGCTATCGACCGCATCACCGAGGTTGAGGGAATGCCCATTGAGAAATGGGAGCCGCCAGTGGATTTCGACAAGCTGACTGCCACTTTCCCAAATCAGCGCATCATTCTCGAAACTGCCAAGCCCTGCGCTGTCAGCTCTCGCATTCTGGACATCATTGCCCCGCTCGGCAAAGGCCAGCGTGGCCTCATTTGCGCACCGCCGCGCTCTGGCAAGACGATCATCCTCAAGGACATCGCCAAATCCATCGCGCTCAACCACAAGGAGATCACCTTGATCGTTCTGCTGCTCGATGAGCGTCCCGAAGAAGTCACGGATTTCGAGGAGACCGTGCAGGGCTGCGAGATTTACAGCTCCACCTTCGACGAAAGTCCGAAGCGCCACAGCCAGGTGGCTGAGATCGTCCGTGAGCGCGCCTGCCGCCTCGTCGAGATGAAAAAGGATGTCGTCATCCTGCTGGACAGCATCACGCGTCTCGCGCGTGGCTACAATTCCATGCAGGGCGGCAAAGGGGCCGTCATGTCCGGTGGTGTCGGTACCAAGTCGCTGCAAAAGCCCAAGAAATTCTTCGGTGCCGCTCGCAATGTCGAGGAAGGCGGTAGCCTTACCATCATCGCCACCGCGCTCATCGAGACCGAGAGCCGCATGGACGAGGTCATTTTCGAGGAGTTCAAAGGCACCGGCAACATGGAGGCCACTCTCGACCGTGAAATCTCCGAGCGCCGCATCTTCCCGGCCCTGCATGTGCTCAAATCCGGCACGCGGCGTGACGATTTGCTCTATCACCCGGACGAGTTCCGCCGCATCACCCAGGTGCGAAAGCAACTCGCCGCAGTTCCTGCGGTTGAGGCACTGGAGACACTCATCCGCAACATCAACCGCACCAGCAACAATGCGGAAATCCTTCTCATGGGGCTGAAATGATCACGCCGGCACCAGACCAGACGGACCACGAGTTCATCGACACCCCGGAGCATCTTGCGCAATGGACCGCAAAAATGCACCAGTGGCTGGCGGAAAGCCCTGACAAGCGCTGCTGCATCGACACCGAGGCCGACAGCCTGCATCACTACCATGAAAAGCTCTGTCTCTTGCAGGTGAACTGCGCTGGCCGTTTCGCCCTGATTGACCCGTTGGCGATAGCCGATGTTTCCCCGCTGCTGGAACTGCTCGACGTGCACGAGTTGTGGTTCCACGGCGCTGATTACGATCTCACCATGCTGCGTCGCAGCTACGGTTGGAGTCCCCGGGTGATCCGTGACACGCAAATTGCCGCACGCCTTCTTGGCGCTCGTCAGTTTGGTCTTGCGGCCCTAGTGAAGAACAACTTCGAGATCGAACTCTGCAAAGCCTCCCAAAAGGCCGACTGGAGCCGCCGTCCTCTGCCACCGAACATGCTTTCCTACGCCGTTGATGACGTGCGTTACCTGCTCCCACTGGCGGACAAGTTTGTCGCGCAATTGCGTGAGAAGGGCAGGGAAGACTGGTTTCATCAGAGTTGTCTCGCCCTGCAAGAAGACGTCGCCGCTCGTGACAATGCCGCGCGTGAAGATCCTTGGCGTGTGCAGGGCTGTGGGCGCTTGCAGCCGCGTGGCCTAGCTATTTTGAAGGGCATGTGGGAATGGCGTGAAGGCATCGCGAAAGAGCGGGATACGCCGTGCTTCAAAATCATGTCGAACAAGCAGATGGCCGCTTACGCCGAGCAGTTCGAGGCCGGTCAGCCGCTGAATCCGCCCAACGGTTGGCGTCCGCGTTGGAAAAAAGAGTTTCAAGACATCATTGTCGCCGTCACGTCTTCTGATCCTTCTTCATGGCCGGCGCGGCCGAAAAAGACCAAGGGTCGTCTCAGCGACACGCAGCGAGATCAGATCGACAAGCTCTGCGCTCATCGCGAAAAAGTGGCGCTGGAACTGGAGATCGAGCCTTCACTGCTTGGTTCACGCAGCACCATCGAAGAACTCGTCATCGAGGGGAATCCCGCCAATCATCTCATGAGCTGGCAGCACGATCTGATGGCGCGTGGCCTGGAGCAGGTACTCCAGACGGAGTAGCCTGCCTACAGCGTTATTTCTGCTTCAACCAGTCCGGTAGCACGATCTCCGCGCTTTTCACCGGCATGGTGTCGCCCTTCCATGCGAAGCCCGCCTCCTCAAAGCTGGTCCGGTTTTCGCGCAAGAAGGCCAGCAGACGATGTCCCAGCAGTTTGTTAGGCGAATCATGCCGCACAGCAAAGGGCTGCACAGCCTTCGATTTGTCGGCGGGCAGCGGCACGGCGTCAAAATGCTCTGGGGCAGACTGGATGTTGATCCGATAGACCACCGCCGCGTCGAGCGATCCTGTGCGCATCTGGTTCACCAAGAAGTCGCCCGTCGGCACCTGTGAAGACGCGTTTTTGCTCACACTTTCCCACAGGTTCATCGACTTCAGCATCGAGCTCGTCAGAAAGCCCAGGGTGGACTGCTCCGCGTTGCACAATCCCACACGCAAGCCCGGTCGTGCCAGATCCGCCAGAGTGCGGATGCTCTGCGGATTGCCCTTCGGCACAGCGATCACGATCTCCGCCTCCGTCAGCATCACCGCCTCCGGGAAATGCTCCGCCACCGGCGGCACGAAGCACACGTCGCAGGCATAATACACATCCGGGAACTTCGGGTTGCTGCTGTCGCCCATCGTTTTCATCGCAGCGCACAGGATGCCGCAGCCGTTGTAGGTTGTCGTCACACTGATGCCCTCACGGCTGGCAAATTTTTGCAGCACCTTCTCGATCGCCGGACGGTTCACGCCACCGCTGTAGAGAATCAAATCAGGCCGCAAAGCCCATTGGTCGCCCGGCACAGCCTTGAAGCCATGCTTCTCAAAGACCTTGGCACCCTTTTCAGGAGCTGACAGATAACGCGCAAAACTCATCGCCTCTGCTGGTTGCCCGCAGGCATCCAGCACCGCCGCCGTGGCAAATTCTTCGTGTTTTGCCAGCTCGGGTAGTATCACTGCTTCCAGACCTGCAAACTGCGGCACTGTCGAATCCCACACAATCGCCGCATCCACCGCTCCCAGAGACAAATCCGCCGCGATCTCCGTCACCGTCGGTTTCATCACCGCCGCCTTGGCTGCCAGCGCGTCCCATTCGGCCCCAAGAAGCTTTTTCGTCACCCGCCCGATGCTGGCCGCTTCAGGATTTGGCAGCGCCAGTTTGATGCCATTCGCTTTTAGCGCAGCCAGGCTGTCAATCTTCCTGGGATTGCCCTTCGCCACCGCCAGCACGGGCTTTTGCTTCGCGAGCTGAAACTCCTCGCGCGTCACGCCCAGCTTTTTCGCATCCGCCAGCGCTCCGTCATCAGCGGCGATGAACAGATCGCCCTGCTTCGCGATCCTGATCTGGCTCAGCAGCGTTCCTGTGCCGCCATATTGCAGACTGACCTCCGTTCCGGTCTCTTTATGATACGCCAGCGCGATCTCCTCCACCGGCTTCTTCAGTCCAGCGGCGCAAAACACGGTGAGAGGCACGCTGCCTCCCTGTTTCGGCTTCAAAGCCATCCAGACGGCTCCGGCGAGCGCTCCCAGGCACAATACAACGGCAAATTTCTTCATCATGACAGACCATGAACGCGCCAGACCACCGCGGTCGCTCATTTTTTACGCGATCAGTTTCTCGATCACCTGCCCGCCAATTTGGGAGAGCTGTTTGAAGCGGCCGCCGTGGTAGAAGGTGAGTTTGTTGTCATCCAGGCCCAGCAGACGCAGCAGCGTGACATGCAGATCACGCACATGATGCACCTCCTCGATGGCCTCCATGCCACGGTCATCGGTGGAGCCAATGGTGTGGCCGGCTTTGCAGCCGCCACCGGCCATCCAGATGGTCATGGCCTTCGGGTTGTG
>JBIKYB010000004.1:0-55802 GCA_044355475.1 Prosthecobacter sp.
TCGAGGTGTGATATTTCGAGCAGTTCCATCAGCTCGGCGATCTTCTTCTTTGGATTCGGCACGCCATAGATGCGCGCGAAGACGAGCAGGTTCTGCCACACAAGCAGATTGCCAGGCAGGGCGGTGTAGGCGGAGGAAAAATTAGAGCGCTGGAGGATTTGGATGCGGTTTGCCTGCAGAGGGAGGCCGAAGGCGGTGAGCTCACCCGAGGTCGGTAGCGTGAGGCCGAGGAGGCAGTTCATCGCGGTCGTTTTCCCCGCGCCGTTCGCGCCGAGCAGGCCGAGCACCTCACCGCGATGCAGCTTGAAGCTGAATCGGTCGAGCGCCTTCACGCCTTCAAACTCACGCGTGAGTTCGCGGGCTTCGAGGATGATTTCACGAGTGTCAGGGGCGGACATGCGGGCTGCGATCTTGGCGGGTGACGGCGGGAAAGTCATGCGGTTGTGGCGATTATTTTGGCTGTCGGATTCGTTTCTTGACCTGCGGCGGCTGGCTTTTGAAGGGTGCGTATGCCTCTTTCCCATCCGATCCATGATCCAGCCGTGATCGACCAGTTCTCCGCCGAGGTGGATGAACTCGTCAGCACCGGGGCGGAGTTTCATCGCCGCGGCTGGTCGCTCGGCACCAGCAGCAACTACAGCGTGGTGGTGGAGCGTGAGCCACTGACGCTGCTGCTGACGGGCAGCGGTTTTGACAAAGGACGGCTCAAGCGGGGGCAGTTTGTGCTGGTGGACGCCCAGGGAGCCTCGCTGCATGCGTCCTATCCGAAGCCCTCGGCGGAAACGATGCTGCATGTGGTGCTGGCGCGTGCTGCCGGTGCCGGGGCGGTGCTGCACACGCATTCCGTGGCAGGCACGGTGCTGTCAGAAGGCTTTCTGGGCCGTCGTGCGTTGCCGATCAACGGCTATGAAATGCTCAAGGGGCTCAATGGCATCACCACGCATGAGTCGTCGATTGATCTCACGATTTTTCCGAACACGCAGGACATCGACACACTGTCGGTGGAGGTGGAGCGCCGGCTCAAGGACGCGGAAAACCCGCTGCGGCATGGTTTCTTGATGGCGGGGCACGGTCTTTATACCTGGGGGAAAGATCTGGCGGAGGCGCGGCGGCAGGTGGAGGTGCTGGAGTTTCTTTTCGAAGTCGTCACACAGAAGCGTTTGCTGTTTCCCGCCCAATCATAAGCCTCGCTGGCATCATGGCACTCATCCGCATTCCAGAAACCTCGCGCGTCATCACCGGCGCGGCCCGCATCAATGACTTCCTGTCCGAATTCGGCATCCAGTATGAAAACTGGCCGGTGGCGGGCCGTGTGAACGCAGATGCCGGGGCGGAGGAAATTCTGACCGCTTATGCGGAGGAGATCGAGCAGCTCAAGGAGCGCGCCGGCTACATCACAGCGGACGTGGTGAACGTGACACCCGACACGCCGAACCTTCAGGCGATGCTGGACCGCTTCAATCAGGAGCACACGCACGCGGAGGACGAAGTGCGTTTCATCCTCAAAGGACGCGGCATTTTTTACATCCATGTGGACGCGCAGCCAGTCTTCGCCATCGAGATCGAGGAGGGAGATCTGATCAACGTCCCGGCTGGCACCAAGCACTGGTTTGATCTCTGCGCGGACAAGACGATCCGCGCCATCCGCCTGTTCCGCGAGCAAGCGGGCTGGACGCCGCTCTACACGGGCGACGCCATCGCCGCTGGTCACCAGCCACTCTGCCTGGGGCCGAACTACCTGCGCGGCGGCGTGGCGGATGTGGCCAACGTGGCGATTAGCGCATGATCTCTTTTGCTGGCAAACTCATCCTGCTGGACATCGAGGGCACCGTCTCGCCGCTCGCCTTTGTGCATGACGTGATGTTTCCTTATGCACGAAAGCACGCCGCCGCTTGGCTTGGGGCGCACTGGGGCCATGAGGTCATCGCCCAACTCGCCCGCGATGCCGGAGTCTCCTCGTTTCACAACGCGCTCGATGCCGAAGACGCCGTGCATCGCCTGATGGATGCCGATGCGAAAGTCACCGGCCTGAAGCAGCTCCAGGGCCTCATCTGGGAGCAGGGGTTCAAAAGCGGAGACCTATGCGCGAGGTTGTTTGCCGATGTGGCCCCCGGCTTGCAGCGCTTCAAGGAAGCCGGGCTGGTCCTGCGCATCTACTCCTCCGGTAGCACTCACGCACAGCGCTTGTTCTTCGCGCATACTGAGGCGGGCGATCTGACGGCACTGCTCTCGGGCTATTACGACACGACCCTCGGCCCCAAGCGCGAAGCGGCCTCGTATTGCGCGATTGCCGCTCACGCGGGCGCTCCAGCAGGCGAAATCCTGTTTCTGAGCGATGTCGTTGCCGAACTCGATGCCGCCAGCACCGCAGGCATGCGGACGGGTCTGGCGCTGCGCCCTGGAAACCCTCCCGCGCTGCTGAATTCGCATCCGGCATTCTCCACGCTGGATGAAATCGTTTTGACGCCGTAAATCACCCGCCCCATGAAAATCCAAGGCATTGCCCGCCGCTCCATCGAACCCATCGCAGGCCGTCAGGCCGTGCAGATTCTCGATCAAACCCTGCTGCCACATCAGATCGAGTGGTGTGAGCTGAATTCCATGCAGGACGCCGCAGTCGCGATCAAGACGATGCAGGTGCGCGGTGCGCCGCTGATTGGAGCCACGGCTGCTTTCGGTCTTTTCTTTGCTCTGCGTGATGATCCCTCGGAAACGGGTCTCGCCGCAGCTTTTGACGCGCTGTTTGCCACACGGCCCACCGCCGTGAACCTGCGCTGGGCGCTGGAGCGCGTGCGTGGTGTGGTGGCGGGCCTGCCTACTGAGAAACGTGCCGAAGCGGCCTGGAACGAGGCTTTGCAGATCAGCGATGACGACGTGACCACGAATGCGGCCATCGGCAGGCATGCGCTTTCCTTGTTTGAAACAGCGCTGGCCTCCAAGAGCGAGAAAACGCTGAATGTGATGACACACTGCAACGCGGGCTGGATCGCCACGGTGGACTGGGGCACGGCGCTATCACCCATCTACCAGGCACATGACAGCGGCATGAAGGTGCATGTGTGGGTCAGCGAGACGCGACCGCGCAACCAGGGCGCGTCACTCACGGCCTGGGAGCTCGGCCAGCATCAGGTGCCGCACACGCTGATCGTGGACAACGCCGCTGGGCACCTCATTCAGCGTGGCTTGGTCGATCTCATCATCGTCGGTGCCGACCGCGTGACGGCTGCGGGCGATGTGGCGAACAAGATCGGCACCTATCTCAAAGCCTTGGCCGCCAAAGCGCATGACGTGCCGTTTTACGTCGCCGTGCCGGTCAGCACCATTGACTGGACCATAGAGGACGGCGTGCGTGACATTCCCATCGAGCAGCGCTCATCGCGCGAGGTCACGCATCTGGCCGGACTCACGGCGCAAAGCCTGCGTGAGGAGATTTTGATCACACCAGAGACTACGCCAGCCCGCAATGACGCCTTCGATGTGACGCCCGCTCATCTCGTGACCGGCCTGATCACCGAGCACGGAGTGATCCCGGCCACGAAGGAAGCGCTGGCCGTTTTGGCGCAGCGCTTGCGTTAAAGATACTCTTCAATCGGCAGCTTGCCGTTCCAGGCGCAGATGAACATGGTTCCGGGCTTGGTGGTGCTCGGCTTGAGCATCACTTTGCCGCCACCCATTTCGACCATGAGCTGGCCGGCAGCGATATCCCACAGGCTGATCTGTTCTTCCACATACGCATCGAGGCGACCGGTGGCGATGTAGGCCATCGCAAGCGCGGCGCTGCCGAGCATGCGCGTCTTGCGCACTTCGTAGGCGATGCGCTTGTAGCGGGCAAAACCGAGATCGAGCGCTTCCTTGCTCTTGGAAAATCCGACAGTGACGACGGCCTCGGCCATTTCAGCACGATTGCTAACGGCGATGGTTTTGCCATTGAGCATCGGCTTCTCGCCACGCACGACGGTCCAGGTTTCGTTCTGTGTCGGGTCAAAGATCACGCCGATGAGCAACTCTTTTGACTCGCGCTTCCGGGCAGCGATGGAGACACAGAAGTGCGGGATGCCGAAGAAGTAATTCACGGTGCCGTCGATGGGATCGACGATCCATTCGATTTCGCCGTTACCGCCGATTTCGCCGCCCTCTTCGCCAAGAATCGCATGATCGGGGAAACGGGCGAGGATCATCTCAGTGATGAGCTTCTGGCTGAGCACATCGAGTTCGAGCTTGATGTCGTGGCGCTGCATCTCATTCACCGTGAGCTCGGAGCCGAAGTTGTCTTTGATCATTTTGCCGGCTGCGTGCGCGGCTTCGGTGGCGGTGGCGAGGAGTTCGTTCACTGGATGCTAGATTCTGGGGGCTGGATGCTGGATGAGATGCACGCGATCAATTCACGCGCGAGAGCGGCTTTCGATTGTCTGGGGAGATGAATCGTCCGGCCGCCGGGGAGGCAGAGGGTGACTTCGTTTTCCGCACTGTCAAACCCGATGCCCGCCTGCGACACATCGTTCGCTACAATCATGTCACAACCTTTGCGAATCAGCTTCTCCTGCGCATGGGCGATGAGGTCCTCCGTTTCCGCCGCAAAGCCCACGAGGAAACCGCGAAAGCCAAATTTCGAGCGTGCGGAGCCGAGGATGTCCTCGGTGCGTTCGAGTTCTAGCGTGAGTTTGTCTTCAGTCTTCTTCAATTTCTCCGCCACGACATGCACGGGCCGGTAATCCGCCACCGCTGCGTTGAAAATGGCGGCAGCGCAGCCGCTGAGGTGAGTTTGCACCGCATCGAACATCTCCCGTGCGGTTTCCACCTTGATCAAACTCACGCCTTCAGGCGCAGGGAGCGTCACCGGCCCAGAAACGAGCACCACGTCGTGTCCAGCCTCACACGCCGCCTCGGCGAGCGCATAACCCATACGACCTGAGGAGCGGTTCGAAAGGAACCGCACCGGATCAATCGGCTCCCGCGTCGGGCCGGCGGTGATGAGGAGGCGCATGGCCGAACGTCCAGAGTCGGAGGCAGACGGTCAAGGAGTTGTCAGCCGCCGGGCACGGTGAGCGGCTTGCCGTTGTCTTTGGGGCCGAGTTTGATGAAGAAGGGTACGGCGCGCTGCGCCCAATCGTCAGCATCGGGAAAACCGCCCGCTTCGCCGCCGAAAGTGCTGCGGAGCATGTCGGTGTCGATGATGCCGGGATTCATCGGGATCACAGCAACCTTGCCGCCGGTGTCCTGCGCCGTGGCCATACTGAGGCCTTCGATGGCGTACTTCGTGGCGCAATACGGTGCCACATCGGCGGCGGTGCAGCGCCCCCAGCCGGAGGAGAAGTTCACGATCACGCCGCTGCCGCGTTTCAGCATCGCGGGCAGCAGATGACGCATCATGGCGGCAGGGCCTTTGATGTTGATGTCGATGATGCGGCTGAAGTCGTCCGCGCTCGTCTCCCACAGTGGCGCGTTCGGGTTGATGATGGCCGCGTTGTTCAACACGAGATCCGGCGGGCCGAACTGTTGGAGAATGGCCGCGCAAAAAGCGGCGACGTCGGTTTCGCAGGAGACATCGCAAACTTGGAACAAGTGCGGCGCAGGGAGCTGGCGTCTCAAGTCGGCGATTTGAGCTTCATTGCGGCCACAACCGGCGATCTGCCATCCCGCGTCGATGAAGCGCGGAATCACCGCACGTCCAAGTCCGCGCGTACAGCCGGTGATGACGACGGTTTTCCCCTTCATGCTCAGACTTCGTCCGCCGAAGGATCAAAGGGCTTGTTGAACTTCGGCCCACGCTCGCCGCCATAGGTTTCGCGCAGATATTCATCCCCCTCACTCTTCTTCCGCCGGATGTTCTTCGGCGCCACAAGATTCCCCAGCCGCCGCCGCTCAGCACGGCCCGCCTGCCACTGCTCCCAGGTCCAGGTGCGCTCCGGGCTGAATTTGAGTTTCGACGGTGTCATGGGCTAGAGTAGTTTAGGAACGGGATTTTGCCAGTTCGACCTCTACCTCGGCCCTGACCGCCTCAAGCTGGGAAAGGCAGTTGTACTTCGGGCAGGCTGCGATGCGCCGAGCCTCCTCCCAGTCGATGGGAATACGTCCGTTTAGCACAGCGGCCATGAGCTTCTTGGCACAGTCGTCATCTTTCTCATCGTAACCGCTGCAATAGCATCTGGCAGCATACACACGCCCAGCCAAAGCGTCTTCGACTGGGATCAATCGAACCTCACCGTGGGGCGTATCGAGCCGTGAGAATGCTTTGTCTGCCCGATAGTCGATCTCTCCGAGTAGATCGATCCACAGCCCTTCAATGCACCAGCTCTTGACACCACCGTGGCATTTGATGCCGGGAATCTGCCGCATGATCTCCTCCCGCTGCTCCTCATCCGGCTGCGGCCAGCCGGTCCAACAAATATCCGTGTCACCGGACATGTAGGCACCGTCCGTGTAGAACTCGATGGCCGATCCGCCGACGACCACGGGCTCAAAGCCACGCTCACGAAACAACTCCGACACCAGTCCGGCCATGAGGAGTGCTTTGGCATTCAAATCCGTCTCCTGCCGGATGACGGCGAGCGCGGAGGTGATTTCGGCGGTGGTCATGGTAGGAAGTGTGACCTTGGTTTGGCAGGCGACAAGCTAAACGAGGCAATCCAAACTCGCGATAGCGTTCTGGAGTGCTCCCGTCCTCTGGAACTTTGCGTGGGCCGAGAGACACCCGAAAGCGCTGGAGGATCAGCGCACTCCAGAACGCTGCCGCGTGATTGACGTGCTCGCCAGACTTCTGACTTTCTCGGCATCGCCAGCGCGGTTCCTCGACTTGGACAACAGAATTGTTGTGCAACAAATCGGTTGGATAAATCCAAGAATTACACCTTCGCCTTCTCTACCTCGTCCCAGGGAATCTCCGACAGTTCCGCGTTGGGATTGCGGCGCTCGAAGTAATTGATGGCCCATTGGTCGCTGAAGAAGACGACCCAGCGCTCGTCGCTGTCCTGGGCGGTGGTGACGCCGCTGGGGATGTCGAAGTCTTCGATGGCGCCGCCGTCTTTGGTGCGGACCCAGCGCAGGACGGTGTAGGGGGCGTTTTCGATGCGGCTTTGGGCGTTGTATTCGCTCTCCAGACGGAACTGAACGACTTCAAACTGCAAGGGGCCGACAGCGCCGAGCAATGGAACGCGCTGACCGGCGTGGGGCTGGGTGAACTGTTGCACAACGCCTTCGCTGAGGAGCTGCTCCAGGCCATCACGGAAACGCTTATAATGCGCGGTGCTGGGGTTGTGCAGGTAGGCGAAGACTTCGGGGGCGAAGCGGGGGATTTCGTCGAATTTGAGCTTGGGATCGGTGGCGAGAGTGTCGCCGATGCCGAAGCCGTGATTGCCAACGATGCCGACGACATCGCCCGCGTAGGCTTCATTCACGGTCTCACGATCCTGGGCGAAAAGCTTCTGCGAATTGGCGAGTCGGACGATCTTGCCGGTGCGAGTGTGCGTGACCTGCATGTCGCGCTCGAACTTGCCGCTGACGATGCGCACGAAGCTCATGCGGTCGCGATGGCGCGGGTCCATGTTGGCCTGGATTTTGAAGACGAAGCCGGAGAAACCTTCGTTCGTGGGCTCGATGACGCGACCGTCGTCAGCCATGCGGGCCTCGGGCGGCGGGGCGAGTTCGAGAAAGCCGTCGAGCAGGAGCTGGACACCGAAGTTGTTGCTAGCACTGCCGAAAAAGACGGGTGTGAGCTCGCCGCGGTCGATTTTTTGACGGTCGTAGTCGTGTCCGGCTCCGTCGAGCATTTCGAGTTCCATTTTGGCCTGTTCGAGGGCTTCGGGAACGGTGTGCTTGGCCACAAAGTCGTCATCGAGGCCGCCGACTTTCTCGGGTGCTCGATACGCACCATGAACGGTGCGCTCAAAGAGATGGACGTCTTTTTTGCGGCGGTCATAAACGCCACGGAACTGCTGGCCGAGGCCGAGGGGCCAGTTGATGGCGCAGGCACCGATGCCGAGCACGGTTTCGAGTTCATCCATGAGCGTGAGCGGCTCGCGCGCGGGACGGTCGAGCTTGTTCATGAAGGTGAAGATCGGCACGCCACGGCGTCGGCAGACTTCGAAGAGTTTGCGCGTCTGCGCCTCGATGCCTTTGCCGGCGTCGATGACCATGATGGCGGCATCGACGGCAGTGAGCACGCGATAGGTGTCTTCGGAGAAGTCCTTGTGGCCTGGTGTGTCGAGCAGGTTTACGACGCAGTTTTTGTACTCGAATTGAAGAACCGTGGAGCTGACGGAGATGCCGCGCTGCTTTTCCAGCTCCATCCAGTCGGAGGTCGTTGCGCGCTGGTTTTTGCGCGCGGTCACGGAACCTGCAAGCGCGACGGCACCGCCGTAGAGCAGGAGCTTTTCGGTGAGCGTCGTTTTACCGGCGTCCGGGTGCGAAATGATCGCGAAGGAGCGACGGCGGGCGATTTGGGCTTCGTGGGACATGGGAGGGCTGGGTTCATGCCGCAGAGCGAAGGCCGTTTCAAATGACGAATGACGAAATCAGAATCAGGGATGAAGGACTGAATCAGAAGCGATGCGGCACGAAGCGGCTGCTGTTGGCGGTAATGCGGGACTCGTCCTCGCGAATGCCGATGCCGGCGGGTTCGCCGCCGATGATCCAGGAGCCGATGACGGGATGCTGACCGCTGAAACTGACCTCGGGATGCAGCGCTTGATAGACTTTGGGTTGGGAGTTCCAGGGGCCATCGCTTTGCTCCAGCAGACCGCCGTTTTGAATGAGCCGCACATTGGTGCCCTCGCGGCCGAAAAAGGGCTTTTCGACGTGATGACGCATGCCGTCGGGCTTGAAGGCGGCACGCAGGAGGTTCGGATGGCCGTCAAACATGTCCCAGAGCAAGACAAGGAAGGCTTTGTTGCTCCAGAGCATTTTCCACACGGGTTCGTTGAAGCGCTGGCAACGTCCGGGCAGATGACAGGCAAAGGCCTCCGTCCACATCCATTCCCAGGGATAGAGCTTGAACATCAAGTCCACCGGACGGTCTTCGTGGTCCATGAAGCGCTGCGAGAGTTGATGCCAGCCCAAATCTTCCACGGCGAGATCAATCGTGGTCTTGCCGGACTGCCGACAGGTGTCCATGAGATAGAGCAGTGTGCGCCAGTCCTCCTCGCTGTCGCGTTGGGCGCAGAAGTGAATCTGCTCCGTCGGCCAAGCAGGCCAGGAGGCCAGCAACTGCTCGTGGATGGAGTTGAACTGGTCGTCGTGCGGGTGGACTTGCTGAAGCCACTGCCATTGGACCACCGAGGCCTCCAGCAGCCCGGTGGGAGTGTCTGCGTTGTATTCGAGGAGCTTGGGATCGCCACCGCCATCCCACATAAGATCAAAGCGACCGTAGAGTGAAAGATCATCGCGCTCCCAAGAGGCGATAACCTCGCGCCAGGCGGACTCGGTAATGGCGAGACGCTCACGCCAGTCGTCGCGAATAGCGCGTTCGGCGGCGGCGATGCACATGCGCTGCAATTCACGCGTGGCATTTTCCAACCGGGCGATCTCCATCCGGGTGAAGCGGTAATGGGCCGACTCATCCCAATAGAGCTGGCCGTCGATGGTGTGATAGGTGAGGCCGAGCGCCTCCACCTGCGACTGCCAGTCGGCGCGGGGTCTTTCAGTCACACGATGCATGCTGTGATCAAGTGCCTGAGAAAAAGCCAAAAGACCTGCCCGTGCTGCCGAAGCCGCCCCGGCTCACGAACGAGGAGGAAGGCAGCGAGGAACGCGTGGCCGTGGCATGGGTGTGTGGCACACCGGTGTGGACTGGCGCTCCATCAGGCTGGCGGGTGTAATCTGTCCCCTCGGGTGGGTTGGTGGTCGGCCGCGCATTCGGAGCGGCGGTCACGGGTGTGGACGGCTGAGCCGATGGAGGCAGCGGAACACCACGCGTGTCATAAACCGGTGTGGCAGGTCGGTAAAAGTGGGAACCTATGGGATAAAGCCGCGTGCTGTGATGCCTGGACCAACGCCCGCAACGGTAATAGCCCCAGCGCGAGTCAAAATGGTCGTATGGATACGGGAACCAGGCATGGCAGGGCTGGTGGTAATAGCCAAGCTGTGGGTCATAGGCATTGTGGGGCGGTGTCTGGCCCGAGACATTCGCACCCGGAGTGAACGCAGGCAGCGCAGCAAGCATGTAAGGATTGAGCGCCTTCGGATGCAGGACGGGCGTGTCACCATGCGCTCCGGGCGGCACGGTTTCGGCGGCACGACGGCAGCCGGTGACGCCTAGGCTCATTCCGGCCAGGGTCAGCATGACGACTCGGCTGCGTTTCATGTAAGGACGATGAGCGACATTAGTTTCCCATGGCAGCCGCCAGGATCAGCGACACGCCGATGATCACGCTGCCTGCGAGGATTGCGGCGGCCACGTTCTTGTGTTGAAAAATCTCCGCATGGAGGTCTCCCGGCGTCAATTTATCGAAGAGCTTGTAACCGATGATGGCCATGAAGATACCGGCGAATCCGAAGATCAGGAACAGCTCAAGTCCATGGTAGATCGAGTATTCCGCAAGGATGGGATGAAGGAGGAGTGACATGATCGTGCGCGAGTTTGAGAATGCTGCCAAACAACGAGGCTAAGAGATTGCCGAGGCTTCTGAAAAGACAAATGACACGTCTGGAGGGATTTTCTCCGTCCTCAAGATGCCGGATAGTTCACCCGTACCAGATACAAACCGCAGGCAGGAGCGGTTTGGTTGCTCTGTGGCCCCGTGGGATCGGTGAGTAGGCTGGCGAACCATTCTTTGGGCTCACGACCACGCGCCACATGAAGAAGACTGCCGACGATGAGGCGCACCATTTTGTAGAGGAAGCCGTCACCTTCGAATTCGAGCTCCAGCACGTCGCCGTTTTCGCGGAGATCGACTCGGTGGATGGTGCGGGTGGTTTTGTCTGGCAGCGTGCGGCGCTGGGTTTCGGGCATGTCGCCGCGATTCGCGCTGAGGCGGATGAAGTTGTGCGCGCCGACGAGCTTTTCGCAGCACCAGCGCAGCGCGTCCATGTCGAGCGGACCATAGACGTGCCAGGAGCGGTCCGCCTCGAAGGGCGAGAGCATGCGCGGACGCCAGATGCGATAGCGATAGATTTTCCCCGTGGCATCAAAGCGGGCGTGGAAGCTCGGGAAAGCGTCTTCCACACTTAGAATGCGAATGGTGAGCGGTAGGCAGGCATTGAGTGCGTTGGCCCAGGATTCGCCGCTCATGCGCACGGTTTCGGGCACGTCGCAGTGCGCGACTAGGGCGAGCGCATGCACGCCGGCATCGGTGCGGCCACTGCCTTGCACACGGGTTTCGATGCGGGTGGCTTTGCGGATTGCAGCGTTGATTTCATCCTGCACACCACCACCACCATCCTGGCTCTGCCAGCCACGCCATGGCGTGCCGCAGTAGGCGATGGTGAGCTTCAAACGTTTGAAGCCCGGCTCAGGGCCGCGCTGCACGCCGGCTTTACTTTCGACGTCGCTTCGGCTCATCGGTCCAGGGGAGTTCGTAGGCCGCGTCAGGCAGCAGGAAGCCCTCAGGGCCGCGCTGCTGGTTCAAATACTCTTGGAGGATGACCACGGCGGCGAGTTGATCGACGATCTCGTTGCGCTCGCGTTTGCCAGTGATGCCAGCGCGGGACATGGCGGCCTCGGCCTCGACGGAGGAGAGGCGTTCATCGACGAAGTCGATGGTAATCTCATGCCGCAGCTCTTTGCCGAGGCTGAGGGCAAATTTCTCGACACGCTCGGCCGCGCCGCCTTTTTCGCCGTTCATGTGGAAGGGCATGCCGATGACGATCTTGCCGATGTGCTTTTGCTTCACGATGCGGGCGATGGTGCGCTCGGGTTCGTGATTCGCGTCGATCGTCTTGAAAGGACTCGCCACGATCTCGGTCTCATCGCTCAAGGCGAGGCCGATGCGCACGGTGCCGTGGTCGATGGCGAGGATGCGGGGCATGTCAGAAAGGCATTAGAAGTTAAAAGTGAGCGGTGATCAGTGTCTCCGGCATTTTACATCTGACATCTCACGTCTGACTTCTCACAGCTCACCGCAGCTCTGCCGGCAGTCCATCGACGATCTTCTTGATGTTCTCCGCCTTGCTGCGGTCAGCGACGAGGAGACCGTCCTTGGAGGCGACGACGATGAGATCCTGCACGCCGATGAGCGCGACGTGCTGGCCGGTCTGGGTGAAGACGATGTTGTTTGCCGCATCCTGATGCGAGAGGGCGCAGTTGTGCTGATTGCCATCGTCGTCGGCCTGGAGATAGCGGCCCACGCTGGTCCAGTTCCCCACATCGTCCCAGTCGAAGGTGGCCTCAATGTTGAGCACACGGGAGGCTTTTTCCATCAAGGCGTAGTCGATGGAGAGCTTTGGCAGCTTGCCAAACTGCTTTGCCACGGTGGCGGCGAAGTCTTTGGAGCCGCGAAGTTCGGAGATGAAATCGGCCAGCACGGGGCAGTGGCGGCTGAGTTCGCTGAAGATCGCGGGGATGGTCCAGATGAACATGCCGGCATTCCACAGGAAATTGCCCTGGCTGATGAAATGCTCCGCAAGATCGGGATTCGGCTTTTCCCGGAACCGGGCCACTTCCCAAACCGGCAGGTCGTTCACGCCGCCAATGCTGGCCTTCCGACCACGCTCCACATAGCCGTAGCTGGGGCAGGGCCAGGTGGGCTTGATGCCGATGGTGACGAGGCTGCCGCTGTTTTCAGCGGCGAGGGCTGCGCTGGTGAGGACACGCTGAAACTCGGCATGATTTTGGATCAAATGATCGGCCGGCAGCACGAGCATGGTGGCCATCGGATCACGAGCAACGACCCAGCCAACGGCGAGGGCGATGGCGGGCGCGGTGTCACGCTTTTCCGGCTCGGCGACGATGTTTTCGGCCGGAATATCCTTCACAATCGCCCGCACACTGGCCTCCTGCTGCTTGTTGGTGAGGATGAGGATGTTTTCCTTGGGCACAAAGCCGTCCAGGCGCTCAATGGTGAGCTCGAGCAGCGTTTTTTCGCCGAACAGTTTCAGCAACTGCTTCGGCAGGGCATCACGGCTGATGGGCCAGAAGCGCTGTCCGCTGCCGCCAGCGAGGATGAGAGCGTAGCGTTTGTGGAGGGGAGTTTGGGTCATGTGCGTTTGACGAGTGGTTTCGAGTCTTCTTTAGCCGGGAAGCCAGCAGCGGGCAAATTCCACTTTGGTGAATCACCATGTGCGGCTATGATAAGGCATGTCAGAAGCCACATCCGCCCATACTTACGAGAACTACGCCTCCCTGATCGCCCCCGCCGCCGCTGGCTGCGCATTGGGCATTCTCTTTGGCCGCGGGATGCGGCGTAGCTCCTCGAATGTGATCGCCTTGGCCTTGCTTGCCGCCAGCGCCGCCGTCGCCGCGCCCGTCATCACCAATCTCGTCCAACGTACGGCCAACCGTCCCAGCACCGAGCGCGGCAGCCGCCGCCGACTCGAAGGCATCCGCAGCCACGGTATGCCAGACCCCGAGACGAGCGAGTTTTTCGCCGTGGACACACCGGACACGTTTCCGGCGGTGACTCGGTGAAGCTCACGCTTTGACCTGGCGAAGCCGCTTTCTCGCAAAAGCGATCCCTGATGCTGTTTTGAGGTATTTTTCAAAGGCGATTGCCTGTGACCGCTCCGAGAAGGCCAGATAGGTTTCAAGCAACCATGGCATATACCTCCTGGTGTGAGTGGATTTTCCTGCGTTGTGTTCCGCAAGACGTTGTCGAAGGTCTTCCGTGAATCCTGTGTAAACCTGCTCAGGTGAAGACTCGCTACGAAGAAGATAGACATAATACATGTCCAATCTTTGTGCTACGAGCCGAAGAGGGCAAGCCCCCGAATGCCACGTGAACAAGGCAGGCTCGCTTTCCGATGGCCTGCCGTACGTAGCCAGGTAAAAGGGGACGCGCCGATCCTTCGCTCTTCGAGCTACGGAGGGCATTCTTCACCTCCTAACGTTGGCGAAGAATGGCGGAGAGGGAGGGATTCGAACCCTCGGTTGCCTTACGACAACGTCTGATTTCGAGTCAGGTGCCTTCAACCACTCAGCCACCTCTCCTTGAATCACGAGCGGCGCGAGAGTAGTGCCCTGGAAGGGGAATGCAAGGCGCGGCTTGCAATTTCAGACAGGATTTCCAGTTGTGTTGGCGGCTGGCTGGCGATGATTGGCTCCGCCATGCAAATCATCTCTGTTCTCATTGGTCTGGTCTGTGCCCTGTTCCTGGTGCCCGGCCTCATTCCCCTCTTCGGCTGGCTGCAATGGGCCGTTCTGGCCGGTTGCGTCGTCGGCATCATCTTCGGCTCCTTCTGCCAGCGGAAGATCGGCCTCACCATCAACGTCGCCGTCGCGATCGTCGCCGCCCTGCGCTTGTTCTTGGGCGGTGGTGTGCTTTAAGCCTTCGGCATCTTCACCTTTCCGTGCCTCACACTGACGTGCGGGCTGTGGCGCGATAAAAAGCGCCACGGGAAATCCACAGCCCGGCTGATACCCACGCGAATGTCGCTGGCAACCTCATGCGTGGCCGAATGGGTGGTTTTGAGACCGCAGCCGCTGGGTTTGCCACGTCCGGCCATCGGCAGGCCGTGATGACTTCCATCAATGCCCAGCGCCTGCGCGAGTTTTCCGGGGCCGGAGCATAGTTCGCGGGTCTTTTCGCGACTCCGGCGACTTTGCATGTGCTCGATGCCTTTTGTCGGCTCCAAAGCTCGAATCAGAATCAAGCCATCACGTTCACCGCCCTTCACGAGCAGGTTGAAGAGCCAGTACATGCCGTAGTTGAAATAAACATAAGCCGCGCCGGGCGGTTTCGATTTCACAAACTCACGCGCACTCTGCCGCGAGGCCGTGTGGCAGGCCGGATCACCCTCAACCGCGTAGGCCTCCGTCTCCACAATGATACCGGAACAGCCGTGCCACACGAGTTCAACCCCCACCAAGTCTCGTGCGACGAGGAGCACGTCGCGCTCGAAAAAGTCGGTGTCGAGGTAGGCCATGTGATCAACTTGGCGTGCGGTGAATTCAGTTCAAGATTTGTCGGCACAACGGGCGTGGCCCTCGCAAACCACGCCCGTTTCTCAGCCAACCTGCAAACCAATCAGGTCAAAATTTGATGTTTAAAGCCAAGCGCGCGTTGATACCTGGGAGCGTGTACCGGTCGATGTCCGTGGTGGTGGTGCTGAGGCCGCGAACGTCCTGATAGCGCCATGCCTGGACGTTGGTGAGATTGTAGAGACCGGCGGTGAACGTCACTTTTTCCGTCACTTGCCAGCGGGCGACGAGATCGAGCATGAAGAAGGAGGAGGGCGTGAACTGGCCAGCCGCGCCGATGCCGGGGGTGAGGTTCTGCCGTGCAAAGTAGCTCGTCACGAATTCAAAGTGCACGTCCTCCAATGCATAACGCAGTCCGATGACGGCCTTGAACGGATCGATGGAGGCCAGCGGCTGCTGGTTCTGGCCATCCCAGCCCTGCGAATACGCTGCGTTGCCAAAGAGCGTGAGATTGTGCAGAGCGGGGCTGATGAAGTCGAGGGCGGTGTCTCCTTTGAATTCCAGGCCATAGATGGTGGCGTAGCTGAGGTTCTGGCTCTGGAAGATCGTCGGATTGGCGGGTGTGCCGTTGCCGCCAGCCGCAGCGAACAGGTTGATGAAGTTCTCGTAGTGGTTGTAGTAAGCCGAGAACGCCCAGGCGGACTTTTCATACTGACCGCGCAGACCCACCTCGAAGCTCTGACTCGTCTCGTTTTCCAAGTTCGGGTTGGGAGTGGTCAAATAGCTGAACGGGATGTTCGTGACGGTGCCGTTCAGATCCTCCGGCGTGGGATTGCGGAAGCCCATGGCATAGCGGAAGTAGGCGCTGTGGTGCTCGTCGAGCTTCACGAGGAAAGAGAGCTTTGGCGCGATGGCGAATTTCTCATAGTCCGTGCCAGCGAGACCGCCACTGGCGCGGAGGTAGAGGGCATCATTATCGACATGGATCTGGTAGTATTCCACTCGCAGGCCGGGTGTGAGGATGTAGCGGCGGTCCGGCCCCCAACTGATCTCGTCCTGGATGTAGGCTCCGTAGCGATAAGACTGGCTGTCCGGCATGTCCTTCAGAGGGAAGGTGTCCGGCGTGAAGACCTTCGTCGCCGTCCCGAGGGTGTAGTTATACTCCGTGCCTTCGCGTGTGCGGCGGCTGAAAGAGGAGATGAACTCCGCGCCATAGGCCAGGGAGTGCTTCAGCGCTCCGGTGCTGAAGTCGCTCACGAGGTTAAACTGCGCGCCGAGGTGGTTCTGCCAGTACACGTTGTGACGGTCTCTGAGGCGGTCGTGGAAAGTGGGCGTGACTCGGTCGCGGTCTTCGAGGATGTGCTCCTCGGTCATCGATTTCTGGTAGTAGATCTGCCAGTTGAATCGGTCCACGAGTCCAGAGTCACTGCCGCGATCGTAGTCATGGCCCAGACTGATGCGGAAGCGCGTGATCTCGTCGTCGAGCTGCATCGAGTTCGTGCGGAAGACGAATCCCCCTGAGAGGAACTGGCGACGGGCGTTGAGCAGGTCGTTGGAGCTTTCACGGCGCAGATACTCGCCAGTGAGCTTGAAGGTGTGGTGCTCGTCCGGCTTCCACACCAGCTTGGCGAGCCAGTTCCGCACCTCATAGTCGCTCAGGTCAGGAATGATGGAGCCACGGTTATCCGTCTCGTGGCCCTGGCGCCAAGTGTGGAGCAGCAGCCACTCGAGCTGGCCCGTTTTCATCGCGGTGGCGAGTGTTTGTGAGTAGCTGTCATCAGATGTGTCGTAGCGCGTGGTCGATTCCACCCCTGTGTTCTTGCCGTTGAGAACGTCCGCCGGATCTTTGGTGACGAAAGAAACCACGCCACCGAGCGCATCACTGCCATAGAGAGAGGACGCGGCGTTTTTCAGGATTTCTACCTGCTTCAGCGCGTCCACGTCGATGTAGTCACGACCGATGTTGAAGGTGCCGCCGAAGTTGAACTGGTCCGCCTGGCGGATGCCATCCGTTTGCATGAGGACACGGTTCCCATCCAAGCCGCGAATATTGAAGCTGCCGGTACCGCTGCGTCCGCTGCGGCTGGGACCTCCGCCGCTGAAGCCGAAGGGCACGCTCACACCCGGCTCATAGCGCTGGTAGTCACGCATTGAGGTGGCCAGGGAGAAGACGGACGCGTCTAGATTCAGCACCGTCGTCGAAGCGGCCACCTCGGAACCCTTCGTGGCATTCCGCGAATCCACGATGACGATCTCCGGCAAAACGGCCCCGGTGGCGTTTGAGGCATCGCCTTGCGTCAGCGGCACGGGAATAGGTTCGCCAAAAGGTGGCTGTGTGTTGCTGGGAACTTGTCCGAGAGTCGTGAGAGGCCAGAGACAAAGGAGAAGGCGGAAGCGGTGGTGGAGTTTCATGCGGGCCGCTGCTCTAGCCACCCCTGAGAACTCACGCTTTGGCCTGCTTGATGAAGAATGATGCTCGTTTGCGCTGAAATGCGTGCGAAGTCATTTCACCGCCAGCTTTGCGCAAACCGGCGCAAGCGCTGAGCCGTACGCGGAGTATCACAGCAGCCCCATGAAAACCCTTTCTTTGATTTCCTTGTTGGTGGCTCTGTCCATCACGCACGCGGCGGAGGTGCCGCCTCAACTGCCGCTACCCGTCGCCAGCTTTGGCGCGGCGGGCACGCCGGATGGCTCGCTGTATTTCTACGGCGGTCACAGTGGCAAACGGCACAAATACAACCGCGACGAGGTTCATGGTGATCTCTTCCGCTGGAAGCCAGGCGCAGAAAAATGGGAGGCGCTGCTCAAGGATGAGCCTGCGCAGGGTGCCTCGCTCGTGGTGGCCAAGGACGGCGTCATCCGCATCGGCGGCATGGCAGCACGGAATGAAAAAGGGCAGGGGCAAGACCTGTGGTCGAGCGAGACCGCGGCGCTGTTTCGCGTGAGCGATGGGAAGTGGCATCCGCTGCCCAAGCTGCCGCAGCGACGCTCCAGTCACGACAGCATCGTGTGCGGTGAAACGCTTTACGTTGTCGGCGGCTGGCGATTGGAAGGCGAAAGTGATGCGGTGTGGCATGAGACTTACCTCACGCTCGATTTGAGCAAGGCGGACGCCTCGTGGGAAAGCCATGCGCAGCCTTTCAAGCGTCGTGCGTTGGCTGTGCAGTCCATCGGCACGAAGGTGTATGCCATCGGCGGCATGACGGATGAAGATGAAACGACGACGGCGGTGTCGGTGCTCGACTCGACGACCGGAACGTGGAGCGAAGGCCCGAAATTGCCTGCGGACAAGATCGGCGGCTTCGGTTTCGCGGCGGTGGCGCATGAAGGGCGGCTCTTCGCGAGTGGCGTGAGCGGTGAGCTGCTCGAACTGCGCAGCGATTCCTGGGTGAGCATCGCGAAGCTGGTGCATCCGCGTTATTTTCATCGGTTGCTGAGTGCTGGAGCGGGAAAGATCATCGCCATCGGCGGGGAGAGTCGCGAGGGTGAAAAAGCACCACCGGAGGTCATCGCGCTGCCGACGAAGGATTCGGCTCCGCTGCCCGAAGAGGCCAAAAAATCCGCCAGTAGCCGCAAAGCCTCTCCAGCGCCGGTTTTTGCCGAAACGACGAAAAAGTCCGAGAGCGACTGGCCGCGCTATCAAGGCCCTCGCGGCGATGGAACGACGCCGGAGACGGGTTGGAACACGACATGGCCTGCGGATGGCCCGCCGGTGCTTTGGAAGGCCGAGCTGGGCAAAGGGCTCGCGAGCTTCGCGGTGGTGGGTGATCGCGTTTTCACGGCTGGAAACGACGGCGCGGATCACGACACCGTTTTTTGCCTCGAACTCGAAACGGGTAAGCCCGTGTGGAAGCATACCTTTGAAGTGCCAACGAAGGCGCACGAGATGAGCATCGTGCCCTATGGCCCCGCTACGACACCCACGGTGGCGGATGGACGCGTTTTCGTGCTCAGCCGCGAGGGCGATCTGCTTTGCCTGGATGCGGCCAGCGGCAGCGTGAAGTGGCAGAAGAGCTATTTGAAAGACTTTGGCGGCAAGCGGCCGGTTTATGGGTGGTCCACGAGTCCGGCGCTGCATGAGGGCAGGCTCTATCTCGATGTCGGTGGCGCGGAAGGTTCCAACGTGTGCCTCGATGCTGTCACGGGCAAAACAATCTGGCAGACCGGCAACGGCGAAGCCGGTTACGCCACGCCGTTTGTGTCCGGCAAGCTGCTCGTGCTCTTCAAAGGTGAGGCGCTGGAGCTGCGTGCCATCGCCGATGGCAAATTGCTTGCTCGTCACGCCACGGAGACACGCGATTTTTGCAACTGTGCCACGCCGGTGCGCAGCGGTGATCTGTTTTTCATCTCCCACACCGGCACGATGGGCAGCCGCGTGCTCGCCTGGGATGAAACGGCTCTCACCGAGCTGTGGAGCGAGCGTGAGGTGGGCCTGCTCTTCCAAAGCGGTGTGCCCGTGCAGGGTCACCTCCTCGCCTTCAACGACGCGAAGCGCGGCGTGAATGATCTGCGCCTCATCGACCTCGCCACCGGCCTCTCCCGTTGGGAAAGCGCGGAGATCGACAAAGGCCGCGCCACCGTCTGCGACGATGGCCACACGCTCATTTTGACGAGCAAAGGCGAGCTCGTACTCGCCAAGCTGCTTGCGGACAAAATCGACATCCTCAGCCGCGTGCAGGTGCTCGGCGGGAAAAGCTATGTGCAGCCCGTTTTGGCCCATGGCCGCATTTTGTGCCGCAACAACGACGGCAGCGTGGTGTGCCTGGAGGTGAAGTGAAGCCCAGGGAGCGACCGCGAAAAAGCGACGCTCCCCTTTTTTAAACCTGAATTGAGACCGAGTATCAATAATAGAGAGTCCTTGATGCCAAATCCGCCCACAAGCCAACCCCAGCGCCTCTGGCACAACTCGCCTGAACGGGTGGAGAGCGATTGGACGGGCGCAGTGATGGCGGGGGCCTTGCTCGTGCATCTCAATCTTCGCGGCGAGGCCGAACTGCGCTGGCAGGACGGCTCGCAGACGCTCATCCCACCGCGCACGATCTGCTGGCTGCGAGCGGGTGCTGTGGACCTCCGCCTCGCTCGCCGACTCGCCTCTCGCGAGCGACATGAGTGCCTCACGCTCGTCTTTCCCGAGGCCTGGCTGCGCCAGACACTCGGCGGGCTAGATTCCGAGCTGAATGAGGCCTTTCGCCCTCTCGTGAAAGGGCCGGAGCGTGCCCTGCTGCGGCTACCGCTGAGCGATGAAGATGAAGGCTGGGCTCGTGGAGCCATGCAGCCACAGCTTTGCCTCCAGGCCCGCCAGCTCCTCGAAACGGCGAGGCTCACCGAGTATCTCATCCAGGCCCTGTTCCGTCCCGAGGCTAGCGGGGCCGAGACGGCGGTCAGCCGCACGCTGCGTACCTCGCAGGAACGTGTGCGCCGAGTGAAGGAGGTGCTCATGGAACGGCTGGAGACACCGCCGAGCCTCGACGAGTTGGCTGTGATCGCCGGATGTGCCGCCAGCCATCTCAGCCGCACCTTCACGCAGGTGGAAGGCCTCACGCTCTCGAACTGGCTGCGCCGCGCCCGCATCGAAAAAGCGGCCACCCTCATCGCCACTGGCCGCTGCAACGTCTCCGAAGCCGCGCTCGAAGTCGGCTACCAAAGCTTCTCCCACTTCAGCCGCGCCTTCGCCGAAGAAAAAGGCGTGCCACCAAGCCAGTGGGTGCGGCGTTTGAGCGGGGTGTGAGCCAGCTCACGCGGCAGACGCCGAATCCGTGAGCCTCAAGCCTTCCTTGCCGCCGCTGCGGCGATGTGTCCGGCGAAGCTCGAAACAAAGCTGCTGAGGCTCGTCATGTCGTCATGGCAAGTGAAGCGTCCGTCCTTGCTAGCGGAACGTGGAGACGCCAGCACCGTCGCGGTGGTGTAGAGCTGCTCGTGCATGAGTTTTTTGCAAAGCAGGTGGTAGCGATCTAGGTAGGAGGCGCTTCGAAACTCGGGAAACACGGGGAAGTGCGGTGAGTAATCTCGCACTGGCGCACGGGACGCTTCCGCATCCTCCACGAGCATCAACCAGCCAAGAAACGGTCTCGGCACGTCACCAAAGGCACTTTCACGGTAGGCGGTCCAAAAGTCATGCGCTGTGCCGATGGCTTCCTCGGCCCGGTTGTTGCAATTGTTGCCGAAAGACGGCCCCACCTGCGATTTGAACTCCAGCGCGGCCACCAGCGTGCCGCGATCCATGATGACGATGTCCCATAGCTTCGTTGGTCGAAAGAAACCGGGCAAGGTGAGCAGGCGGCGGCTCAGATGGATGTCCGCTGACTTGAGCCCGTTTCCCCGAACGAGGTCTTCCATGAGTGAAACAAAGCCGTTCATGTTTTTTCCGGCGGTGACTGCGGCACGTTCGCCTTGGTCGCTCGTGCCTCCAGCGGCTTGTTTGAGCCGGGCTTCGTCACGGCCAGTCCAGAAGCTTTTCACGGCTTTGCGGACCTTGGTTTCGTAGTTGGCGAGGGAAAGAGCCATGTCAGGATTGCAGGTGAGAGAGGTCGTCGGCTTCCAGCCTGTAAATCTTGGCGAGCAGTGGTTCTACAGGCTGGCTGTCGTCCGAGAGTTTTTTCTGCCAAGCAGGCTGGATACTGCTCCAGAGGGGAAGCCGGATGCGCCGCAGATATTGAGCCTGAAAGCGCAGGCAGCCGCCACGCATCTTCGTCGAGTAGGCGCGGACAAAAAGCCGGGCGATGCCGGATTGCAGCACCCGTTGCAGCGCCTTCAGCGGCCAGTGTTCGCTGGTGATGTAGTAGAGATTGTGATGCGGGTAGAGCTTCCCCTCTTCAAGCACGATGTTTGCCTCGCCTTTGATGTCGGGCACGAGCAGCTTCGGCTTAGCCGTGAGCGACGGTGTGATGCGGTCGATGGTGCGATACCATGAACCGTTGGCTCTCTGGGCGCAGTGACGCTTTTGCAGCGCCTCGCGATGCCGGTTCATGTGGCGGGCGAAGCGTGGATAAGCCGCGAAATCCGCCAGCGTGCCGTCTTCCTCGAAGGGATTCACCACACCGAGGCCTTTCCAGCGCACTTCGCCTTCGAGAATATCCTTCGTCATCACCAAGGGCAGCTTTCGCTCGTCCTCGACATCCAGTTCATCATACGGAGCGATGTAAACCTTGTCCGCACCCGTGGCGACGCCGATGCCCACATTACATCCCGCCTCTTCCAGTGTGGGAAAGGCAGCCTCCAGCCTTCTCACGAGTTCCATCGACGGCTGCGCATCAGATTCCAGCAGCCATGGTTCATTGCCGCGTGGATTGGCGGCGAGCATGCTCACTGTGCCGTTGTAGCCCGAAGGCGGCCCCGTGAAGATGCGGTGAAGCTGGCGCAGCGCATCGCTCGAAACCTCCGGCCGGTGCGCCAGCAAGGGCTTTTCATCCGATTGGCCCCGCTGGATGACCGTGATGGCCGGATAAGCCGTGACCTCTGTCTGGAAGGCCGCTGTGCCCACCATGTCCACATAGTAGCGCAGTGAGTAGCCGGAGGAGATCAGCGACCGCAGTGGGCCGCCGTAGCGGTTTTTCATCCAGCGGTCGGAGCAGATGAAGCACATCTGGCCTTCGGCATTCAGCAGCCCCAGCGACTTCTCCATGAAGGGCACATAAAGGTCAGCACGGTCGTAAAGCGTGGCAAAACGCTGACGGTATTCGGCGAGCAGGTTTGCGGGGATGAGTTCCTGCCGGACATACGGCGGATTGCCGACCACAAAGTCAAAAGGGTCGCTGCAATCTTCCAGCAGGAAGTCGGTGTTCTTCAGCCAGGCATCCAACAGCACCGAAACCGTGCTAGAAGGCACCTTTTTGGTACTTAGCAGCAGGGCGAGTTCTTTGCGGGTTTGCTCAAAAGTATCTTGATGCAGTTCCACCGCCTGGATAGCGCTCGCCAGTTCCCGAGCCTGGATTTTGGCCTTGTGAGAGGCCTCTAGCAGACGCTTGACCGCCCTTAGCAAAAACTCACCCCCACCAAAAGAAGGCTCGAGCAACCGAAGCTGCCAAAGCGGCCGATCCGGCGTGTAGCCGATGAGGTCGAGCATGAAGTCCACGACCTCGGGGCGGGTGAAGATGGCACCGCGTTCGTCGGAGGGAGCCGTTTTCATCTTGAGCAAATCATCGCCGAGGAACTCTTCGGCGGCGAAGAGTTCTAGACTTTGACTGGGGGGCTGTCGGCTCTTGATGACCATGCGGTAATGGCACTGTTCTACAGGTAGAGAGGCCGTTCAACAAGCGCTGCCTGCAGGTCGCAGGAGGCCGACTTCCGCAGGGGTCGCATTGCCACCGGTCGCTGCAATGTCTCCGAAGCCGCTCTCGAAGTTGGCTACCAAAGCTTCTCCCACTTCATCCGCGCCTTTGCCGAGGAAAAAGGCGTCCCGCCCAGCCAGTGGGTGCGGCGTTTGAGCGGGGTGTGAGCCTGCTCATGGCTTCACAAGCCCGTTGGATGATCGACAAACTTCCATGGAATGCCGAACTTTGTCTCAATGTGCGCCGCCAGAGCCTTGACGCCAAAGGTCTCCGTGGCGTAGTGGCCGCCGTAGATGACATTGATGCCGAGTTCCTCCGCGAGTGTGTAGCTCCAATGCGGGCCTTCTCCGGTGATGAAGGTGTCGATGCCCGACTTTGCCGCTGCGGCGACTTCCGAGCCCGCTCCACCGGTCATGATGCCAATTTTGCGGCAAACCGCTGGCCCCGCAGCGCAAACATGCACTCTCGAACTCGTCGCGGCCTCCAGACGCTTCACCAGTTCATCACGGCTGACCTCCGTCTCGATCTTCGCGCCATTTTCGGTGCCCTTGGTCTTCATGAAGTGACCGCAAGGCTCGAAGCCAAGCGAACGGGCCAGAACCGCGTCGTTGCCGAGCGTGGGATGGAAATCCAGCGGGAGATGGCAACTGTAAACCGCCAGCCCGGCATCCAGCGCCACCTTCATTTTCTGAAACACCGGCCCTGTCCACGTTTGCAGGCCCGTCCAGAACATGCCGTGATGCACGATGAGCAAATCCGCGCCTGCGGCGACCGCCTTGCGCATCACCGGCAGTGTGGCATCGACAGCGGCGACGATCTTGGTGACCTTGCCGCTGTGATTTTCGAGCTGGAGGCCATTGAGCGCGTTTGAGTAATCCGCGATCTCCGCGATGCGCAGTTCGGTGTCGAGGTGGGTGACGAGGTCGGAGAGATTCATGCTGGACAATGGAGGTGACGGTTCGGTAGCATCCGGCATCATGTGCTGCTTCACTGGAAAAGTCGAGGAGGTCAAAAATACCCGCATTTTCGCGCGGCTGGGCGAGCGTGGGAATCAGGTGATCATCTACCAGATGTCCGTGAACGCACCGCAGGATCTGGCGATGGTGCTGCCGATTCCGATCAAGGAGGGCGCAGGCGAGGATGCGGTGAAGTTTTTCGACTTCTCTAAGTATGACCGCGTATTTGAGGATCTGTGGGAGCTGTTTCCGATACCGAAAAGCCGAGGAGCAGACCCGTTTGGTGCCGCACCAGCGGCAGCAGGGTACTCGCTCAAAGTCGTTTCTGTCGGTGCTTACGATGCGAGCTTCGTGCCGACCATCGCGGACTTCAGCCGGCTGGATGCTCGTTTTAGGCTGCCAGTGGGCGTATGGGCTAAGCTGCCAGGTTATGCGGACTTTGGCTTTGCTGTGTTCAAGTTGAAGCCGGGCAACGCGCAGGTGCATCCAATGGCGTTTTCGTTTCCATCGGCGTTGGCGGACACGGTATTTTTCCCAACGCTGCACATTCACGACGGTGAAGTGCATGCGAAGGAGGGATTTGACCACACGCTCTATTTGCAAGGTCCGGCAGCAAACCTCGCGCGCGGTGGCTGGCACGAGTCGCCAGCACTTGCGGTGACGAAGGTCAAATGCGGACTCACACACGGCATGATCCGACCTGAACTCCATGTTTACCGTCAGTCAATGCCCGGCACGTTCGACAACGGCGATGTCGTGGTGAAAGTGCGTGCCGCTTGAATCTGACACGCATGTCCGAAGTCACCCGATTCGCCCCGAGCCCCACCGGATGGCTGCATCTGGGCCATGCGTATGCGGCGTTGTTTGCCCAGGAGAAAGCGGGCGGCGGAAGGTTTTTGATCCGGTTGGAGGACATCGACGGCACACGGGCGAGGCCGGAGTATGAGGAGGCGATTTTTGAAGATCTGGCGTGGCTGGGATTGAGTTGGGAGATGCCCGTTCGGCGGCAAAGCGATCACTGGGATGATTACCGTGCCGCTTTGGCGAAGCTGGAGGCTCTGGGCCTGCTTTATCCCTGCTTTTGCACACGGCGGGAGATTCAGGAGGAGATCGCTCGCGCTGGAAACGCGCCGCAGGGACCGGATGGGCCGTTGTATCCGGGGACGTGCCGGAATCGCGGGTTAACTGAACGTTCGGAACGCATCGCAAAAGGCGAGGCGTATGCGTTGCGGTTGGATATCGCCAAAGCCACGCGGCTTGTCTCCCAAGAGCTGGTCTGGTCGGACCGCAGCCATGGCAGCTTCACCGCGAAGCCGGATGTCTTCGGCGATGTGGTGCTGGCGCGGAAAGACACGCCTGCGAGCTATCATCTCGCCGTGGTGGTCGATGACGCATTGCAAGGCATCACGCTGGTGACACGCGGCGAGGATTTGCTGGAGGCGACGCATCTGCACCGCTTGTTGCAGGAGTTGCTGGACCTGCCGGTGCCGGAATGGCATCACCATCGGCTGATCACGGACGAAACCGGCAAACGTTTGGCGAAACGAGATGATGCACGGTCTTTGCGCAGCCTGCGTGTGGCGGGATGGACACCCGAGCGCGTGAAAGCGGCGCTGCTTTGATCAGAAGCCAAACAGCGGCGGCGGGATGATCTGCACGCCACCTCCGCCGAGCGGATTGCCTTTGGTTTCCTCGATCTCTGAGACAACGCCGTCTTTGAAATTCACGGCGAGCGTGCCGACCTCGACCTTCACATAAACCACGGTCTGCACTAGCTGGCCGAAGGCATCGCGCCCGGTGGTGGTCTGCGGCACTCGTTCATAGATGCTGAACTCGAGTTTCTCCTCCTTCCCCTGGGCGTTGATCTTCGCGCTGGTGCGGGAGGGTTTGCCAAGAGAGGCCTTCACTTCCTCGCTGGTCATGCCGAGGGCGACCTGACGGTTTCGGATGAGCTCCTCGACTTTCTGCGTGCGTTCCAAAAGTTTTTTGAGGTTAGTAGCCAAGTTTGGATCAGCGGAGATGACGTCGGTCTGCCGAATCCAGCCCGCGACATCGCCATGACGCGCCCGGCCACGCACACGATAGGCAGTGTCGGACATGGCGATCAAGGTGACGAGTGTGCCAGGGGCAAAGGAACCCAGCGCACCTTGAAACTTGCTGGTGGGATACAACGGAGCCTCAAGCTGCACTTTGAGCACGACAGGCTTCGGCGTCATGCCCTCCACGGAAAACGTGCCTGGCTCCAAGTTGAGAGACGAGCGATTTTTGGAGAGCTGGCCGCTGACGGACAAAAACGGTGTCATCAGCACAGCGGCGGCGAGGAGAAGGCTTTTCATGGCGAGGGCGGCTTTAAACGCAGGATAGCCGACTCGGACGGCCTGCGGCAATCTTTTGTTCGATGCCGCGAAGCCGACCTGCTTCACCGGGCGGCTTCCTTGACGATCAGCTCGGCGATTTTTTCAGCGGAATTTTTTACGGAGAGCTTTTGTGCGGCCTTCTTCATCACCCCGGCCTTGCGAGGGTCGTTGAAGACAGCGCGCACTGCGTCGGCGAGGGTGTCGGCGTTCAAATCGCTTTCGCGCATGAGTCTGGCGGCACCGGCTTTGTCGAAGATCTCCGCGTTGCGGGTCTGGTGGTCCTCTGCCGCATGAGGATAGGGCACCAGCAGGCTCGGCACGCCGAAGTAGGCCAGCTCTGACATGGAGGACGCCCCTGATCGCGCGATGGCGAGGTCGGCCACGCGATACGCGAGATCCATGCGATGGCAGAATGCGGCGACGTGCTGCTTGAGCAGAGGAATCTTCGCGTAAACGTCCCGCACCTCCTCGTAATCGGTCGGCCCGGCGATGTGGAGCACCTGGATGCCCATTTTTTCAAACTGATCGAGCGCCTGGCCGACGGCGCGGTTCACGCCACGTGCCCCCTGGCTTCCGCCCATGATCAAGAGCGTGCGCTTGTCCTTGTCGAGCTTGAAGAAAGCATGCGCGTCATCGTTGTTCGGCTTGCGCATGTTGCTGCGGATCGGCGTGCCGACGACGCGCACGTCGCCGTGCTTGGGGAAGTGCGCCTTGCAGGCGTCCAGGCCGCACAGGACGATGTCGCTGTAGCGGGCGTTGAGGCGGTTCGCCTTGCCGGGGATGGCGTTGCTTTCGTGGATGAGCGTGGTGCAGCCCTCTTTGCGGCCCGCATACAGAGGGGCAAACGAGGTGAAGCCACCCATGCCGAGCACGACATCGACCTTCTGGTCGCGGATGAGCTTGCGGCAGGCTTTGGTGCCCTGCCAGAGGCCCTTGAGGAAGCCGATCATTTTCGGCGACCACGGCTTCGGCATCGCCAGAAAGGGCATTTTTTCAAAACGCAGTTCTTTGTGACCGGAGGCGGCTAGGGAGTCGATTTTCTTTTCGCTGATGAGCAGGGTGACTTGGTGGCCGCGTGAGGCCAAAACCTCACCCACGGCGATGCCGGGGAACAAATGTCCCCCGGTGCCGCCGCATGCGATGAGCACATGGACGGACTTCGAATTTTTCTGTTTCACTGAGATTCAAAAGGCTGGGAAATGGACTGGCCAGAGGCGCGTTCCAGGGATCGCTGGGAGTTGATCCAAAGCAAGACACGTTTCTGGGGAGAAATGTGGTCAGGATGCCCGCCACGACCTTCGCGACGATGGGACTGAACCTTCCGTGACTTACGAAAGGCAGTGGCAACCACTTAATGGGTAGCAAAGCAGGAGTCACGCCCATGTTCAAGGACGCTTCCATCTCCTGTGAAAATCCCAGCATGGTCACTAAATCCTGCCAAACCCAGAGCATCTGCATCAAGACCAGGTAGCGCTTCGGAACCCTTGGTCCTTATCCTACACTCAAGAAAGGCGCGTCATTTCTACGCACAGCAGCCATCCGCTCATTTTAACGGCAGCAAAGGGCAGTTGCCAGACTCAGCTTTGGGCCTAGGATCGTCGCCATGAACTGGCGGAACTTTTTTCTCGTCTTGGGCATGTTCGTCACTTCACTTCCGGCACGCGAGTGGCGCAGCAGCGATGGATCGCGCACGCTGGAGGCCGAGTTCGCCGGGTTGAAAGATGGAAGGCTGCTGCTGAAGACCAAGGATGGAAAATCGACGGTGGTGGCAGCGACAGTGTTCTCCAAAGAAGATCAGCAGTTCGCCCAGCAGGCCCAGGTGACGCTAGAGGCAGCGTTGAAGGCAAAACCGCTGAATTTTGAAGTGACGCAGGTGCTGCCAGAGGGTTTTCTCTGCCGCTTGGTGAACGAGTTGCTGGGACAGCCGGGAATATGGGTGGCATCGGGAGCGCCGTTCCTGGTGCTGGCCAGCAACGATGTCGTCGCCGAGCGCGGCACAAGGGTGATGGCGAAGACGCTGTATCACGCCGGGACGCGCACATTTCAGGCGCTGGATGGCACGAACACACTGATCAGCGCCTACAGCCTGAAATTGGACGAGGCCGTCAACACAGCGCTCATGATTCAAACCGCGAGCGGAGGCGATCCGGCCAAACAGGCACCACTGATCGTGGAACCGCTGATGGAGAAGATCATGGTGCGCGGATTGGGACTGCCTATTGGAAAAGGACACTTCATCACCGACGCGGCCTTCGCGGAGGGAAATCATCCGGTGGCGATTCATCACGAGGGAAAGGATGTGCCCGCGACGGTGGTCAAAAACGACACGAAGCGCGGTCTGGCGCTGCTGAAGTGCGCTGGCGTCGAGCTGCCAGCAGGCGCGTTCATCCCGAGGGAGCCGGTGGTGTTCGGCCAGGGCATCGTGGTGGCCTCCCTCACGCTGAACTCAACGCGGCGCGGCTTTGAGCCTGTGACGATGACCACCGGCATTGTCGGCCGGTTGATCGATGCCACCCTCTTCCAACACGACGCGCCGCTGGTGCCTGACGCGGTCGGCGGTTTTGTGCTGAACGACCGCCTGGAGGTGATCGGTGTGTTCTTCTCGCCTGAGACACGCAGATTGGGAGCACGGTCCCCATCTTCACAAACGTCCGGCAGCCCGCCAACGCCGCGTGGCATCACGGAATGTCATCGCAGTGATATTTTGGACGAACTGTGCATCGAGGGCGGCAAGGACAAACGTCTGCCCGGTATGCCGGAGCTGAAACGCGGCAGCATTGGGGACGACAAGTCCGTCGCCGCCGATTTTCTCCGCAAAACCTGCGTGCTGGTGGTCTCCGCCCGTGAAGTCGCCAAGACACCGCCGCCTGCCAAGACTGCCGCAGGTGCCATGACACCACCCGGCGCGGCCACTGGCTGGAGTCTGAGCAAGTCCGGCACGCGTCACAACTCCAAGTGCCGCTTCTTTGGCTCAGGCGCGGCGTGTCAGGCCACGGAAGGGAAGGCGTGCAAAGTGTGCGGTGGGTGAAGCCGCTCAAGTTCCCGGTTTGGGACGAATCATGAGTACAATCACCAGCGAGGCGACGCAGACGAGAGCGAAGACGCCGAAGATCATGTTCAGCGGCACGCCACGATCCGTCATCGCTCCGAAACCCCAATCCGCCACGCCACCGCACATCATGCTGACGAAGTTCATGAGACCGTAGCCGGTGGCACGCAGCTCGGGTCGCACGATCTGGCTAAGGATCGGCATGTTGTTGCAGTCAAAGAAGCCCCAGCCAACGCCGAACAAGATCAATGCGGCAATGGCGAGCGCGAAGGAGTTCAAGGCAGGCGCGTTGCCCACGCCGAACATCGCGGGCACGATGAGCATCATGCCGATGGCGCTCACATGGATTCGCCCGCGCTCGCTTTTGCGCATCCAGCGGTCCGCCAGCCAGCCGCCGAGGAGGGCGGAGAGCAACGCCGCACCCTGCCAGAAGAGCGAGGCGGACACGCCGGCTTTGCCCTGGCTGATGTTGAAGGCTTTTTGCAGGATCGCGGGCATCCAGTCACGCACCACCCAGGCGGCGAGCGCTGGCAGCGTGAAATACATCACGAGCAGGATGAAATTACGGTTCGTCAGCAGCTCGACTACTGCCACACCGACGGAAGGTTTCGCGGAGACGGCACCGGAGCTGTCCAGGCTGGTCTGGCGCGGCACATCGCGCAGCAGAAACAGCAGCGGGATGGCATAAAGGATTCCAGCCAGGCCGGTGAAGTCGAACATGAAGCGCCAGCCGAGGTCAGGCGCGTCGGCCACGAAGCCCGCAAAGCCACCCACCATCACACCGCAGTAAATGCCCATCTGATGCACGCCCACGGCCCGTGACCGCGTGCCGCCGGTGTGATAATCCGCGATCAAGGCCAGCGCCGCCGGAATGTAGAACGCCTCGCTGATGCCCATCATCGTGCGTGCCCAGTAAAGTTCGTTGAAGCTGCCCACATGCCCGGTGAGCCAGGTGATGAGCGACCAGACAAACAAGCTGCCGCAGATTGTCAGCTTGCGGCTGAAGCGGTCCGCAATGTAGCCGCCGATCGGACTGAAGATGGCATACACCCACTTGAACGACGCCAGCATGTGCCCCCAGTTCGCCTCGCTGCCGATGTCCTGAATGTCGCCCATCACCGACACCTTCATGGAGGCGATCATCTGCCGGTCCAGGTAGTTCAGCAGCGCCACCGGGAACAACAACCCCACCACCAGCCAGGCACGGCGCATGAAGGTGGGTGAGTCAGCATCAGAAGTCGGAGACATGGACATCCCGCCATGAATCACAGACTCAGAACCATGAAAAGCCTGAAATCATGCCCAGGATTGACGCAGGCATGATGGAAACAGATTCAGGACTCTTCCAGTCGATACCCGATCCCCGGCTCGTTGACGATTCGTGGGCCGCTTTTGCCGAGCTTTTTGCGCAGGTGATTGATGTGAACGCGGAGCCCTTCGCTGGGATCGCTGCTTTGGCCGGCCCAGACTTGCTTCACGATCTGATTTTGCGTCACGATGCGCCCGGCGTGCTCCGCGAGCACTTTTAATAAGGCGAACTCGGTGGGCGTGAGTTTGACCGGCGCATCCGCCAGCGTGGCCTCATGATGGAGGAGGTCGAGCTTCAGTGCTCCGGCGATGATTTCGGGGCTTTGTCGCGTGAAACGACGGCGCTGGATGACATCGAGCCGTGCGAGCAGCTCAGCGGTGCCGAAGGGTTTGGTGACATAGTCGTCGGCTCCGAGTTCGAGGGCTTCGACCTTCACGGTTTCCTGATCGCGGACGCTCAAGATGAGCACGGGTACATCCGTCCACTCGCGGAGGCGTTTCAGCACCTCGATACCGCTGAGTCCAGGCAAGCCCAGATCGAGCAGCACCACGTCGGGGCGCTGAAACGCGGCTTCTTGCAGCCCGAGCTGGCCTTCAGCCGCCTCGCAGACCTCGTAGCCACGCGATTCGAGCACCATGCGCAGCAGGCGGCGCATTTGCTGTTCGTCGTCGATGATGAGGGCTTTGCTCATGGCTGGCGTGTTTTGACCGGCAGGCTGAGCACGAACTCCGCGCCGCCTTCGGGGTGATTGTGCGCTTCGATGTCGCCTTTCATGGCCCGCATCAAGCCGCGAGCAATGGCGAGACCCAGTCCCGTGCCTCCGGCGGGTGAATCGGGGGCGCGGTAAAATTTGTCGAACACATGGTCCTCCGTGCCCATGGGCAAGCCTGGGCCGTGATCGCGCACGCGCAGCTCTAGCCTGCCATTCGTCAAAGCGGCGTGGATTTCGATCTCCGTGCCCGATAGCGCATACAGCGTGGCATTGTGGAGCACATTGCCGAGCACCTGGGCGAGCAGGCGGCTATCGAGCATCATCAGAGGCAGATCATCGGTGCCGTGGAGGCGCAGCGGATGCTTACTGAGTTCCTTTTGCAGCGGCGTGGTGGCGGCGTGGAGCACATCGCTGATCTCACACCAGTCCGGGCGTGGCTTCAGCGCCTCGGACTCGACGCGGGTCATCTCCAAAAAGTTCTCCACGATGCGCTGGAGCCTGCGATTGGCCGTTTCGATCTCTGCCGCGAAGGCATTCCCCTGGCCCAGCCCATCCAAAGCGGTGCGAATGATGGCGATGGGTGTCTTTAGCTCATGCGAGACGCTATCCAGCAGCGTGCGGTGCAGCCGCTCGGACTCCGCGAGGAGTTCGGCGCGATGTTTGGTCTCAAGCAATTGCTCACGCTCAGCGTGATGCTGTCCCAGCGCGGCCTCGCGTTCCCGCAGTCGCGTGATGAGATGCCCCATGCTCAGCGCCACGACGAAGAACATGGCAAACATGATGATGTCCTGCGGCTTTTCGATGTGCAGCGTGAACTGCGGCGGGATGAAGATGAAATTCCACACCAGGGCACTCACCACGCCCATCGCCAGCACCGGCCCGCGATTCCACCGCGTCCCCGCGAGCACGATGGCCATCAGAAACACCAGCGCGGAGAAAAGATAGCCCGTGTAAGGCAGCAGCACCCAGCACGTCGAGGCCAGCACAAAGAGGATCGTGAGCCCCCAGCTAAACTGCCCCACCACGGCCACCGACACAGGCTCGCGGGGTTTGGGAGAGGATGCGTAGTCGTTCATGAAACTATCCTGAGTGTGAAATGAAGCGTCGCTAGTGAACAGACGATGCGAGGGCGTTAAGAAGGTGTGAAAACGTAGAACGAGTTTTCCAACTCGTTCATGGAGGCCCCGCAATCACCACGGCTCGTCTTCAGGATACAGGGCTGCTGGCGGAGTTTCTTGGAGAACGGGTTGGAAAACCCGTTCTACGTTACGGCATCTCTCCGCGAACCAGGTTGTGAACTCGCTTTCTCGTAGGTTGGCTTTGGCGGGGTTGTTGGCGATGTAGCGCATGACTTTCAGCCAGTGTGCTTCATCGCGGATGACGCGGTTCCAATTGTCTTCCTGCCAGAGTTGACCCTTTTGACCCAGGGCTTGGTTGATTTCGCGACTGGTGAAGCCCTTCCACGATTTCAGCACGTCTTCGATCTGCCAAGCACTCAAAGCACGAGCGGCGAGATGCACATGGTTGGGCATGATGACAAAGCCGTGCAGGGGGCTGCGCTCGTTTTCGAAGAATAGAAGAGCGTCGGTGACGATGCGGCGAAGTTCTGGCTGACGCAGCAGGCAGGAGCCGTGGCATTGATCCATCACCGACTCCATCTTGCGCCATGTGCGGCGCTGCCAGGCGGCGTAGTCTTCTTGGAGAAGTTCATCGAGTTGCGGCTGCCGTGCGAGTCGCTCGTTCCAGGCTTGTTTTTCGCGCTTGGCTGCTTCGACGACTTCGCGTGGCAGCGAGTCGATGATGCGGAAGGTGATGAAGTAGGTGACGCCGGGTTGTCGCCAGTGCGGGAGGTTGCGCTCGTAGTTCCAGAAGTCGCCGCGCCAGTCGAAGGGCTTGAAGTCTTCAGGGATGGCGAAGTCGGGCGGCATGGGCCGTAAAACGAGTTGGAAAACTCGTTCTACGTTAGATTTCAACCTGCTGTCCGAGCTCGATGACGCGACCAATGGGAATCTGGAAATAGGTCGCGGGTTGCTGGGCGAGCTTGCTGGCGAAGGAGAAGACGTGTTCGCGCCATTTGGCCATGCCGGGCTTGGCGCTGGGGATGATGATTTCTCGGCCGAGGAAGAAGGTGGCCTTCTCGGGATCGACTTCGAGGTCGTGATTGGAGCACTGACGCAGCAGGCGCGGGACGTTGGGCTTTTGCATGAAGCCGAAACGACCGGTGACGCGCCAGAAGCCTTCGCCGAGGTTTTCGACCTCGACCCGGCGGCTCGGTGGCACCCAGGGTTCGTCTTCGGTGATCAGCGTCATGAAGATGACACGCTGATGGATGGCTTGGTAGTGCTTCAAACTGTGCAGCAGGGCGATGGGGGCACGTCCGCTGGTGCTGGTCATGAAAATGGCGGTGCCGGGCACGCTGATGGGGGGGCGGCGTTTGAGGCTTTCGCAGAGCATTTCCTGCGTGAGGGAGCTTTTTTCCATGGAGGCACGCACAAGGCGGCGGCCCATGGCCCAGGTGGTCATGAGGGTGAAGATCACGGCACCGACGGCGAGCGGGAACCAGCCGCCATCGAAGAACTTCACGAGGTTGGCGCTGAGGAAGGCGATCTCGATAGAGCCGAATACGAGGCACAGCGGCAGTGTTTTGAGCACGCTCCAATTCCACAAATGCCGTGCGGCAAAGTAGAAGAGGATGGTGGTGATGAGCATGGTCATCGTGACGGCCACGCCATAGGCGGCGGCGAGATTCGACGAGGTGCGGAAGGCGAGCACGAGGGCGAGACAGGCGAGCATGAGGAGCCAATTCACCATCGGGATGTAGATCTGTCCGCGAGCATGCTCGGAGGTGTGGCGGATGCTCAGACGCGGCAAATAGCCGAGCTGCACGGCAGTGAGTGTGAGTGAATAGGTGCCGGTGATGAGGGCCTGCGAGGCGATGACGGTGGCGGCGGTGGCGAGCAGCACGAGCGGCAGCATGGCCCAGGCGGGTGCCATTTGGAAAAACGGTGAATGCGCCACCTCGGGGTTGTGCATCAAAAGGGCACCCTGACCGAGGTAATTGAGCCCCAGCGCCGGAAACACGAGCGAAAACCAGCCACGGCGGATCGGTCCGGCTCCGAAGTGGCCCATGTCGGCATACAAGGCCTCACCCCCAGTCACGGCGAGGAAGACGCTGCCGAGGATGACGAAGCCTGCGTGGCCGCCGGTCATCAAAAAGTGCCAACCATGCCAGGGATTGAACGCGGCGAGGATTTCCGGGCCGTTGATGAGGTGCGAGGCTCCGAGTGCGCCAAGGCTGACGAACCACAAACCGGTGATCGGGCCAAAAAAGCGCCCCATTTTGGCGGTGCCGAGGAATTGGACCGAAAACAGCACGATGAGGATCACGAGGGTGATGCCCATGATGAGCCACTGCATGTGGTGATTCCACGCTTCGGCCGCCAAAGCGTCCGTGGGAGCCACACCGAGCACACCGCCGTCTTTGAGACCTTCCACGGCACTCAGAACCGAGATCGCGGGTGTGATGATGCCATCGCCAAACAGCAACGCGGCACCGAAAAGGCCCAGCAGCACGATCACGACGCGGCGTTTCGAGGTTTCGCTCATGCCATGCGAAGCCAGGGCCATGAGCGAGAGCACGCCGCCCTCGCCTTTGTTATCCGCCCGCAGGATGAAGATGAGATACTTCACGCACACGAGCAGGATGAGCGACCAGAGCACCAGCGAGACCACGCCGAGGATGTGCGCATGCGTGGGGTCGATGTGATGCGGGCTGTGCGGGCTGAAGCACTCCTTCAGCGTGTAGATCGGCGAGGTGCCGATGTCCCCAAACACCACGCCGAGCGCCGCAATGACGAGCGTGGTGGTGGAGAGCTTGTGGAGGCCGTGTGAGTCGTTGTCTTTCATGACGCCCGCAGGCTCCGCGAGGGAGTCTCAGGTGCCAGTGAAGGGCGGAGAGAGGGGCGTTAAGAAGGTGTGAAGAACCCCGCTTTAGTCGAGGAACGAGCAGATGTACTCGCAGATACCCGAGCTGACGCTGATGTCGAAGCCGCTGTTGGCGGGGACATCGAAGAACTGACCGCCGGTGTAGGACGTTTTGGCCTCGCTGCCGTCGAGCTTCACCACGCAATCACCAGCGACGATCTCCATACGCTCGGCCTTGGCGGTGCCGAAGTGGAAATCACCGGGATAGATCAAACCAAGCGTCTTCTTGCTGGCATCGGGAAACAGGATGCTGTGGCTGACGACTTTGCCGTCAAAATAGACATTGGCTTTGGTGACGGCGGTGACGTTCGTGAATTCGGCAGGAATGGCTGACATAAGGATCGAGGGATAAATGATGATTTCATGCGCGGCAAGCGCCGGGTGACTGCCTGGTGGCTTGTCACCAAGGCTCACGCACTCAAACCGAGAGGGGATGGCTTCCTTTTGCCTCATCAAGAGGGCAAGAGGGACTCGAAGCAAAACGGCCCCTATTCGGGGTCATTCTCAGAGCCTTGAGGCTGCCCCGGCTACTTCTTCCCCTTCTTCTTTTTCTTCGGCTGTGGCTCACCTGCGTCTTCAAAGGCAGGCTTGCCACCGTTCAAATCCGCAAGAAGCCGGGCGACGTAGCCGGAGAAACGCCCATCGGGTGATTCTCCCTTTGCGGGCAAGGTCTTGAGCTGTTCAGCGACGGGCTTGGCCTTGTCCCCGAGATCACCGATGGCGTTGAGGGCGCTCATGGCGGTGAAGACGTTGTGCTGACTCCAATTGGCGAGTTTAACGAGTTCTGGCAGTGCAGCGGCGCGTTCGGCATCGCTGCCGTGTTTGGCGAGTGCCCAGTTCGCGGCGACTTGTACGCAGGTGGAGCTGTCCTTGGCGGCTTTGATCATTTCATCGTGTGCGGCGGTGAGTGCATCCTTGCCGCGCATCAGGATGCCCATGGCGCTCCAGTAGCGGATGGCATTGTCACTGTCGCTGAAACCGGCCTTGAGGTCGGCGATGGCATCGGATTTCATCGAAGATGCGTTTCCAGCGGCTTGGAGGATGCGGGCGGCGGGATAGAGCTTGTCATCATGTGCCATGTCGTAAGGCGTGGTGCCTTCGGCGCGCTGATGCATCTCACCTTCGGGCAGGAGGCCGACATCGCGGATCTTCAGCGCGAGGTTTTCCTGCGCGGCACGCATTTTGGCGAGTGTTTCGGCGTGCTCGGGCTTGGAGGCGAGGTTGTGGACCTCATCAGCATCGCTTTGCAGGTCGTAGAGTTCTTCGGCGTCCTTCGGCTCTTTCCAGAAGATGGACTGCTCGGGTGTGAGCTTGCCTTCATCGAAAAGTTTCCGCCAGACACGCGTGCTGGGTGTTTCAAACTGATAACTGACGTGCTGTGCCTGCGAGAGATGCGGCATGTAGTTGCGCAGATAGACGAAGCGACCGTCCGTCACGCTGCGCACGGTGTCGATGCGTTCGTCCATGCGACCACGGAAGCCATAAACGAAGGGCTGCGGCTCGGTTTGGAATTTTCCAGCGAAGGCGTGGCCCTGCATCCACTCCGGCGGCTTCACACCGATGATGCTGAGGAGCGTGGGCGCGAGATCGACGAAGCTGACGAGGCGGTCGGATTTCACACCCGCGCCGTATTCTTTCGGTGCGAGGTGTTTCCAGTTGGGCGGAAAATAAACGACCATGGGCACCTGGAGGCCGGAATTGCAGGGCCAGCGCTTGTTACGCGGCATTCCGCTGCCGTGGTCAGCGTAGTAGAAGACAATCGTGTCAGCAGCGAGACCGGCTTCTTCGAGTTCTTTGAGGCGTTTGCCCGCGGAGGCGTCCGCCAGCGTGACCTGATCATAATACTGCGCCCAATCTTGGCGGACTTCTGGCGTGTCGGGATGATAAGCGGGCACACGCACTTTGGCGGGGTCATGAATCGCCACATGCGGGCGTTTGCGGAGCTGACTCTCGTGGCTGCACGTTTCATTGAAGATCGCGAAGAAGGGCTGGCCGTCCTTGCGCTTCTTCCAGTTCGCATTGCCGCTCGACTCGTCCCACACGCTATCGGGCTTCGCGAGGTTGTAGTCCTCCTTGCTGTTGTTCGTGCAGTAGTAACCGGCCTCGCGCAGGAACTGGGGATACATCTTTGTGCCCTTCGGCATGGGCACCATGCTGCGCATGTGCTCACCGCCTGTGGAGGGACCGTACATGCCCGCGATGATCGTGGTGCGCGCGGCGGCGCAAACGGGAGCGTTTGACCACACGCGCTTGAAGAGCATGCCCTTGGCGGCCAGGGCATCGACATTCGGTGTGGTGGCGAAGGTGTCTCCGTAGCAACCCATGTGCGGACCGTGGTCTTCGCTCGTCAACCAAAGGATGTTGGGGCGATCAGCGGCCAATGACGAATGCAGAATGACGAATGATGAAAAGACAAGGCTCAGGAGCTTCATGGGGCGTCTGGAACGAGGGCGGACGCGCCAATCCTTCAATCAAGAACGCTCGTTACCTCACCGTGATCCAAAGCGGCGAAGACCAGGCCATGTTGCCGTCGGCTTGCTCAATGCGGAGGTAGTAGCGGTTTTCGCCCTTCAGCGGAGCGCTGTCGGTCCAGGTTTGGCTTACGGACTTGGCGTTTGGCTCGATGACGTGATGATCCTGCTCATTGCGGACGATGGTCAGGCGTTTCACCGGCGCGGTGCCTTCGATGCGGAAGGTGAGCGCGGGTTGGCCGCGCGCTTCTATGACCTCGCCCATGAGATGATCGCCGCTGCTGAGCTCGACGAAGATCTTGTCCGTGGCGGCGCAGGTTCGGCGGGCTTTGAATCCGGCGATGATGCCCTCGCGAGTGAAGTCCTCGACATACACACCGCCAAACGAGGTGTGCGTGGCAATGTGGTCGCTGGAGGCAAAGACGCTGAGCTTGTGGCCGGTTTCGAGCGCCTTTTGATACACGCCGTTGTTGTAGCCGGGCTGTTTTGGGAATCCCGCGTCGAAGTCAGTGATGACACCGGGCGGCTTGGGATGCTCGTCACCGGCGAGTTTGTGTGGCGTGTAGTGTTCCGTTTTGCGGAGGCCGACGGTGGGCTGCGGTGTGCCGAGGCCCTCGTAGCTCACGCGAGCGCCCTGGAAGATCTCGACGGTGTTTTCATAGGTGTTGTCGATGCCTTGCGCATACTTCGTCCAGTCCGTGCCCATGCCTGTGGCACCGGTGTGGCTGATGATGGCGACGGATTGATCGTAGCGCTTCAAAACATCCCACAGCTCGGTCGGTAGAATCTCCCCAATGCCAGGCGCGACGGGCCATGACTCCTGCCACTGCGACTGGCGGTAGTAGGCACGATTGATGTACAGAATCGGCCCGCCGCGTTTCGCAAAGACGATGTTGCGATGCCCCCAGGGGAAGCGCTGCTCGCGCTCGTATGCGTAGAGCGACGCAAAGCTCCCTGGCGCGTGAAACGCGTCCACCTGCCGCTGTGTGTGCCACCATTCGTAGGGCGAGTAAATCTTGCCGATGTCCGTGTGGTCGGAGGTGCCAAGGAAATCGAGACCGGCGAGGTCGTAGGCGTAGCGGTAGTGCTCCACGATGCAGCCGTCGAAGCCAGTGCGGCAGTTCGAGATGTCAGTGTGACGATGCAGGTCTCCCCACACGAGGCGATACGTCTTTCCGCCAATCTTCCAGGTGTGATGCTCGGTGAGCGGGCGCGGCGGTGTGGGTTCGTTGAAATACGGCTCCGGTTCCGCAGCGCGTGCGATGGTGGCCTCCGGCTCCTCGGACATGAGCGGCCATTCGGCGTCGTGTTGGATCAAGGCCGAGTGAATCTCCGCGATGCCGCTGGCTTTGGTGGTGCGTTTGTCGGTGGCCCAGGTGATCCAGAGGCCGCCCTTGGGACCGACATGCAGCTCTTGATGGCGATCCTGCCCCATCGTGCTGTTCGGCAGCGCGGCAGGCTCGGCCCAGCGCTTCGTTTTCGGATCGTAACGCGTGACAGCGGCACGCCAGAAGGCATTCGCGAAATAGCGATAGCTCAGCCACACCTGCCCGTCCTCACGTACAGCCACGGAGGGCACGTTCACGGCGAAACCCGGGCTGGGATCAGGCGCGGGTGTGGGGCGTCCGTTGTGTGGCACGGGCACCTCGGTGAACTGACCGCTGGCGATGTCGTAGCGGCCGAGGAGCAGGCGCTTTTGCGCGTTGAGGCCGATGTCATTTTCATGTCCGCGTGAATCCAGCCCCCACTGCTGCCTTCCGCGCTCGGCGGCGATCCACAAGCCTCCCTGGCCATCCGCCGCGATGCTGGCGCGTGCCTCGTAATCGGGCGTTTGCACCAGTACCTTGTCCTCCACGCGGCCGTCGAGCATCACACGCGCGAGACGCAGGTTAAACTCACTCCCGGCGGACGAGTCATAGACGATCCACGCGCCTTCGGTGTCGGTGAAGGCGAGACGCGGCTCCCAGTTGCCACCTTCTGGGTTCGTGGAGACACGAATGGCCTCCGACCAGGCTTTTTTCTCCGCACTCCAGTGCCGAGTCCAGATTTGCGAGGCTCCAGGCCGCACTTCCTGCCAGGTCACCCACACGCGACCTGCTGCATCCGTGCCCGCATCCACAAACGTGCTGCCCGCGTCGGCTACGGCGGCGAGTTCGACTTCATCCTCCGCTTTACCGTCCGCAAAGCGTCGCGCTCGCAACGTCATGACATCCTTGTCATTCACCTGCCCCCAAAAGCACCAAATACCCGCGCCATCAGCCGCGATGGCCGGTTGATGAATCACGCCGGGCTTCGACAACGCTGCCACGGGTTTCCAGCCACCCGCCTCGCGTGTGGCGAGATGCAGCGTGTCCGCCTTGCCATCGTGCTCGATGTAAGTCGCCCACAGGCTCAGATTCTTCGCGATGACGAAATCCGGGAAGTCACGATGCAGCGCGGCATCACTGGAGGTCAGATGTTGGGAGAGCGGCACTTGGAACTGCGGCTGACGCGCAGCGGCAGCCTTGGCTTTGCCTTTGCCCTTCTTTGGCGGCTCTTGAGCGCTGAGAAAAGCACAAGAAAAAAGCAGAAGCGTGGTGATGACGAAGCGCATGATTGGAAGTGTAGATTCGATGGGCCATCGAATCGGTTGGGGACGTTCGGCTTCGGTTGCCAACCGAAGCTGTAAAAATCAGCCGAGCACGTTCTCGCCTCGGTTCTCCGCCTGCTGGATCGTCACCGGCCAGCCGGGGAACTGGTTCGAGGCTTTGCCGTCGGTGGCGTCAATGAGGAAGCGGAAGGACTCGATGAAGTAGGTCTTCTTTTCCGTGTCGAAGGTCACAAATCCGAAGCCGCTGCCTTTCTCGTGCGCCTTGTCATAGCGGTTCGGTGCCTGGCCGACCACGGGATTGCCGACGGCATAGACGTAAGCCTTGTTGCCGAGACCTTCGATGAACTCGCCTGTGTCCGGCAGACCATGCTTCGGGCGGTTCGTGTGCGGCATTTTCAGCTCATCAGGCCGCCACCAACGCGGATAACCGACGGAAATCGCGGGTGTGCAGAAGGACCAGTTCGCGTCGCGCTGCTTCTCCACGCCGTATTGCACCAGCGTGGTGAGATGCTGGTCGCCATTGATGTGCAGAGCCATGGCGGGGCGCATCAGCTCGATGGCGCGATTGCGTGGCGTCTGCGGCCAGCCGCCGGAGTCGAGATCGGCTTTGAGATAACCATCGGGACCCCCGTGATGCGTGGCCACGTTGGCAAAGACGGTCTGGCTGAGCACGGCCTTGAGCTTGTGCCCGCGCCAGTCTGCGGCCCAATGCTTCAAAAATGCCTCCTGGCGCTCGCCGAGTAGGATGAGGCCAGGTTTGTCGAGCGTGGCGGTGTCGAAGTTCGCATCCGGGACATGATCGGCACGACCACCGCCGCCGGTATCGACATGCTCAGGGCCGCTTTTCCACTGACGATCAGCGAGGATGGCAAAGCTGACGCCGCCATAGACCATGTCGCCATAATAAACGCTGATGTCCTGGAGCACCGGCTTGGGATCAAACGCATCGGGATGATGCGCGACGTTGGTTTTGTGGACTACGTTCACCATGCGTGCTGGTTCGATGTAACCGCCCTTCGAGGACGCGCCGGTGTCGCCCACGTCCATCTTCTTGCCGCCTTCGCCCCAGATGTTGCCCTGGAAGACATCGTGGTCGTCGGGCAGGCAGAGTGTGGGCGCGTTGCGCATGACCTCGCGGAAAGCCCAGCCGTGCTGGTAAAACTTGCGCAGGTAATTCAGGATCGCAGGCTCCGCCGGTTCACGAATGATGCCGAAGCCGCCGTGGTTTTCGTAAATCTGGTCACCCGAGAAAAAGACGAGGTCAGGGTCGAGCTTGCGCACGTTTTCAGCCACGGGCGCGTAGGGGAAGCCATAATCATTCTGGCAAGTCAGTGCGGCCATGCACAGCGGACGCCCTTCGGGATTGGCCTTGATGGTGCCCGTCCACTCATTCGGCGTTTCGCTGCCGTCCTTGTGCTTCTCGCGATAAACGAGCTTGTAGGGCACAGCTTTTTTCTCATTCCAGTTCGGAATACGAAACGTCGCCACCCACGCGTCGGGATCGAGCTTCGCGGTGCCGAGAGATTTCCACGCGCCGTCTTTTTCGATGTGCAGTTCAACTTCGTGATTGTCCTGCGCGCCGAGCGGCCCGGTCAGGGCGCTGATCTTCATCACAAAGCCTTCTTTCGTGCGTGAATCGCTCAGCGAGTACATGGACCAAAGAATCGGGCCGAACTTCTGCTGTGGTGAGACGGTGAAAGCCGCGCCTTCCAGTGTCCAGTTTTGAAACCGATACCGTCCACCGCCTGCCGCTGCTCCTTTGCCCTTGCCCTTCTTCGCGGCACCGGCTGCTCCGGCAGCGAAGTTGTTCGCGAGCGAGACGTTGCCGAGAACTTGATCTACAGCGACCTCATGCGTCAGGGATGCAAGCTCGGCACCTGACGCGGTATCCGCTGCGATGAGCTTTAACACGCATTTCTCGCCCTGAGGCGATCCTCTGAGCATCAGCCGCACCTGTTTCGAAGCCGCGCCATCTTTGAGCGTGGTCGTCTTCGGCCCGAGCACGAGCTGATCGCCCTGCCAGCCGGCATTGATGCCTTTTTGCACGAAGCAGTTGCTGCGGTGCTCGTTGATCTCGCTGCGTACTCCGATGCGGAAGCCCGCGCCGCCGTCGTTTTTGAGCACTTCGAGTCGCGTTAGTATTACGCCCATCGTGAACGCGCCGTTTTGCGTGATCTGATGCGTCAGCGAATGCACGCTGCGTCCAGGGCCGGCGTTCAGACACTCCGCACCGCCCTTATTCACCTGCCAATCCTCCATCGGATTCGCCCAAAACTCACCACCGAGCCACACGCGATCATGCGTCTGCGCCCAGGCATCAGACACGGGCTTGGAGCCGGAAGTTTGGGCCTGCAAAGATTCGCGCCCCGCAAAACCTGCGAGCGTTCCTGCGGTGATGAGCTTGAGACTGTGACGACGGGTGAGTTGGGTGGTCATGTGTCTTGGGAACGTCAGACAAGCGGATGGTTTTCAGCCGATGTGTATTCGATCTCTCATCGAACCAGTTGGAAGGCGCAGCTACGGTTAACCACTGAGGCGATGGTTTAGCGCTGCGGCATTTCATTCGATGCTTCACCATGCAGAAGCTTGCCCAGCATCCCGCTGAGCCAGAGATAGTGGTCGGTCGGAAGATCAGGCTCGGAGAGGAATCGACTGTCACCCACAGGTGGTTGATTCGTCGTTTTGAAAATGGCGGTGCCTTCGTCCAGCTCGTCAAACATGGCGATGTAGAGCATCTGCGAACCGGCTTGTTTGGCCGCGAGTGCCTGTGACCAGAGGAAGCGGCCGCCAAGTCGAGGAATGGCATCAAACTTGGCTTCCTGACCGCGTGACTTGGAGAGGTTCTGCCAGCTAAAGCCTGGGAAAATTACTGGCAGGTAGTCGAGCTTGCGTTCTGCGCACCATGCCACGTCGGGCTTCAAGATTTTCTCGATGCGATTGGCCGCGTCCTGCGGCGTGCCGAGCCTTCCCACGGCCCATGGGCTGACGATGTCGGCGCGGGCGATGAGTTCGTGCAGTTTGGGATCTTTGATGCAGTCGTGATCGAGCGTACGCCAGTAGTAGGGCACGCCGAGCATGATCGCGCAGCCATCATCGTGCAAAAACGTGATCAGGCGTGACCATTCATCGAGCATCGGCGCACGGTCGTTGAAGCCGAGGCCCCACAGGGCGACGAGCGGCTTGCCGTGATGCTTGAAGTAGGCTGAGCCATCGCGGTCGAGGCGCTTCTCGGTGATGAGGCGCTTCCAGTCGTCGATCACGAGCTGGATGCCGTCTTCTTTGATGCCGCTGAGGTCATACATGAGCGTCCAGCCGCGTCCGTTGGCTTTGGCGGCGGATTGGCAGTGCGCCAAGACTTGATCCATCGGTTCACGAAAGCGTTTATCGCGGGTGGTGGTGACGAAACGCTGCACGAAGGCACCGTCGATGCCATAGTCGCGCATCCATTTGAAATGGAGCTGGACGGCGGACGCACGCACGGAGCTGAAGACTTCGGCGGTGCGTCCGTCGGCGTGCTTGAAGGGCGTGGCGAAGCGGTCCTGCGGAGGTATTTCGCTCACATCCGGCCACATCTCGATGTGCGCGTGTCCTGGCTCGAATTTTCCGCCTGCGGCGTAGTGATGCCAGCCGTTGTTGCTGCCATCGCCCTCGCAGCGGAACCATCCTTGATAGCCGCACACGACTTTGCCGATGAGCGTGCTGGTATCGACGACCTGTGCGTGGGTGCAGCAGGTGAGCAGGGAAAGCAGCGCGAGGGATTTGATCATGTGGATGTTTTCATTGACGGAAGGGAGGCGTCAAGGTGTGATGCTACCCGTATGAAACGACGCGTTTTTATAGGTTCGCTGGCCGCATGGCCGGTCTTTGCGGCCACGCCGCAGAAATCCGAGGCGGCGGCGATTCGCGGCATCGCTGAGGGATTTCTTCGCGAGCATGGCATCCAGGGCATGAGCATCGCCTATGGCCGGGATGGGAAGATCGAATTCGAGCAGGGCTTTGGCTTTGCCGATGATGGAGGAAAGGAAGCCGTCACACCGGAGCACCGATTCCGCATCGCGAGCATCTCAAAGCCGATCACGGCCACGGCTGTGATGATGTGCGTCGAAAAAGGGCTGCTCAAACTCGACACCAAGGTTTTCGGCCCGCAGAGCATCCTCGGCGGGGATCACAGCGGCGATGTGGCTGCCATCACGATTGATCACCTGCTTTCACACACGAGCGGCGGTTGGATGAACGACAAGAACGACCCGATGTTCAAGAACGCGACGATGAAACACGACGAACTCATCGCATGGACACTGACGAACCAAAAGCAGACGCACAAGCCGGGCGAGAACTACGCGTATTCCAACTTCGGCTACTGCGTGCTGGGCCGTGTGCTCGAAAAAGTGACGAAGATGCCTTATGAGGCGCTGATCACGCAGCACGTGCTGTCGAAATGCGGCATCACGAGCATGAAGATCGCCGGAAACACGCTGGCGGAGCGCCAGCCAAAGGAGGTCATGTATCTCACGGAAAAACCCGGTGCAGCTTATGGCATGAACGTGGCACGCATGGATTCGCACGGTGGCTGGATCGCCACAGCGGGCGATCTGGTGCGCTTTGCATCGCAACTGCCGAAGCTGCTGAATGAGGAATCGATCCGCACGATGACGACGGCTGGCGTGGGTGGAAGCTATGCGCGCGGCTGGAGCGTGAACAAAGTGCCGAACTGGTGGCATGGTGGCTCGCTGCCCGGCACCAGCACGATCATGGTCCACACCGCCAAAGGCCTCTGCTGGGCGGGTTTGCTCAACGGTCGCAAAGAAAGTCTCGGTGGGGCGCTGGACAAGCTGATGTGGCAGATGGGCCGCGAGGTGAAGACTGGGGGAATTTGAATGCGGTGATTTGCCAGTTTTCGTTTTCCAAATCGTATTCTGCATCCACTTCTCACTCCCAATCATGACACCCCAGCAAAAAGCAGAATCCCTCGGCCTCACCTTCGCGAAACAAGCCCCTGGTTACCTGAACCTCTGCATCCGCAGCGGCAACCAGCTCATCACCTCCGGACACGTCAGTGACCTCAAGGGCAAGCTCGGCGCGGGTGTCTCGACGGAAGACGGCTACAAGGCCGCCAAGAACTGCGCGGAGAAGGTGCTGCGCTCGGTGTGGGACACGCATGGTACGTTGGACGGCCTGAAGGTCATCAAAGTGCTCGGGTGTGTGAATTCGACTCTGGAATACAGCGACCAGCATCTGGTGATCAACGGCTGCTCCGATCTGCTCCATGAGATTTTCGGCAAGGAGGGCGACGGCTACCACGCGCGGAGTGCTTTGGGTTTTGCGCAGCTCCCCACGGGCGCTGCGGTCGAGGTCGAGGCGATCTTTGAGATCAAAGCGTGACGGCAATGACGAATGAATGACCAAGCCCGAATGCTTTGAAGACTTCGTGCTTCGACATTCGGGTTTCCTTCGTCATTCCTCATTCGGATTTCGTCATTTGAGCCTCCCGCTGCTCCTTGCGCCCTCTGCTGCGGGAAGCTACGCTCCGCGCCCTCAATGCCCCGCGTCCACATCAAAACCTACGGCTGCCAGATGAACGAGCGCGACACCGAGCAGGTGTCGCAGATGTTCGTCGAACGCGGCTATACCATGACGGGGACGGATCTGGACGCGGACGTGGTGCTGATCAACACCTGCTCCGTGCGCGATCAGGCGGAGCAGAAAGCGCTGGGCAAGATGGGCATGGTGCGGCGGCGCAAGGTGCCGCTGGTCACCGGTTTCATGGGCTGCATGGCACAGAGCCGGGGCAGCGAACTGGTGGACAAGGCAAAGGTGGATCTCGTCGTCGGCACGCAGAAGTATCACCGCGTCGTCGATTATGTGGACGAGATCATCCGGGCCAAGGAAGTGCGGCAGATGGACGAGGAGCGCTTTTCCATCGTCGATGTGGATGAGGAAGAAGCCTCGCAGAACACGATTCGTGATCACACGCTGAAGGAAAAGCAGGCCAGCGCCTTCGTGAGCATCATGCAGGGCTGCAACATGAAGTGTACCTTCTGCATCGTGCCCTACACACGCGGCGAAGAACGCGGCAGGCCCATCGCCGACATCGTGGAGGAGGTGAAACGCCTCGCGGATCGCGGCGTGAAGGAAGTCACCTTGCTCGGCCAGATCGTGAATCTCTACGGCAGGCATGAGTTTCCTGCCGTGGATGGCAAAAGCCCCTTCGTGCAACTTTTGGAGGCCGTGCATGAGGTTCCGGGCATTCAGCGCATTCGTTTCACCAGCCCGCACCCGATTGGCTACAAGAAGGATTTGATCGAGGCCTTCACGTACCTGCCGAAGCTGGCCGAGCATGTGCATCTGCCGGTGCAAAGCGGCAGCGATGCCATTTTGAAGCGCATGCACCGGCCTTACACGGCAGCGAAGTTCACCGAACTCGTGCAACGCATTCGCGCAGCGCGTCCTGACATCGCCGTGACAACGGATGTGATCGTCGGCTTCCCCGGCGAGATGGAGGAGCACTACCTGGAGACGCGGAAGCTCTTTGAAGACATCCGTTTCGACAACGCCTTCGTGTTCCGCTACTCCAAACGTCGCGGCACGCCCGCCGCAGAGATGGAAGAGGCCACCCAGGTTACTGAGCGCGTCAAAGAGGAGCGAAATCAGGATTTGCTGTCGCTGGTGAACAGCATCGCGCTGCCGATGTATGACGCGCTTGTCGGCAAGGAGGTGGAAATCCTCTGCGAAGGACCGAGCAAGACGAATGAGGCGCGTTTGACTGGCCGCACGGGTTCTAACCGCATCGTGGTCTTTGAAGGCAACCGTGATCGCCATGTCGGTGAGATCTTCAAGGTGCGCATCACCGAGGCGGCGAATTTTACCCTGTTTGGCGATCCTGCCTTGGCCCTATGAGCATTGAGTTGAGGCATCTGACTCGGGACCATGTGGCGGCTTTTTGCCGTCTGGTGGTGGCTTTGGCGGACTTCGAGAAGCTCACACCGCCGGATGAAGCGGCGCAATTACGGCTGGTCGAGGATGCCCTGGGTGTGAAGCCGCGCATTGAGGTCTGGTTGGCCTTTGCGGGCGATGAACCCACCCCATGCGGCTACATGATCCTGGTGGAGACTTATTCGAGCTTTCTGGCGCTGCCGACGCTTTACCTTGAGGACGTGTTTGTGCTGCCGGAGCAGCGCGGTCTCGGCGCAGGCAGTGCTTTGCTGAAAAAAGCCGCGAGCCTCGCTCTGCAGCGCGGTTTTGGCCGCATGGAATGGACGGCGCTGGACTGGAACATCCACGCACAGCAGGTCTATGAACAGCGCCTTGGCGCGAGGCGCATGAGCGAGTGGCTGCTCTACCGCATGAACCGGGATGCCATGACGCGTTATCTCTCCGCTCAGGCCGCCGGGATCGAGACGGTGGGGAAGTCGATGAGCGAATAGACTTCCACGGGGTCAGGCTGCCCTTTCACTGGGTGGATGCCGGCGTTTTGGTAGAGTTGCAAGCCCTCGGCCCAGCCTGTCAGGAAAGGTGCGCCTGCAAGCACCGGCACCTGGAGCTTGCGGGTTAGGCTTTCGATGCGGAAGGTCACGTTCACGGCCTCGCCCACGGCGGTGTTGTTGCCACGGCCCATGGCACCGAGCGCGACATCACCGACATTCAGGCCGACGTGGCAATAGACCTCCAGGTTCATTTGCTCGCGCAGCCATTTGCGCTTCGGCGAGTCACCCGCTTCCGGGCCGGTGAGTAGTTTTGCCGCCTCAGTGGCCTTAACCCGTGAAATGATGTCATCACCGGGCCAATAGGCGAAGACGCCGTCGCCGATGAACTTGTCGATGATGCCGTCTCGCGTCTTGATGATCTTTTCGCAGTCCGCGTACCACTCGCGCAGCATGGCGGCCACCTCCTCAGCGCTGAGCTGGGCGGAGAGGGTCGTGAAATTGCGCAGATCGCCGACGAGCAGCGTGGCCTTTACCGTTTTCACCGGCAGAGCGATGGTGTGCAGCGATTGAGTGCTGACATTTCCAGACTCGCTCGGCGGGCGCTCCTCCTCCTGGCTGTCGAAAATGAACACGCTGGTGCCGAACTGCACGCGGTCGCCATGCCGCAGGGCGCGGGCGGTGGTCACGGCCACATCATTGACGAAGCTGCCGTTGGCGCTGCCGAGGTCGGAGACCCAAAACAGGGAACCATCTCGACGGATGGTGGCATGCTGACGCGAGACGCCCCCGTCTAGCAGACGGATGGAGGCATCCGGACTGCGTCCGATGAGGTTGAAGTCATCGAGAGTGATCTCGTGACCTTTATCGACTGATTTGAGGGTGGCACCCATGCGGGTTGGTAATTGATCTGCTCTTTTGAAGCAAGTTGCGCACTCATAGTCAAGCGCACTGACGATCTAGCTACAAACATTTTCATCCGTTCTTTCCGGCGGGCTTAAACGCGTAAGGAAAATCAGCGCCTCAATGGGGCCATATTAACGACACTTTGGCACTGGTTGACGTTGGATTTGCCATCCCTGCCTGCATCTCCACCATGTGTTTAATGACTTTTCCGCTCCCACGCACTGCGCTCGCAATGCTCGCCCTTGCCATGCCAGGAGCCACATGGGCGCATGTGGTGCCGAATATGACGATGGAGGCGGATTTCGCCGCCGATGGTGGTTATTCTTTGAGCATTAATGTCGATCCGCGCACTTTTCTGGCCGCCGACCCCACCACCCTGCCGCCGGTTCCCGGCTCGTGGTATCGGGAGCAGACGCCGGATCAACTCGCCGCCACGCATGAAAAAGCGGGCGAATACCTCAGCCGGGCGCTGGGGCTGTTGTTTGGTGGTCAAAAAACGCCGCTCCCACCATGCACCATCCAGGCCATCGACGGCGAGAGCAACACCTCACTGACCGCCGAAACCCAGGAAGTACACCTCCTGGCCTCGGCAAAGGGAAATGTCCCGGCCGGCGCGGCGTCTTTCCAGATCGACTTTGCCAAGGACGCCAACACCACCCTGATCCTGCTCCCAAGTCACGGTGGCAAGGCAGCCCCCCGCCCCCAGGTCATCTTCCCTGGTGAAACCAGCCGTGCCTACCCTCTGGAAACGAGCACACCAGCACCGACCACGACGGCGGCTCCCGCCCCGGCATCTCAGCCACCGGCGCCATTGTTCAGCCTCGGCCTGGTCATCACGCTGAGCGTTGCGGTGATGCTTCTCATCGTGGGATGGCGGCTGCTGAGTCATTACCGGCACCACCACCGCGCCCACCGCAGGCCCCGGCCCGACGATGTGAACAACTAGACCTTGTTCCAGCCTCCCAAACAGAGTTAATCCTGCCCCCCGCCGAATGCCCGACTCCTTCGTCCATCTCCACCTTCACACCGAATACTCGCTCCTCGACGGAGCGGTGCGCATCGACACGCTCATGAAGCGGGTGAAGGAGCTGGAAATGCCCGCCGTGGCGATGACCGACCACGGCAATCTCTACGGAGCCATCGACTTCTACATGGCCGCGAAAAAGGCCAAGGTGAAGAGCATCCTCGGCTGTGAGGCCTACCTCGCGCCCGGCTCGATGATGGACAAAAACGAGGTACCGGGCCGCAAACGCTCCTCCCACCTCACGCTGCTGGCCGCCAGCAACGAAGGCTTCGACAATCTCTCCAAACTCATCACCAAAGGCCACCTCGACGGCCAGTGGTACAAGCCGCGTGTCGACAAAGACGCGCTGCGAGAGCATGCGAAGGGCCTCATCTGCCTCAGCGGCTGCATCAATGGCGAAATCAACGAATTCCTCCTCTCCGACCGCAAAGACGAGGCTGAAAAGAGTCTCCAGGAGTTCCGCGACATCTTTGGACCCGAGAATTTCTACCTCGAAATCCAGGATCACAACTCAGAGGCCCAGCGCAAGAGCGCCCGGCAGATGATCGAGTGGGGAAAACAATACGGCCTCAAAACCGTCGCCACCAACGACGTGCATTTCCTCAACCGCGACGATCACGAGTCCCACGACATCATGATCTGCATCGGCACCGGCGCGAGCATCTACGATCAAAACCGCATGACTTACTCCCCGGAGGTCTATTTCAAGACCGCCGAAGAGATGCGCGCGCTCTTCGCCGAGGTGCCGGAGGCTTGCGACGCCACGCTAGAGATCGCCGAGCGCTGCGATGTCAAAATCCACCTCGATTCGACCTCCATCGACCGCTACCCGCAGTATCCGATGCCCGAGGGCGGGGATCGAAACGAGTATCTGCGCAAGCTCACGCAGGAAGGCCTGGAGCGCCGCTACGGCCGCGACCGTGCGCTGAATGACGAGGCGTTGCATGACCGCATGGAAGTGGAACTCGCCTTGCTGAAGGAGAAAAACTTCACCAGCTACTTCCTCATCGTCTGGGACTTCATCAACTGGGCGCGTGAGCACGACATCCCCGTCGGTCCCGGTCGTGGTTCCGCTGCCGGTTCGCTCGTCGCCTTCTGCCTCGGTATCACGAACATCGATCCGCTGCGCTTCGAGCTCGTATTCGAGCGCTTCCTCAATCCTGAGCGTGTCAGCCCTCCCGACATCGACATCGACTTCTGCCAGACGCGGCGTCCGGAGGTCATCCAATACGTTCGTGAAAAATACGGCGACCTCAGCGTCTGCCACATCATCACTTTCGGCACCATGGGGGCCAAATCGGTCATCCGCGATGTCGGTCGTGTGCTTGGTTGGAGCTACGGCGACAGCGACGCGCTGTCGAAGATGATTCCGAACGAGTTGAACATAGACCTGGAGGAGTCGGTGAAGAAAAACCCCGATCTTGCAGCGAAACTCGAGGCCGACACCAACGCGCAAGAGCTTTGGCGGCACGCCACCTTCCTCGAAGGCCTCACGCGCGGCACGGGCGTCCATGCTGCCGGCGTCGTCATCGGTGATCGCAGGCTGGACAACTTCATCGCCCTCACACGAGACAAGGAAGACGCTATCCTCTCGCAATACGCGATGAAGCCCCTCACCGAGCTGGGCATGCTCAAGATGGATTTCCTCGGCCTCAAAACGCTGACGGTCATCCACGAGGCCGAGTATTGGATCAACAAACGCGTTCCCGGCTTCAGGGTGGCCGACATGCCGCTGGAAGACCTCAAAACCTTCGAACTCATCAAACGCGGCGAAACGGTCGCCGTCTTCCAGATGGAATCCGGCGGCATGGTGAATACCTGCAAGCAGCTCGGGCCAGACACCATTGAGGAAATCATCGCTATTCTCGCCCTGTATCGTCCCGGCCCGATGCAGTTCATTCCGGACTACATCAAACGCAAAAAGGGCGAGGAGCAGGTCGAGTATCCGCATCCGCTGCTCGAAAAGATCGCCAAGGAGACCTACGGCATCCTGGTTTATCAGGAACAGGTAATGCAGGCCGCGAACGTCCTCGCTGGCTTCTCACTCGGCCAAGCCGACTTGCTTCGCCGCGCCATGGGCAAGAAGGACGCCGCCGAAATGGCCCGCCAGCGCCTCATTTTCGTCGAAGGCTGCCTCAAGACGAACGACATCCAGCAAAAGCAGGCCAACGCCGTCTTCGACTTGCTCGAAAAGTTCGCGCAATACGGCTTCAACAAGTCGCACTCCGCCGCCTACGGAATCGTGACGTATCACACCGCCTACTTGAAGGCGAACTACCCCGTCGAGTTCATGGCGGGAGTGCTCAGCTACGAAATCAGCAATCCCGACAAGATTGCCAACTTCGTCTCCGAGTGCTTCGAGATGGGCATCAAGGTGCTGCCGCCGGACATCAACAAATCGGCGCTGAAATTTGCTCCTGAGCGCTTTGAAACAGAAGAAGAAGTGCCGAATGCCATCCGCTACGGCTTGTCCGCCATCAAAAACGTCGGCGAAGGTGCCATGGAGGCCGCCATCGCCGAACGTGAGAAAAACGGCCCCTTCACCAGCCTCGAAGACTTCGCCGCGCGGCTCGACAACCGCGCCGTGAACAAGAAGCTCATGGAAGCCCTCGTGAAATCGGGAGCCTTCGACTTCACCGGCGAGCTGCGCGCCGTCATGTTCGCCAAACTCGAACAAGTCCTCGCTTCTGCTGCTTCGATGCAGAAGGACAAAAAAACCGGCCAGGGCGGCCTGTTCGACGATTTCGAGCTCGCGAAGCCCAAATCGAAGAAAAACGAGCCTGCAACGCCCTCCATCGTCTGGACCACCGATGAGGTTCTCGCCTTTGAAAAAGAACTCCTCGGCTTCTACGTCAGTGGCCACCCGCTCGACAGCTACCGCGGCCACTTCGACTCGGTGAAGCTCATCAAGATCGCCGCCATCGAGGAGATCGACACTAAAGAAAAGCCCAGCACCCACACCATCGCCGGTATTTTGAGCCAGCTTGAGGTGCGCTACTCGAAGAAGGACAACCGCCCCTTCGCCACCTTCAAGGTGGAAGACTTCACCGGCGTGCAGGAAATGATGTGCTGGAGCGACGACTACGAAAAGCTCAAGGACGTGCTCGCCGATGGTGCCGTGATGGCCTTCCGCATCCGTGTCAGCAAGGATCAAAAAACCGACGGCAACCGCTGCACCTGCAACGACGCCAAGCCCCTCAAGCCCAAGGCCGCCAAACCGCGCAACGCTGGCGATCCAGATCCTTCGCTCCCACCGCCGCCGAAACCGCCCGCACCGCCCAAGCCCGTCGTTATCAAGCTCAACACCAAGCAGCACGACGAAACCGACCTTGAGCGCATCCATGAGGTGCTTTTGCAGCATCCCGGCACCTTGCCCGTCTTCCTCGAAATCTCCCAAAACGGCCACAAAGCCCGTTTGGAGCTCGACGAGTCCTTCCGCGTCACTCCCAGCACCGATCTCCGCCGTGCACTCACGGTCTGGATGTAAAAGTCGTCCCAACGCGAATTTACTGACGCCGTTCTTGTCAGAACGCCTCTTTTCTGGTGCCATTCGTGCGCACACATAAAATCCGCATGTCCAACACCCCGCTTCCGCAAGACGACGTCGCCGCCATTGATGAACTCCGCCAGGTTTACGGCCGCCTCGGCAATGAGCTCAAAAAAATCATAGTCGGCCAGGACAAGGTCGTCGAGCAGCTCGCCATCTGCCTCTTTGCCCGTGGTCATGCGCTGCTGATGGGCGTGCCCGGCCTCGCCAAGACGCTGCTCATCAGCCGCCTCGCTGAAACGATGTCGCTCAGCTTCAGCCGCATCCAGTTCACGCCCGATTTGATGCCCATGGACATCACCGGCACCGACATCCTTCAAGAACTCCCCGGCGGCAAACGCGCCTTCGAATTCGCCAAAGGCCCCGTGTTCGCCAACATCGTCCTCGCCGACGAAATCAACCGCGCCCCCGCCAAAACGCAGGCCGCGATGCTCGAAGCCATGCAGGAGCACAAAGTCACCGTCGCTGGCCGCACTTACACCTTGGACTCACCCTTCTTCGTCCTCGCCACGCAGAACCCCATCGAGCAGGAAGGCACCTATCCCCTGCCCGAAGCCCAGCTCGACCGCTTCATGTTCATGATCGGCGTCGATTACCCGAGCCGCGATGAGGAAATCGCCATCGCCAAAAGCACCACGGGCCAGAGTTTGCCCAAACTCGAGCACATCATGGATGGCCCAAAGGTTCTCGCCTTCCAAGACCTCGTCCGTCGCGTTCCGGTGCCCGATCACATTTATGAATTCGCCGTTGATCTCGCGAGAAAGACCCGTCCCGCGAGCAGTGAGGCCCCCGCGTGGTTGAAGCCTCTGGTAAGCTGGGGCGCCGGTCCTCGTGCCGTGCAGTATTTGATCCTCGGTGCCAAAGCGAGAGCCGCGCTAAACGGCAGCTACATGGTGAGGCTGGAGGATGTGATGGAAGTCGCCGAACCAGTGCTACGTCATCGTGTGATGACCACCTTCACCGCGGAGAGCGATGGCGTGACGAGCCGCGATGTAGCGAAGCGTTTGGTGGATGAACTCGCGAAGGCCTGATCTAGCTCCGATCCATCATGGCCGCCTCCGACCGCAGCTTTCTGGACCCCGCCGTGCTGAGCCGATTGATGGCGCTGCCGCTCAATGCGCGTCAGGCCATGCTCGGCAACGTCTCCGGCAAGCACCGCAGCCCCGTTCGTGGTTCCTCGCTCGAATTCGCGCAATACCGCAAATACGTGCCCGGCGACGACACGCGTCGGCTCGACTGGCGCACCTGGGGCCGCAGCGACCGCTTCTACATCAAAGAATTCGAAGCCGACACCAACCTGCGCCTCTGCCTGCTCATCGACACCAGCGGCAGCATGAGCTTCGGCCCCGCCGGATCCACACGCTTCGATTACGCCAAAAAGCTCGCCGGAACGCTCGGCTACCTCGCCGCGCAGCAGGGCGATGCCGTCGGCCTTTGGTCGCTCGCGGAAAAACCCGTCGAAATCCCCGCCAAACGCGGTGCGAGCCATCTCGGCCTTGTTTTGGATCAAATGGGCTCCATCCAACCCGTCGGCGACACCACGCTGCTCACTGCCCTGCACGACGCTGCCGAAAAAATCCGCCAGCGAGCCCTCGTCGTCATCTTCAGCGATCTCTTCGTCCCTCCAGCCGAGCTCAAAACGGCCATCCAGCACCTCCGCTTCCGCAAGCACGACGTCGCCGTCTTCCACCTGCTCGATCAAAAGGAACTCGACTTCGATTTCGACCGCCCAGCCCGCTTCATCGACCTTGAAGGCGGCGAAGCCATCCTCGCCGACCCCAGCCTCATCGCCCGCAACTACCGCGAGGCCGTGAAGCAATACATGGCCGAAATCGACGACCTCATCCGCACCACCGCCATCGACTACCACCGCGTGAAGTTGCACGAGAAATACGACGACGTGCTCGTGAAGTTCCTCCTCAGCCGCGTGCAGAAGAAAGGGGGAAGGTGATGAGTGGCCGGTTCTTTTTCACAACATCAACATGGGGCGCTCTCATGTTTGGCATAGGATCAGGCACTTTGATCACCGCCATACGCGGACCAAATAAAGTCCACCCAGTTTTGACAGCTCTGGGTGTCGGGTTGGTGGTGGTCGGCTTGTTCAAGCTGAGGCGAAGCCAAGCTAAATAAAAACCATGACCTTCCTCGTCCCAGCGCTTCTCTTTGCCCTGCCGCTCCGCTATTCGCGTCAGCGTCGTGGAG
>JBIKYB010000005.1:0-55800 GCA_044355475.1 Prosthecobacter sp.
GGCAAATGGGGCACGCAGGAGGCCTACGCTTTCGCATGGGAGGCCTACCAACGCGAAAACAAGCCCGCCGTCATCGCCGTGGCCCGTCCGCATCATTTCATCCGCGCCGAAGAGACGATCACGCTCGACGCATCGAAGTCGTGGTCATCCAGCAGCATCAAAACCTACGACTGGACCTTCACCGACGGCCAAACCGCGTCCGGCGCGAAAATCGAGCGCTCCTACACGAAACCCGGCGCTTACAGCGAGATCCTCAAAGTTACCGACACCGCTGGAAACGTCAGCTACGACTTCGCCATCGTCCAAGTGATGGGCAGCGACGACAAAAACCTGCCACCAACGATTCACCCGACCTTCTGGCCCACCAAGGGCCTCAAGCCCGGCACCGAGATCACCTTCAAAGTCCGCACCTTCCGCACCACCGGCGGCGAAACCTGGGACTTCGGCGATGGCACCCCCAAAGTGACCGTCAAATCCGACGGCAACGCCAAAGCCCTCGCCAAAGACGGTTACGCCATCACCCAGCACGCCTTCTCAAAGCCCGGCGACCACATCGTGACTGTCGAACATACCAACGAGCGCGGCGAACGCGCCGTGGGGCATCTCTGGGTGCGAGTCGAGGAGTAGCAGTCGGTCTGCAAGCTTGTCTTGCGTTACACCGTCTTTTCGTGGTGAAACGCTTCCTCACAGCTCTGCTGCTCGCTGCTTCCGCCCACGCGGAGGATCGCACGGCGTTCTTTGATGCGAGGGTGCTGCCCATCCTCAAGCAGCGCTGCTACGAGTGCCATTCTCACGAATCGAAAATCAAAGGCGGTCTCGCGCTCGACTCCAAATCTGGCTGGCAGAACGGCGGCGATCACGGCGCGGCCATCATGCCCGGAAACGTCTCGAAAAGCCTGCTCATCGAAGCTGTTCGCTACGCGAACCCGGACATGGAAATGCCGCCGAAAGGCAAACTCGCCGCCAGCGAGATCGAAGTGCTCGAAAAGTGGGTCGCGATGGGCGCACCGGACCCACGTTCAGGTGCTGTCGCCAAAGCGACCGGCATCAACATCGAAGCCGGAAAGCAGTTTTGGGCCTTCCAGCCCGTGCGTGATTCGCAGCCGCCCACGGTCAAACACACGAACTGGCCGCTTGGTGAAGTGGATCGCTTCGTTCTGGCAAAACAAGAGTCCGCCGGCCTCTTCCCTGCCCCCGATGCTGATCCATACACCTGGCTGCGCCGCGTGTATCTCGATCTCACCGGCCTGCCGCCGACTCCGGAGGAAATTTCGGCATTCGTCACTCGTCATTCGTCATTTGAGGCTGTCGTGGACAAGCTCCTCTCCTCCCCCGCCTTCGGCGAACGCTGGGCGCGTCACTGGCTCGATCTCACCGGCTATGCCGATCAGATCGGCACCTCGAACAACGTCTTCGCCGAGCATGCCTGGCGTTACCGCGATTACGTCATCCGCGCCTTCAACGCCGACAAGCCGTTCGATCAGTTCATCCGCGAACAAATCGCCGGCGATCTCATCGCGCCCACGGCGGACAGCATCACCGCCACGGGCTTTCTCGTGCTCGGCGACGTGGAAATCGTCGCGGTGGACAAATTGAAGATGGAGCATGACCTCGTGGACCAGCAGGTCAGCAAAGTCGGCACCGCTTTTCTCGGCATGACGCTCGGCTGCGTGCGCTGCCACGATCACAAGTTCGATCCCATCGCACAGACCGACTACTACGCGCTCGCGGGCATGTTCCGCAGCACCAGCAGCACTTACAAAACCGACAACGGCGTGTGGAGCAGCGTCCACAAGGCCGATCTGCCCGAAACAGCCGCGCAACGAGCCGCCCGCGAAAAACAGCTCACGCATCACGAATCACGCCTCAAAGCTCTCGAAGCCGATTTGAAGGCCAAAACGGCCGAAAAAGCCGATACGAAGGCTCTGAAGGCCCAAATCGAGCACGCGAAGTTTTTCGCGCCCAACGCTCCGAAGGCCTTCGCCGTGCACGACGTCGAAAAACCAGCCGACATGCGCATCACCATCCGCGGAAACCCGTATGCGCTCGGCGAGCCCGTGAAACGCGGCACGCTCCAAGTCGCGAACTGGGCCGACTTTCCACCAATCCCGCCGAATCAAAGCGGTCGCGTCCAACTCGCCGATTGGCTCACCGACTCGCGCAATCCGCTCACCGCTCGCGTCACCGTGAATCGCATCTGGCAAAAACTCTTCGGCGAGGGCTTCGTACGCAGCGTGGACTACTTCGGCACCCGCGGCGAAAAACCCACGCACCCCGAGCTCCTCGATCATCTCGCCGCGCAATTCATGAAGCAAGGCTGGTCACAAAAACGCCTCATTCGTGAGCTCGTGCTCTCACACACCTATCGCCAGTCGAGCCAGACCTCGTCCACGGACGAAAATCGTCTGCTCACGCGCATGAATCGCCCGCGCCTTGATGCCGAGGCCATCCGAGACGCCATGCTGGCCATCAGCGGCCGTTTGATGCCCTCCAGCGGCGGCATGGCACTCCCGCTCGAGTTTCCGGAGAATGTCAGCAGCCTCAATCCCGGCGCGGTGAACCCACCGGCGTTCAGTTTCAAAAAGACGCGCCCCATCCAGGAGTTCGAGCGCACGATTTACCAACCCGTCATCCGCACCGCCGCGCAACCCGGCTCCGCACGCCTGCGCGATGTCTTCGACTTCACGCAGCCCGCGCAGATCGCCGGAAAACGCGCCGAAACCGCTGTCCCCACGCAGTCGCTCTTACTCATCAACAGCGACCTCGTCCGCGCCCGCGCCACCGACATCGCCAAGCTCGTCACCCAGGCCGAACCAAACCCCGGTGCACGCCTCGAAGCCCTCTGGCTGCGCGTCCTCAGCCGCCCCATCACCAGCACCGAGCGCGATGATGCCAATGCGCTCCTCGATTCACTCCCCGCCGACAAAGCCTGGATCGAACTCACCCACGCCCTGCTCGCCTCGAACGAGTTTCTTCTCCGTTTATGAACTCGACATGCCGCATTCAATCTTCGCGCGAGCGTCCTGGAGTGCTCCAGCACTCTGGAGCTTTTCGCAGGCCGGTGGACGCTCGAAAGCGCCGGAGGACCGGCGCACTCCAAAACGCTGACGCGCCCGCAATGCGTTGAGGCAAAGCCATTCACTCAAAAGATGAACACTTCCTCCATCTCCCGCCGCGCCTGGCTTCAAAACACCGCCTGTGGCTTCGGTGCGCTCGCCTTACACGACCTCGTTCAGGCCGCGTCGAGTCCGCTGGCGCTGCGTGCCCCTCGAATGCCTGCAAAAGCGAAGCGTGTGATCTTCCTCTTCATGTCTGGCGGACCTTCGCAGCCCGATCTCTTTGATCCAAAGAGCTACATCAAGCGCATGCACGGCCAGACGATCCATGCGCCGATCAACACGAACGAACTGCGCGTGGGCACGGACAAATTCCTCGCGCTGGCTACGCATGGCGAAGTGAAGCCACGTGGGCAGAGCGGCATGATGATCTCCGATTTGCTGCCGCACACCGCGAGCATCGCGGACGAGATTTGCCTGCTGCGGGCAATGCATTCGGACAACAACCAGCACCAACCTGCCGCGCTGCAGTTCCACACCGGCATCACGGCGGATGTGCGTCCATCGCTCGGCTCATGGGTCAGCTACGGCCTCGGCACCGAAAATCAAAACCTGCCGAGCTTCATCACCATTCATCCGGACAGCGACACGCGGCTCTACGGCTCCGGGTTTCTCCCCGCCGCACATCAGGGCACCAAAGTGACCGTGCCGCAGGACGCGAAGCAGTCGCCCATCGACTACCTCGCCGACATTTCCGGCGATGCGAAATCGCAGCGTGCGCGCATCGACTTAACGCAGCGCATGAACCGACGCCTGCTCGATCAAGCTCCTGGCGATGCACGCATGGAAGGCATGATCGAGAGCATGGAGATTGCCTTTCGCATGCAAACGGCCACGCCGGAGCTCATGGACATCTCCAGCGAGTCCGAGGCGACGAAGAAGCTGTATGGCATCGGCAGCAAGGAGTGCGACAAGAACGCCCGCGCCTGCCTACTCGCCCGCCGTTTGAGCGAGGCCGGCGTGCGCTTCGTGCAGGTCACCATGGGCGGCTGGGATCATCACGGCGACATCCGCAATGCATTGCCAAAAAGCTGCGCGGGCACGGACCAGCCCTGCGCCGCGCTCATCAAAGATCTCAAGTCACGAGGGCTGCTCGAAGACACGCTCGTCATCTGGAGCGGCGAGTTTGGCCGCACGCCGTGGAGCCAGGACCTCAGCGGCACCTCGCCCATCGAAAAACACGGCCGCGAGCATCAACCCGAGAGCTTTTGCACCTGGCTCGCCGGTGGCGGCATCAAACCCGGCCTCACCTTCGGCGAGACCGACGACTTCGGCTTCCGCCCTGTCTCCGGCAAAGTCCATCTGCATGATTTGCACGCCACGATCCTGCATCAACTCGGCCTCGATCACGAAAAACTCACCTGGCGTCACCTCGGCCGCGATTACCGACTCACCGATGTCTATGGAAACCTCGTGAAAGAGATTCTGGCCTGACGACCCCAAATTCTGAGCCACAGGCTGCTAAAAAGAGATTCCTTGAACTTTTTGCCGATAGATTTCCAAACGGTATACCGATTTACTTTTCGCGAAACGGTATACCATCATGGCCACGACTTCTGTCTCATCATCCTCACGCACCGACTCTGCATCCGAAAAGCTGCGGCGGGAGATTCTTGACGGCCTTGCCGCTCCAGGGGATTTGCTCGCTGAGTCGGCGGTTGCCCGGCGTTTGGGGGTGAGTCGCGTCCCGGTGCGCGAGGCGCTGTTTGATTTGGAGCGTGACGGCCTCGTCGAGTTCAGCGAAACGGGTCGTGCCTATGTGAAGCGGCTCGCTCCGGCGGACTTCGAGGAGCTATTCGTGGTGCGCCTGGCCTTGGAGCCGCTGGCATCACGCCTTGCCGCGACTCGACTTCGCGCCGCTACCGATGCGCTTGAGCGAAACATCGCTGCCACACAACGCGCGAAGACCGTTCAGCAGGTGACACGGCTCGATTTGGACTTTCATGAGATCATTCTCACTGCATCTGGCAATACTCGACTGCTAAAGCTTTGGTCTTCGATGCGTGCTGAGCTGGAACTGTGGCTCGGACGTCTTCATCGCCGCCATCAGTTCCAGACAAGCGAAACCCAGCGTGAAACCATCGCCGCTCACACCGCCATCGTGCAGGGCTTCCGCACGCAATCACCTGCGGAATGCGAGCGCATCATGCGTCAACACATTCAGGGCTGGCGAGAGTGGTTGCCCGTCTTGGCTGAGAATGAATGAAATTAGACCCCTAGCGATACCATCATGAACACCCATCAATTCAACCGTCGAGCCTTCCTGCGCGGAGCAGGTGTCACCATGGCGCTGCCATGGATGGAGTCCGTCAATGTTTGGGGCGATGAGCCGAAGAAAAACAAACCGGCCAGCGAGGCTCCGGTTCGCCTCTGCGTCACCTTCTCCGGCAACGGCTTCCAATCGAAGGAATGGTGGGCGAAGGGCGAGGGCAAGGCGATGGAGCTTGGGCGCGTGCTGGAGCCTCTGAAGGACTTCCGAGAGCGACTGCTCTTTGTTCGCGGTTTGTATCATGAGGAGGCCCGCAAAGGCAACATCCACTCCTCGCAGACCGGCAACATGCTTTCCGGTGCTCCCATCGCCAGCGGCGGCGAGATCCGCAGTGGCACGAGCTTCGATCAAATGCTCGCCCAGACCTACGGACGCTCCACGAAGGTGCCGAGCCTGGTTTTGGCCTGCGAGAAGTCGAATCCATCGGTTCACAAGAACTACTCGATGCTCTACAGCTCGCACATTTCGTGGAGTTCACCGACCACACCGACTCCGCTGGAGCTTTACCCCGCGCTGGCGTTTGATCGTCTCTTCAAAGACGACGCCTCGCCAGCCGACAAAAGCGTGCTGGATGCCGTCCTGGCCGATGCGCAGGATCTGCGCCGCGACATCAGCGCCAGCGACCAGCGGAAGCTCGATGAGTATCTCGACAGCGTGCGCGAGGTGGAGAAACGCATCGAAAACGCCGGTAAACGCGGCGAACTGCAAGGCTGGCGACCCACTTTGGATAAACCCAATATGCAACGCCCATCCGATGGCATTCCGCAGGACATCGCCGAGCACATGAAGCTCATGTGCGACATCCTCGTGCTCGGTTTCCAGACCGACACCACGCGCATCACCACGCTGAAGCTCAACAACGACCACAGCGCCCTGCGCTTTCCGAACTTGCCCAGCATCCAGCAGCCAGGCCACGGCATTGATTACATGATTCATCACCTCCTTAGCCACAGCGATGGCGAGGACTTCCTCAAGGTGAACCAGCTCTTCATGGAGCAGCTCGCCTACCTCGCGCGAAAGCTCGACGCCGTCCAGGAAGGCCCGCGCACGCTTCTCGATAACACCATGCTCATGCACTGCTCCAGCATGATGGCCGGGGCCAAGCACGACAACGATCAGCTCCCCATCATCGTCCTCGGCGGCGCAGGCGGACGACTCAAAGGCGGACGTGCCCTCGACTACAAAGACAAGCCCGACCGCCAACTCTGCCGCCTGTTCATGTCGATGATGGACAAGATGGAAGTGCGCCCGAAGACCTTTGGCGATGCGAAACTCATGCTGGAGGAAGTGTGAACATGCTAACATTCAGGCGGTCACTTTTTCTTCTCGCTCTGGCGTGCCAAGCCGCGCCAACCGCCGATGCGGCTTCATCGAAAAAGCCCAACGTTCTCTTCGTCGTCTTCGACGATCTCAACAACCGCCTAGGTTGCTACGGTGATCCGGTGGCGAAGTCGCCGAACCTCGACCGACTGGCGGCTCGTGGCACGGTGTTCACGCGGAACTTTTGTCAGCAGCCGATCTGTGGTCCATCACGCGCTTCGTTCATGAGTGGGCGCAGGCCGGACTCGCTCGGCATCTGGAGCATGACGAAGTATCTCTACAATCTGCACCCCGATGCGGTGACGATGCCGCACTGGTTCATGCAGCACGGCTACACGTCCATGAGCATTGGCAAGGTGCTCGGTGGCTATGGCAAGGAGGCGGACTTCAAGATGCTGAGCGTGCCGGATCATCGGACTGGCGGCAAAACGAAGGATGAGTTTGCCTTACCAAATGGAGCTGCTTTGCCGCCGAACCTCGCGAAGGACCGCCTCTGCGAGAATCGCGATGTGCCGGACGAAGCGTGCTTTGACAACTTGTCGGCCAGTCTCGCGATCACCGAGTTGCGGACGCTTGCGAAGAAGCCAGAGCCGTTCTTTCTCGCGCTGGGCATCTTCAAGCCGCACACGCCTTATAAAGTGCCAAAACGCTACTGGGATATGTATCGGCGTGAGGACATCCCGGCCATCGAGACGCCCGCACGGCCTCGCAACGCGCCCGAGATCGCCTTTCACGCGAACCACGAAATCCTCGGCGAGCCGACTGCCCACCGCACGCTCGATGAGGAAGCCAAGCGAGAAATCCGCCATGGCTACTATGCGGCGATGAGTTTCGCCGATGCGCAGTTTGGCCGCGTGCTGGATGCGCTCGATGAACTCAAGCTCCGTGACAACACGATCGTTGTCATCATCGGAGACAATGGCTTTGAACTCGGCGAGCACGACTGTTGGGGAAAGATGACCTTGTTCGGCTGGGACGCGCGAGTGCCACTCATCATCAGCGCTCCAGGTGTCGGAAAGTGCGGCGCGAAGACGAGCGCCATCAGCGAGTTGATCGACATCTTTCCCACACTCACGGACCTCAGTGGTTTTCCGTCTCCACCTCAGCTCGAAGGGACCAGCCTCGTGCCCGTGCTCAAGGACTCCCGCGCATCTGTGAAAACCGCCGCACTCACGCAGCATCCGCGCCCCGCGCTTTACTGGGGCGGCGGGCCGCAGGCCTTGCCGCAAGTGATGGGCTACGCGCTCAAAACCGACCGCTGGAGCTACCATGAGTGGCGCGATTTCAAAACCGGCCACGTCGTCGGTCAAGAACTCTACGATCAGCAAACTGACCCGCTCGAAACCGTGAATATCGCCGGAACCGTCGGGGCTGCGGCACAGATTCCAGCGCTTGCTGAGCAACTCCGATCAATGACGACAAAAAGATGGGAGACAGAAAAATGAAGAACAGAAATCCATTTTTCTGTCTCCCATCTTTTTGTCGCACCGTCTTCATCGCGCTGCTGCTGCTGCTTGCTCCGATGGCTGGAGTGCACGCTGATGCATCATCGAAGAAGCCAAACGTCCTGTTCATCGCCATCGATGATCTGAAGCCTCTCCTCGGCTGTTATGGCGCTTCGTGGATCAAGTCTCCGAACATCGACCGTCTGGCCTCGCGTGGCACGCTATTCACCTCGAGCTATTGCCAGGTGTCATTCTGCGCTCCATCGCGGATGAGCGTGCTCACCGGGCTTCGACCCGACTCGACGCGCGTGTTTTTTAATCCCACGCAACCGCAAGACATCCTGCGCACCCGCTTCCCGGATCTCGTCACGCTGCCGCAGCAGTTCAGGAATCACGGCTACATCACTCATCCGCTGCACAAGGTCTTCGATGGGCGCACGGTGGATGCGGGGCACGACCTCGCATCGTGGAGCGTGCGTTATGGCCCGTGGGAGATGGCACCCGGTGAGAAGCCCGCGCCGGGCGGTTATCAGGACCCGGCGACAAAGGCGCGACTGGCCGAGTCTGCCTCGCAGGGCAAGCCAGTCGCAGGACCGGCGACGGAGGCTTGCGACATCGCTGACAACGCCTATCACCACGGCGGCGTGGCCTTTACCGCGGCCAAACGCATCCGAGAGTTCGAAGAGCAAGGCCAACCCTTTTTTCTCGCGGTCGGTTTTGTAAAGCCGCATCTGCCATTCATCGCGCCGAAGAAATACTGGGACCTCTACGATCGCGCCTCGCTTCCGCTCGCTCCGGTGCAAAACCTGCCGAAGGCCAGCCCGCACGACCTCGCGTTTTACAGCCACTCGGGTGAGCTACGCGCTTACTCCGATGTGCCGAAGACCGGCCCGATTTCCGAATCACAGCAGCGCGAGCTCATCCACGGCTACGCGGCCTGCGTCTCCTACATTGACGCGCAGGTCGGTCTGCTGATGAAGACGCTCGAAGAGACGGGCATAGCCGACAATACCCTCATCTGCCTCTGGGGCGATCATGGCTTCCATCTGGGTGAGCACGGTCATTGGGGCAAAGTCACCAACTACGAGGACGCAACCCGCGCGCCGCTGATCATCGCCACGCCGCATCAAAAGCAGTCGCTACGCGTCACCAAGATCGTGGAGTTCCTCGACATCTATCCCACTCTCTGCGAACTCGCCAATTTACCCGTGCCACAACATGTGGAAGGCAAAAGCCTGGTGCCGTTGATGCTCGGCGAGACCCACACACTGCATGAGGCTGCGATCAGCCAAATGGCTCCACGATCAGCCAAGGATGGCATCATGGGTTGGGCGCTGCGCACACCGCGCTACCGCTACATCGAATGGCGCCGTGCCGACCTCAGCACCGAAACGCCCCGCATCACGGCTCAAATCGAGTCCGTCGAACTCTACGACTACCAGACTGATCCGCTCGAACGCAAGAACCTTGCCAGCAATACGGAGCACCTCGCCGTGCTCAAAGAGCAGCAGAGCATCCTCGACAAGCTGCTGCCGCACCTGCCGAAGGCAACACGCTGATTCCACAAAGGCAGAAGGGCCATCCAAACTTTCCAACCATGAACATCACCATAGACATTCTTTCTCGAGCAGCCACTGCAGGGGCGCTTTGTGTGCTGATTTCATCCGCTCGTGCCATCGAACCGCGAGCCCTCCTTCAAACCCACTGCCTCAACTGCCACTCCACTGAAAAGCAGAAGGGCGACCTCGATCTCGAAGCCTCCGACATTCACAAAGAGCCGCACATCTGGGAAAATGTGCTGGAACAGATCGAGATGGGCGAAATGCCGCCGAAGAGGGAAAAGCAGTTCTCCCCAACGGAGAAAAAGCATCTCACGGACTGGGTGCGCGGCACCCTGGATCAAATCGCTCTCGCCAATGCGGGCGATCCCGGCCCCGTGGTGCTGCGTCGGCTGTCGAACATGGAATACACCTACACGCTGCGCGATCTGACCGGCATCGAGTCGCTTGATCCGGCGAAGGAGTTTCCGGTCGATGGCGCGGCAGGGGAAGGTTTTACCAATGCAGGCGCGGCACTCGTCATGTCGCCCGCGTTGCTCACGAAGTATCTCGATGCGGCGAAGGACATCGCGGGTCATGCGGTCTTTACCCCGCATGGCATGCGCTGGTCCGCCAGCACCTCGGCGCAGGATTGGACGGATGAAGCTTTGGCAAGCATCCGCGCCATCTACGCACGCCACACCGCCACGGCGGCAGGCACGCAAACCGAGGCCCAAGGCATCAAACTCGACACCGGCACGGGCGGCGGTCGTTTGCCGCTCGCGAAGTATCTCGATGCACTTCAAGGCCGCGGCAGTGCGGACGGTTTGAGTCCCAAATACCTGCAAATCCTCCGCGAGGCACTCACGAGCACAAAGCCGTCGATTTTGCTCGATCCGCTTCGCGACAAGTTCCGCGAGAAAAAGCTCACCGCCGCCGACATCGAGCCCTGGCAGCAGGTTTTGTGGCGATTCGCCAACGTCGGCCACATCGGCAAAGAAAACGGCCCGAAGGCCTGGCAGGAGCCAGTCACGCCACTCGTGCCGAAACACGAGATGCGCGTCAAACTCACCGCAGATCGCGATGTCACGCTCTACCTCACCACCACCGATGCAGGCGATGGCAGCGCGGGAGACGAGGTAATCTGGGAAAATCCGCGCCTCATCGCCCCAGGCAGACCCGATCTGCCCATCAGCGACCTTCCAGCGCTCGTGAAGCATCTCGAAGCGCAACGCGCCAAGATCATCGCGAACACGGAGAAGTGCCTCAATGCCATCGCAAGCGGCAGAGACGATGCTGAACCCGCTTTGATGACCACATGGCGCGAATACCTCGGCTACGGCACCACCAAGCTCGAACCGCTGCTGACCAAGAAAATGAAGGGCACGCCAAATTACGCCTTCATCCAAGGCTGGCAGGGCGAGCAGGCACTGAGCGTGATGGCGAACTCCTCCGACACCTCCGTGCGCACGCCGGGTGTGATGAAGGCGAACAGCATCGCCACGCATCCTTCGCCGACTCGTGCCTCGGTCATCGCTTGGCGTTGTGAGAGAGCAGGCACGCTCCGCATTCACGGCAATGTCTCGGACGCGCATCCCGAATGTGGAAATGGCGTCACTTGGACACTCGAAGTGCGTCGCGGCCACACCAGTGAGGTGCTCGCCAGCGGCGTGACCAAAGGCGCGACCGTTTTGCCAATGGGTCCGTTTGAAAACGTGCGCGTCGAGCCCGGCCAAGTCGTCGCCCTCGTCATCGGCCCACGTGACGGCAACCACGTCTGCGACCTCACCGCTATCAATCTCACCCTCAACGACGTCCAGACGACCTGGGATCTCGCGAAGGATGTCTCGCCAAACATCCTGAAAGGCAATCCACACGGCGCGTGGCACTTCCTCAGCCAACCTGCGACTCTCGAAGCCGCGCCGGATGTGCCAGCGCCCATCGCCGAGTGGCGGAAGAAGCCTTCACCGGAGCTCGCCGTAAAAGTGCGGCAGTATTTGGAGAAGGATTTTCCTCTCAACTCACCACTTCTTCGCCCATTCCTGTCAATCGGGTCAACCACATCAATCTCGTCAAATCTCACGGCCAAAGCGCCCTCCATCCTCGAAGTCCAAATCCCCGCCGCCCTCGCCAATGGCATGGACTTCGTCGTCACTGGCAAACTGGCCTCCAATACCCATGGCAGCGTGCAGATGCAGGTGCTCACGCAAAAGCCGGATGCCAGCGTGAGCCTCGTCGCTGGCAAATCAGAGTCGGCGGTCAAAAACGGCCAGTGGAGCGACAACAATCTCGTCACGCAGCACAGCGCCCCGATCATCGTGAATGACGCCAGCGAGCCCCGCGCGCGCTTTGAGGCTGCTTTCGACGACTTCCGCGCTCTTTTCCCCATCGCGCTCTGTTACTCCAAGATTGTGCCGGTGGACGAGGTGGTCACGCTGACGCTGTTTCATCGCGAGGACGAATCTTTGCGCCGTTTGATGCTCTCCGAGGCCGAATCGCGCGAACTCGACCGCTTGTGGGATGAGTTGCTCTTCGTCAGCGAGGCTCCGCTGAAGCAGGTGGATGTCTTTGAGCAACTTTTTCAGTTCGCCACGCAAGATGCCAAACCCAGCGCCTTCGAACCCATGCGAGAGCCGATCCTTAAAGCCGCCGCGAAGTTCAAAGAACAGCAGAAAGCTTCCATCGAGCCTCAAAAGGCCGCCGTGCTCGCTTTTGCCGAAAACGTCTGGCGGCGTCCGCTCGCGGAAAAGGAGATCACCGGCCTGCGCACTTTCGATCCGCGTCTCATGCTCGTCCGCGTGCTCACCTCACCGGCTTTTTTGTATCGCGGCGAGAAAGTGCCGGCCAAAACCGCGCCTGTGAACGGGCAGGAGCTTGCGACGAGGCTCAGCTACTTCTTGTGGTCTTCCGCGCCGGATGAGGAACTGCGATCCAGTGACCTTGATGACCTTATTGACCAGACTCGCCGAATGTTGAAGAGCGACAAGGTGCGTCGCCTCGCCCTCGAGTTCGGCTGCCAATACCTTCACGTCCGCGATGTCGCCACGCTCGAAGAAAAGAGCGAACGCCACTTCCCCACCTTCCTCGACCTCCGCGACGACATGCAGGAAGAAGTCACCCGCTTCTTCATCGACCTCATCCAAAACAACCGCAGCGTGATCTCGCTGCTTGATGCGGATCACACGTTCGTGAATGCGGAGCTGGCGAAGCATTACGGAATAAAGGCAGAAGAATGGGGGCAGAAGAATTCATCTGCTCATTCTCCTGCCCCCATTGATACGCTTCGCTCCCCTCCGGGCAGCCTTCGGCTGTCTGTCTCGCTGCGCTCGGCTCTCCTGCCTACTTCAGAGTGGCATCGAGTGGATCAAATCCGCTCTCAAGGCCGCGGCGGCATCCTCGGCTTCGCCGCCACGCTCGCCAAACAAGCGGGAGCCTCGCGCAACAGCGCCATCCTGCGCGGCACTTGGCTCACCGAGGTCGTGCTCGGCGAGAAACTGCCCATCCCTCCCAAAGGCGTGCCCACCTTGCCCGAAGAAGCCCCAGCCAACCTCACCGAGCGCCAACTCATCGAGCGACACAGCCGCGATGAGAACTGCATGGGCTGCCACAAGCGCATCGACACTTACGGCTTCGCTCTCGAAGGCTTCGACGCCATCGGCCGCGCCCGCCAAGCCGACACAAAGACCGTTTTGCCCGATGGCACCGCCGTCGATGGCCTCAACGACCTCCGCGACTACCTGCTCACGAAGCGCCGCGATGACTTCACGCGCCAGTTATGCCGCAAACTCCTCGGCTACGCCCTTGGCCGCAGCGTTCAGCTCTCCGACAAGCCGTTGATCGAGCAGATGATGAAGAGTGATCTACGCTTTGGCACGCTCGTCGAGCAAATCGTGCGCAGTCGGCAGTTCCGCGAGGTGCGAGGGAAAGAAGTCACCGCCAACCAATGATTCATGAACATGAAAAGCCACCAATTTTTGCCGTCGAGCCTTCCTGCGCGGGACAGGCGTCACCATGGCGCTGCCGTGGATGGAATCCGTCAATGTGTGGGGCGATGAGCCAAAGAAGAATCGACCGGCCAGCGAAGCACCGCTGCGGTTGTGTGTGACGTTTTCCGGCAACGGCTTCCACTCAAAGGAATGGTGGGCGAAGGGCGAGGGCAAGACGATGGAGCTGGGCAAGGTGCTGACGCCCTTGGCGGAGTTTCGCGAGCGACTGCCCTTCGTGCGCGGTTTTATCATGAGGAGGCTCGCAAGGGGAACATCCACTCGTCGCAGACAGGCAACATGCTCTCCGGCGCTCCCATCGCGAGCGGGGGAGAGATCAAATCGGGCACGAGCTTCGATCAAATGCTCGCACAGACCTACGGACGCTCCACGAAGGTGCCGAGCCTCGTTTTGCACTGCTCCAGCATGATGGTTGGCGCGAAGCACAACAACGACGAACTGCCCATCATCGTCCTCGGCGGTGCCGGAGGCCGGCTCAAGACGGGCCACAAGGAGAAGCCCGAGCGCCAGCTCTGCCGGCTCTTCCAGTCGATGATGAACAAGATGGAGGTGCGCCCAAAAACCTTTGGCGACGCTCAAAAGATGCTCGAAGAGGTCTAAGCATGGCCCTCTCGATTCGGCACCTGACTTGTCTCTCCTTCCTGCTGCTTTCCATTTCCGCCCACGCAACGGTCGTGAGGCTGGAGGTTGCCAGCCGCACCGCAATCGCGAAATCGGGCTACGAGATCATCAGCGGCAAACTGCACTTCGAAATCGATCCGAAGCTGCCGCAAAACGCCCTCATCGCGGATGTCAGCCTCGCGCCGGTGAATGCGGAGGGCAAAGTGAGCTTCACGGCCGATTTGCGGCTGTGGAAGCCGAAAGATGACTCACGCAGCAACGGCGCAGTTTGGGTGGAGATCCCGAATCGCGGTGGGCGGGCCAGTTTGCCTGCGGCGCTCATGGCGCAGGGTTTCACGATGCTGAATGTCGCCTGGGAGTTTGATGTGCCGACCAAAAAAGACACGCTGCGCCTCCAGGTGCCACGCGCACGAAATGCCGACGGCAGCGCGATTCGCGGCGTGGTGAGCGCGCTGTTTGCGCCTGACAAACGGATGGAGGACAAAGAACTCACCGATCTCGCGGATTATCCGCCGGTGGACATCACGGGCGCGGATAGTCGCCTCATCATTCGCGACGCAGCCGCTTATCCAGCAGGCAAAGAGGTGCCACGGGAGCTTTGGAGCCTGCAAAACGGCCGCATTCGCCTCAAAGGCGGTTTTCAGCCCGGCAAGACTTACGAAGTGTTTTATCTCTCCGAGGCGCCGCCGGTCGCCGGACTCGGCTACGCGGCAATTCGCGATGCGGTGGCCTGGTTGAAGCATGATCCCGCCTCTCCGGCCAAAGTGAAGCACGCGTATGCCTTTGGCGCGTCGCAGTGCGGCCGCTTTTTGCGCGATTTTGTCTATCTCGGCTTCAACAGCGATGAGCAGGGCCGCATCGCGCTCGATGGCATCCTGTCGCACGTCGCGGGCGCGGGCCGGCTCGTGCTGAATCAGCGCTGGTGCACGCCACGGGCCATTTCGGGCTACTACACGGCCTCGTATCCCTTTGCTGACACCGCGCAGCCGGATGCGGTGAGCGGTCAAAAGGAAGGCGTGCTCGAAAACGCGCGCGTGAAGCATGCGCCGAAGATCTTCTACACCAACATGGCTGCTGAATACTGGGGCGCGGGGCGTGTCGGCGCACTCACGCACACCACACCGGATGGAAAACAAGATATCGCGCTGCCGGACAACGTGCGCTCGTATTTCTTTGCCAGCACCTCGCACGGCCCCGCTTCGTTTCCACCGACTTCGCAGGTGAAAGGCTCGTCACTCGCGAATCCCGTGAATGCGAATCCTGCCATCCTCGCGCTTCGTCTGGCGATGCATCGCTGGGTGACTGTAGGCATCAATCCACCTGCGAGCGTGCATCCAAAGCTAAGCGATGGCACGCTGGTGCCCGCCAGCGAGGTGCGATGGCCCCAATTGCCCGGTTTGGCCGCGCCGAACGCGATCAAAGCCGGTGGACGCATCCGCAATCCACAACTCTCCGGCGGCGGAGGTGAAGGCACCGAGTTGCCGCTGCTCGTGCCGCAGTGCGATGCCGATGGCAACGATTTGGGCGGCATTCGCGTGCCGGATGTGGCCGTGCCGCTCGGCACGGCCACAGGTTGGGTGTTTCGCCCGGCTGAGTTTGGCTCGCCGCATGAGTTTTACCTGCTGCGCGGCGCTTGGGTGCCGTTTGCGAAGACTCAAGCCGAGCGTGAAGCGGCGAATGATCCGCGCTTGTCGCTCGAAGAGCGCTACGGCGGCAAAGAGGCCTATCTCGACCAAGTGAAAGCGGCGGTGGAAAAGCTTATTGAGCAGCGTTTCCTCACCGACGCCGATCTCGAACCGCAGCTCAAGCAGGCCAGCGAGAGCTGGGACTGGGTGATGCGCCAAACAGCACGCTAAACAACTTTCATGACACGCCACCTCATCCTCCTCATCGCCTGCTTTGTCAGCCAGACTTTTGCACAGACACCTTTCAAAAAGGTCCTCTTCCTCGGCAACAGCATCACCAAACACGGCCCCAAGGCAGACATCGACTGGAGCGGCAATTGGGGCATGGCAGCGAGTGCGGAAGCGAAGGACTATGCGCATGTCTTCACGGCCTCGCTCGCGCAGAAGCAAGGCGCCACGCCGGAAATCCTCGTCAAAAACATCGCCGACTTCGAGCGTGCGTATGCTGGCTACGACTTCGCCGCGAAGCTGAAGGAAGCCATCGACTTCAAGGCCGACCTCATCGTGCTGGCCATCAGTGAAAACGTGCCCGCAATGAAGACGGCAGAAGAGAAAACAAAGTTCCAGGAAGCTGTCACGAAGCTGCTGACCACGCTCAAAGGCGCTCAGAAGCCGAAGATCCTCGTGCGCAGTTGCTTCTGGGCCGATGCGGCCAAGGACGAGGCTTTGCGAGGTGCCAGTGCCGCCGTGGACGGCATCTCCGTGGACATCAGCGCCCTTGGCAAGAACGAGAAAAACTTTGCCCGCTCGGAGCGTTCCTTCAAACACGCCGGAGTCGCCAATCATCCCGGCGATCAAGGCATGGCAGCTATCGCGGGGGCGCTGATGAAGGCTTTGGAGAAGTAGTCAAAGTGGGCGCGGCGTTTGTGAAAGGAAGAAATGGTCTCCCTAAATCGTTTCGTGCTTATCCACCATGCTTCGCTTCATCCTTCCCCTGCTGATTGCCACAACCACGTTCGCCCAGACTGCTGACCCGACCCCGCTCGTCGAAAAAGCTTTCGTCGCCGTCGGCGGGAAGGACAAACTGCTCAAAAACTTCCGCATCAAAGAAGTTTTCCATTTCGGCAGCACACCGGAGCCTGCTGAGGGCAAAAAACGGTCCACGCGCGAGTCCATCCTCTCGCAGCCAGACAAATGGTGGATCAACAAGAAGGAACGCGGTGCCGAACCTGCCAAAGACGACGTGCGCGCTTGGTCGCTCGACCTGCTCGTCGATGAAAAGTCGAAGATCGAGGTCATCCCCGACTTCACCGACGAAGGCAAAGCCTGCTTTGGCCTGCAAGTCAACGGCAGCGTCGATCCCGCCATGAAGTTCTACTTCGACAAGGAAACCAACCTCCTGCACCGCCTTGACTGGCGTGGTGACTTCTACCGCTTCGCCGACTGGAAAGAGCACGACGGCCTGAAATACGCCAGCAAGACGATCATCTTCAAGATCAAGGATTCCAAGCCATGGTTCTTCCACGAAGTCACTGAACTCGAACGACTCGCCCAACTGCCCGAAGGCCTCGCGAAGCCATGAGAACGCTGCTGTTCCTGCTCCTGGGCAGTTTGGCCGCCGCCGATGTAATCATCGTGCGTGATGGAGTTTCTTTGCGTACCGCTTTGCTCGGTCTCAAACCCGACACCACGCTCAAAATCGCTCCTGGCGACTATCCCGGCGGTCATCATGTCAGCGGCGTCGAAAAGCTCACCGTTGAAGCGCTGGATCCGAAAAATCCACCGCACTTCAAAGGCGGAGCCAACGCGTGGCATTTCTCGCGCTGCAACAACCTCACGCTGCGGAATCTGCGGATCAGCGGGCAGACGAGCAACGGCCTCAATCTCGACGATGGCGGTGATTTGGCGAATCCCAGCACCGGCATCACGATTGAGCAGGTCGAGATCAACGACATCGGCCCCAAGGGCAATCACGATGGCATCAAGTGCTCCGGGCTCGACAAGCTGACGATCCGCGATTGCACCATCACCGGCTGGGGCGGCCAAGGGATCGACTTCGTCGGCTGTCATCACTCGCTCATCACCGGCTGCAAGTTCATCGGCAAAGAAGGCTTCAGCGCCAGCGCCGCCGTTCAGCTCAAAGGCGGCACGAGCGATGTGGTCGTCGAGAAATGCCATTTCAGGAACGCAGGCGAGCGGCCCATCAACCTCGGTGGTTCCACCGGTCTGCCGTATTTTCGTCCTCAAGGTACCAAGTTTGAAGCTGAGCGTCTCATCGTGCGCGACAACATCATCGAAGGCAGTTTGTGCGCGGCCGCGTTCGTTGGTGTCGATGGCGCGGAGTTCAGCGGCAATACGATCCTGTTTCCCACGAAATGGATCTTCCGCATCCTCCAGGAAACTCGCGAACCAGGCTTCGTTCCTTGCCGCAACGTGCTCATCAAAGACAACCGCATCGTCTTCCGCCGCGCTCAGGTGCAAACCGAGATCAACATCGGTGACGGCACCGCGCCAGAGACCTTCCGCTTCGAGAACAACCGCTGGTTTGCCGAGGACAAGCCGCAGGCGTCGAAGCCAAGGCTGCCCGTCGAGGAAAAGGACAGTGTTGATGGTGTTGATCCTCGGTGAGCGATTTGGAGGCAAAAGATCGACTGTTGGCCCGTATGATCTGCCCTTCATGAAGGCGTCGCTCTCAGCTCTATTCCTGCTCACTGCTCACGCAGTAAGCGCGGATATGACGCCTAACCAGCGGGCCTTCTTTGAGTCAAAGATTCGCCCCGTGCTCGTGAAGCAGTGCTACGAATGCCACTCGCAGGGCGCGAAAAAGCTCGGCGGCAAGCTGCTGCTCGACGCCCCCTCCGAAATGATCGTCGGTGGCGAATCCGGGCCGTCATTGGTGCCAGGGCAGCCGGATGAAAGCCTCATCATCCAGGCGCTGCGCTACGACGGGCTCGAAATGCCGCCAAAGAAACGTCTGCCGGACTCTGTGGTGAATGACTTCATCACCTGGGTGAAAATGGGTGCGCCTGATCCTCGTGAGGAGCTGCCTCCAACAGCGCAAAAAACCAAGCCCCGGCCGCAGGAGCCGCTGTGGTCATTGCAACCCGTTGTGGACTCAAAGCCCCCCCAGGTGAAGAACCACGCTTGGCCGCGCGATAGCCTCGACGCCTTCATTCTGGCCAAGATCGAGAACTCGGGCATCCAACCTGCCGCAGATGCTGAGATGTCCGTGCTAAAACGCCGCCTGTCTTTTGATCTCATCGGTCTGCAACCGTCCGACTCATCTGATAAGACTGACATCTCAGACTATGTCGATTCGCTGCTGAACAACCCGCACTTCGGTGAGAGATGGGGCCGTCACTGGCTGGATGTGGCCCGCTATGCGGAATCAAACGGCAACGATGGCCTTTCTCGCAACCCGAGCTTCCCACATGCGTGGCGTTACCGCGATTATGTCATCCGCGCCTTCAATGAGGACATGCCGTATGACCGCTTCATCACCGAACAGCTCGCCGGCGATCTGCTACCCGCCGATTCGCCCGAGCAGCGAGATCGACAGCTCATCGCCACTGGACTGCTCGCGCTTGGCTCGAAGCCCGCGAAGGCCATGAACGAAAACTTTGAGATGGATGTCGTAGCCGATCAAATCAACGTCATCGGCAGCGGCATCCTCGGTCTCAGCATCGGCTGCGCCCGCTGTCACGATCACAAAACAGACCCCATTCCCACCCGCGACTACTACGCGCTCGCAGGCATCTTCAAAAGCACCGAGGCTCTGTGGGGAGCAGCCGCATGCGAGGGTCTCACCGCGCCACAGACGCCGCTGCACGAACTTCAAGCCGCCGCCAAACTGCTGCCACGTGCTGAGGTGGAGCCCATCATCGCCGCCAACAAACCACGCAGAGCACCTGCCAAAGCATCCTTCACCTACGCCCCCGACGCACCCCTCGCCATGGGCGTGCGAGAGGCCAAAAAGATCGAAGACTGCAAGCTCAACATCAGCGGCGAGTCAAAGAAGCTCGGCCCTGCCATTCCTCGCGGCTTCTTGACTGCCTGCGGCGGTGGCGCATTGACCGATGTGAAGCAGAGCGGCCGACTGGAGCTCGCGCATTGGCTCACCCACCCGCAAAACCCGCTCACCGCTCGTGTGATGGTCAACCGCGTGTGGCTGCATCTCTTTGGTGAGGGACTCGTGTCCACCCCGGACGATTTCGGAGCTTATGGCGAGCGTCCCACGCACCCCGAGCTGCTCGACCACCTCGCCACGCGCTTCATGCGCGAAGGCTGGTCCATCAAGAAACTCATCCGCAGCATCGTGCTAAGCCGCACCTATCAACAAACCAGCGAAGAGCCAAAGACGGTAGGCGCACCGTCTTATGCCATCGCTAGCGGCGGAGCTTCTGAAATCTCCGCCCTCCGCTCTTCGCTCTTCGCCATTCACCTGCGCCGCCGCCTCGACGCAGAGACCATACGCGATGCCATGCTCAGCGCTACGGGCGCACTGAATCCTCAACCCGCCACGGGTTCGCTCATCCAGCATCGCGATGTGCTCATCAACGAGCTACCACCGCTGCACCAGCCCAGCACGCATCGCAGTATTTATCTGCTCATGCTGCGCAACTCCATGCCGCCTGAACTCACGCCCTTCAATCTGCCTGATGCCACCACCATCACCGGCAAACGCGACAGCAGCACACTCGCCACACAGTCGCTCTACTTGCTGAACAACACTTTCCTCGTCGCTCAGTCGCGTCGCTTCGCCGACCGCGTTCAAAAAGCCGCCGTGGATGAGACGCAACGAGTCCAGTTTGCGTATCGCAACGCCCTAGGCCGCTCTGCCACAGCCGCTGAAATGCAACGCGCCCGCGATTTCCTCCGCGAGACGGATTCGATGCTCGTCTCCTCCACCCAAAACGACGAGAACCAGCGGTTCAGTGATGCCTGGGCCGCATTCTGCCAGGCGCTGCTGGCGAGCAACGAGCTGCGCTACGTGGACTGAGCGCGAGATCCGCCATCTTTCTGTTTCAAGCCAAGTTCCAACCCTATCACGCGTGGTGAAACCGCTCCTCCTTCTCTCCCTGCTTTCTGTTCAAGCTTTCGCCGTTCAAATTGCGCCCTTTCGTGCTGATGTCACGCCACCCGTCGGCGCACCGCTGTGCGGAGGACTCGTCAAACCCGCCGTCGGAGTCAGCGAATCGCTGCTCGCACTCGGCGTGGTGCTCTTGAGCGATGAAAAGCCCGTCGTGCTCTGCGCCATCGACTTCTGCGAGATCCGCGGTGCGGATCACATCCATTGGCGCGAGGTTTTGGCCACGGCCGCAGGCACATCAGCCGAACGCGTCGCCTTGCACTCGCTGCATCAGCACAACGCGCCGCTCGTGGACAACGCGGCGCAGAAGCTCCTGCCGGAGATCGGCATTCTCGATGCCGCTGCGACCGAAAAAGCACTCGCAGGCATCGCGGCGAGCATCGGAGCCGCGTTGAAGGCTCCACAGCCCGTGACGCACATCTCCACCGGCGAAGCCAAGGTGCTCGAAGTGGCCGGAAATCGTCGCGTGCAGGTCATCGACGGCAAAGTGGGCAAAATGCGCGGCAGTGGCAGCAAAGACCCGGTGTTGCGCGCCTTGCCGGAAGGCCTCATCGACCCGTTTTTGAAGACCGTGAGCTTTTGGAACGGCGACAAGAAACTCGCCGCGTTGCACTACTACGCCACGCACCCGATGAGCTACTACGGCGACGGCATTATCAGTCACGACTTCGCCGGCATGGCCCGTGAAAAGCGCACGCAGGAGGATGGCGTGCCGCACATCTACTTTACCGGCTGCGGCGGCAACATCGGCGCGGGCAAATACAACGACGGCACGCCGACGATGCGTCCGCTGCTCGCTGGCCGCATCCACGCCGCCATGGTCGAGTCCGAGAAGGACGCCAAGCGCGTGCCCCTGACGAAGCTCGCGTGGAAGCATGTCCCGGTCGTCTTGCAGCCCGATCCCGAATTCCCCGAAGCGCGCATGCTCAAAGTGATGCAAAACACCGCCACCGCACCCACCACGCGCATCGCGGCGGCCCTTCGCATCGGCTTCATCCGCCACCGCGAGCCGATCCCCTTCACCAGCCTGCATCTCGGCGAGGAGGTGTGCCTAGTGCACTTGCCAGGCGAGAGCTTTGTCGAGTATCAGCTTTTCGCCCAGCAGCAGCGTGCAGGCGGCTTTGTCTGCACCGCCAGCTATGGCGACGGCGTGACGGGTTACATCCCGCTGGAGCAAAGTTTCATCGAAGGCGGCTACGAGCCCTCGCAGGCCTACGCAGCCCCAAACTCCGAAAAAATGATGAAACAGACGATCTCGGCCCTTTTGAAGAAATGACCATGAAACGCATCCTCCTCTCCCTCCTCGTCGCCAGCACTGCTTTCGCTCAAAACGACCTCAAACCGCTCCGTGCGGGCATCATCGGCCTCGATACCTCACACGTCCCAGCCTTCACGAAGCTCTTCAACAAAGGCGAGACGACAGGCGAACTCGCGGGCATCAAAGTGACGACGGGCTACACCGGCGGCACGGACATGCCAGCGAGCCGGGATCGCAAAGAGAAGTTCACCCAGCAGCTTCGTGACATGGGCGTGGAGATCGTGCCGACGATCCCGGAACTGCTCGCGAAGGTCGATGTGGTGCTGCTGGAGAGCGTCGATGGCCGCATCCATCTGCAAGAAGCGCGGGAGATCTTCAAAGCGGGCAAGCCGGTCTTCATCGACAAACCCGTCGCAGGCACACTGGCGGAGGCCATCGCGATTTTTGAACTCGCGAAAAAGAGCAACGTGAAGGTCTGGTCGAGCTCATCCTCACGCTTCGGAGCCGATTTGATCGCCATGAAAAACAATCCCGAGATCGGCGACATCCTCAGCGTGACGACGTGGGGCCCGTGCTCGTATCAGGACGGCACGCCGGACCTCTTCTTCTACGCCATCCACGGCATTGAGTCGCTCTTCGCGCTCATGGGCACCGGCTGCGAGACCGTTTCACGCACCAAAGGCCCCGTGACCGATCAAGTCACCGGCGTATGGAAAGATGGCCGCGTCGGCACCTATCGCGGCATCGTGAAAGGCAAGTCAGAGTTCGGAGCGCTTGTCTTCGGCAGCGCCGGTGTGCGTCAAGGAGCCAAAACCATCAGCTACGAGGCCCTCTGCCGCCAGATCGGCACCTTCTTCCGCACCGGCACCCCACCCGTGAGCGAAGCCGAGACGATTGAGATCTTCACCTTCATGGAAGCCGCCGACGAAAGCCTCCGCCAAGGCGGCAAACCGGTCGCGCTGGCTGATGTGCTCGCGAAGGCGAAGGAGGAAGCGGCGAAACTCATCCAGTAGATCCTGAGAGAGGGCTTTATCCCCAGCCGCGGGTCAACGGATACGTTTGAGTAGATGATCTCGCAGCGCTGGGTGATCTGTGAGGCCGATGGCGCGGGTGAAGGCTTGATCGGCCTCGTTTTGGCGGCATCAACGGACATGGCATCAAGCGGCAATACGGCTCGCCTTCCTGCGTATGCATCCAGCCATGCTCTCGCTAACCTCGCTGACTGTCCCCATCCGACACGGAGTCGCCGTGGTTGTCTTGGCTTCGTCGTGTCTGGGTCAAACGCCTGTGGAGCTCGGCGTGTTCTTTGAAAAGCACTGCCTTGAATGTCACGATGCGGAATCCAAGAAGGCCGGGCTCGATTTGAGTGCGTTGAGCTTTCAGCTCGATGATCGGGACCAGTTTACCCGATGGGAAAGGATTCATGATGTCATCGCGAGCGGGGAGATGCCGCCGAAGAAGACGTCGCGGCCGGAGGCGGGCGAGGTGAAGGCGGTGCTGGCGGGATTGAGCGTCAGGCTCACGGACACGGATGTGGAGCGGCAGCGGCGTGAAGGGCGCACGGGCTTGCGCAGGTTGAACCGGGTCGAGTTTGAGAATACCCTACGCGATGTGCTCGCGCTGCCGGCGCTGCGGGTGGCTCATGAGTTGCCGACGGATGGGAAAGCGCATGGGTTTGATCGTTCGCCTGCCGCGTTGGATTTTTCATTCGTTCATCTGGCGAAGCATGTGGCGGCGGTGGATGCGGCGCTGAATGCGGCGACGCCGGCCTTTGTGGAGAAGCCGCCGGTGTTCACCTTTCGCTGGTATCCGTGGAGCACGACGGTCATCGGCACGCTCACGGGGTTCAAGGAGGCCATCGGTTTGATCGGCATGTCGCGGGATGAGACGTTCTTCGCGAAGTCATCGCGCATCACGGATGATGAGCCGAAGGCGACGGCGATCGGGCTGTTCCGGCTGGGCGATGAATCGGCGCGGTATCGCGTGAGTCCGTTCACGCCGGTGCTCGATGGCGTGCATCGCATCCGCGTGAGCGGCTATAGCTTCGCGTGGGATGGAAAACAGGTGGTGCCGACACAGGCGCATGGCGCGTTGAGTTTCGGCATTTTGGCCAAGGGGATGAGCTACGGCATCGCGGATCTGCCGCCGAACGAGGCGGGCGCTGTGGAGTTGACCGCGTGGCTGGAGCGCGGCGGCGGTATGACGCCGGGCGTGCCGGACGAGCTGATGTTCACGCCGGAGACGTGCGAGCGTCTGCCGCACTACGCGCAGACCAAAAATGGCATCCGCGAGGACATGCACGGCCCGCCGCATCCGGCACCGGGCGTGGCGGTCGAGTGGATCGAGATCGAGGGGCCGCTGCATGAAACGTGGCCGCCTGCGAGCCAGCGGGCGCTCTTTGGCGAACTGCCGGTGAGCGTGTGGAAGGCGGAGAGCGGCCTGCCGAAGCCGGTGCAGCAAATCTGGCCGCGTGGTCGCGCGGTCAACTCGCAGCCGAAGGACAACACCTACGGCACGCGCAACGAGAAACGCCCCGTGGTGCAAGTCGTGAGCACGGCTCCGCAAGAGGATGCGCGGCGGTTGCTCGCGAGCTTTCTGCGGCGTGCGTTTCGTCGTCCGGTGAAGGATGCGGAGTTCGCGAGGCACATGGATGTTTTCAACAAGCGCCTGAAGGCGGGCGATCCTTTTCAGGATGCACTGAAGGAGGCGTATCGCGCGGCGCTCACGTCGCCGGAGTTCATGCTGCTGGGCAGCGACCTCACCTCGCGGCTGAGCTATTTTTTGTGGGCGGGACCGCCGGATGAGGCACTCATCGCGCTGGCGGAGCGTGATGAACTGCGCAAGCCCGAGGTGCTGCGTGCGCAAGCCGAAAGAATGCTGCGCGATGCCAAGGCGCGGCGCTTCATCGAGAACTTCACGGGTCAATGGCTGCGTCTGCGCGAGATCGATGCCACGCAGCCGGACAAGACGCTTTACCCGGAGTTCACCGGGCTGCTGCAGGAGTCCACGGTGGCGGAGACGCGGGCGTTTTTCACCGAGTTGCTGAGCAAGGACCTTGGCGCGGTGCATTTCGTGAAGTCGGACTTCGCCATGCTGAATCAAACGCTCGCACGGCACTACGGCATCGCCGGCGTGACGGGGCATGAGCTGCGGCGTGTGAGCCTGCCGTCGGATGTACTGCGCGGGCCGTTTCTCGCGCAGGCGAGCATTCACAAAATCACTGCGAACGGCACCACCACTTCGCCCGTGCGGCGTGGTGCCTTCGTGCTGGAGCAAATCCTCGGCATCGTGCCGAAGCCGCCGCCGCCAGGTGCGGTCAGCATCGAGCCGGACACGCGTGGCACCACGACCGTGCGTGAGCAGCTCGCGAAACACAAAACGCTCGCCACCTGCGCGGGCTGCCATGCGCAGCTCGATCCGTATGGCTTTGCGCTGGAGCGCTTCGATGTCACCGGCGCGTGGCGGGATCAATATCGCGCCAGTCATGCACGCGAGGACTTCAGCCGCATCGTGAATGGTCGCGGCGTGTGGTATCACTATGACAAGCCGGTGGATGCCAGCGGCGAACTCGCGGATGGCCGCGCCTTCCACGACTACGCCGCGCTGCGCGACATGCTCGCCGCGGATGCTCGCGGACTCGCGCGTGCCTTTGTGCAGCACCTCATCGTGTATGCGACGGGTGCGCCGGTGAGCTTTGCTGATCGTCACGAAGTCGAGCGCATCCTCGACCGCTCCAAAGCCACGCAATACGGCGTGCGCACCCTTTTGATGGAAGTCATCCTCAGCCCGCTCTTTGCCAAACCATGAACATCTCCCTCCGCACCCCGCTGAACCGCCGCACGCTGCTGCGCGGCGCCGGAGCCACGCTGGCGCTGCCTTTCCTCGAATGCATGATGCCGCGTCTCGGTCATGCCGCAGCGCCGCAGCCGCCGCGACGCTTTGTCGGCATGATGACGAACATGGGCATCCTGCCGGAGTTCTTCTTCCCCACGCAGGCCGGGCGCGACTACGAGACCACGCCGTATCTCGACATTCTGAAGGCGCATCGCGAACGCATGACCGTCCTCTCCGGCGTGTCGCTGCCCGGCGTGGATGGCGGGCACGAGGCGGAGAAATGTTTCCTCACCGGCGCACCGGGCGCGAGCCGCGGCTCCTTTCGCAACAGCGTCTCGCTGGACCAGGTCATGGCGGAGAAGACTGGCAGCGCCACGCGCTTTCCATCGCTACCAGTGATGATCGGCACGGGCAATCTGAGCCTCTCCTGGACTCGCAGCGGCTCCATGATTCCGCCCATCACCAGCCCCGTCGCGCTGTATCAGCAGCTCTTTGTCGAAGACACCGCCGAGGGCCGCGCGGAGTCCCTGCGCCGGCTCCAGCGCGACCGCAGCCTGCTCGATGGCATGAAGGATCAGTTCAAAGCGCTGCAACAACGCGTCGGCGCGAATGACCGCGAGCGCCTCGACCAATTCGCCACCGCCATTCGCGATCTCGAATCCAGTCTGGCCGCCAGCGAGAGCTGGTTAAACCGCCCGAAGCCGAAGACGACCACTGCGCAGCCGAAGGACATCGCCGACGTGAACGACTTCAAGGCCAACGCCCGCGCCATGCTCGACCTCGTGCGCCTTGCGCTCGAGACCGACTCGACCCGCATCGTCACCGTTTGTCTTTCCACCGGCAATCTCACCCCCAAAGGCATCGCCGGAGTCAGCAGCGGCACCCACCCGCTCACGCATCACGGTCGGCAGCCGGAGAAGATCGCCGAACTGCGCCGCATCGAAGAAGCGCACTTCCAGTCGCTCGCCGCATTTTTCGACGGCCTCAGCGCGACCAACGAGCAGGACAAACCGCTGCTCGACCACACCGCCTGCCTCTACGGCACCAACATGGGCAGCGCCAACGCCCACTCCAATGACAACCTGCCCACGCTGCTCGTCGGCGGCAGCTTCAAACACGCTGGCCACCTGGCTTTTGATCACAAGAGTAACTACCCGCTCAGCAACCTGCACGTCTCGTTGCTGCAAAGCATGGGCTTGGAGATGGACACGTTTTCATCGGGACGAAGCACAATGCGCGGGCTGGAGCTTGGGTGACTGGCACACGATTGATGGCAAGTGAGGTCTTAACCTTCCGTATTCCTCCCACCATGCTCACACCCACACGCCGACGCTTTTTTGAAGACTCACTCATGGCCGCTGCGGCGGTCGCTTTGCCCAAAACGATGCTCGCAGCCGAGACGGCGGCGGTTTCGGCGAATGAGAAGATCACGGCGGCGATCATCGGCTGCGGTATTCGTGGCAAAGCGCATGCGCGGGAGCTGGTGAGGCTCGCGGATTGCGATGTGGCGTATGTTTGCGATCCCGATCTCGACCGGGCGGATGAGGTGGGGGCGTTGCTCGTCGAACTGAAGCGTCCGATGCCGAAGAAGGTGCAGGACTTGCGGAAGGTGCTCGAAGACAAATCTGTCGATGTCGTTTTCATCGCCACGCCGAACCACTGGCATGCGCTGGCGGCGATCTGGGCAATGCAGGCAGGAAAAGACGTGTATGTCGAAAAGCCGGTGAGCCAGAATGTCGAGGAAGGCCGCCGCATCGTGCAGGTGGCGCGGAAACTCGGCCGCATCGCGCAAACGGGCACGCAGAACCGCTCGCGCGGCGCTTTGGCCGAGGCCGTGAAGTTCATGCGCGAGGGCAAACTGGGCGAGGTGAAGCTGGCGAAGAGCATCATCTACAGCGGACGCGGCAGCATTAGCGGCCCATCGGAGTGTGTCATGCCGCCGCGCTGCGATTACGACCTGTGGGCTGGCCCTGCGCCGATGACGAAGCTCACGAGGCCGAAGTTCCACTACGACTGGCATTGGTTCTGGGACACCGGCAACGGCGAGATCGGCAACAACAACGTCCACTCGCTCGACATCTGCCGCTGGGGCCTCGGCGTGACCGGCCTCGGCCGCAGCGTGCTCAGCTACGGCGGTCGGCTCGGCTACACCGATGTCGCCGAGACACCGAACTCGCAGGTCGGCATCTTCGACTTTGGCGACAAGACCATCGTCTCCGAAACCCGCGGCCTCAAAACCGTGCCGTTTCATCCCACGATCAAATCCATGTGGTTTTTCTACGGCAGCGAAGGCATCATCGCCGACACGAGCCTCTTCGATCCCAAAGGCAACCTCGTCCGCGCCTTCGAAGGCAAATCCGAGAACCACTTTGCCAACTTCCTCCGCGCCGTGCGCAGCCGCAAACACACCGACCTCGCCGCCGACATCGAAGAAGGCCACCAAAGCACCGCCCTCTGCCACATCGCGAACATCTCGCATCGCCTCGGATCGAAAACCTCCGTGAACGACATCTCGAAGCATCTCGGCGACATCAACGCTCACGAAGACGTGCAGGACACGCTGGAACGCACCAAGCACTACCTCGCCGAGGCCGGAGTCGATCTCGACAAAACCCAGCTCACCCTCGGCCAGCATCTCCGCGTCGATGGCGACAAGGAAAGCTTCCTCGACAACTCCGCCGCGAATGCGCTGCTCACCCGCGAATATCGCGCACCGTTCGTCGTGCCGAAGGCGAGTGAGATTTGAACCGCCTGCGTCGTATGAAAGAGCCAATGAATGCACTCTCCCGCCGCCAGATGCTCCACACAGCCTCGTGTGGTTTTGGCTATTTGGCGATGTCTGGGATCGCTGGTGCCAGTTTGGATGCACGGCCTCCACGTGTGCGCCCTCGGGCGCAGCGGGTGATTTTTCTGAACATGGCGGGCGGCCCGGCACAGCTCGACACCTTTGATTACAAGCCGCAGGTTGGCCAGAAGCCTCATGCGGGCTCGATAGCGAACTTCAAGCAGCGCGGCAGCAGCGGCCTGTGGGTCTCGGATTTGCTGCCAAACATCGCACGTCATGCGGACAAGCTTTGTGTCATCAAGTCGATGACGGCGGACACGAGCATCCACGCGCAGTCGATGCTGCAACTGCACACTGGCGACCGCTTGCGGCCCTGCCCGAGCATGGGAGCGTGGGTGGCGTATGGTCTTGGCACGGAGAATCAAAATCTGCCTGGCTTCATCAGCTTCAACACCGCGAAGCCTGCAGAATATGCCGCAGCGCAGTTGCCAGCCGTTTTTGGCGGCACGCCCATCGGTGTGAATGGCGAGGACATGTCCAAAGCGACAATCAGCAACATCACGGGCGATCATTTGCCGATGAATGTGAAGCGCAGGCAGCTCGATCTCATCCAGGCGATGAATCGCGACCACGCAGGCTTGCGTGGCGATGACGCGCAGCTCGAAGGCGTCATCCAAACGATGGAACTCGGCTTCCGCATGCAAGCGCAGGCACCGGAGCTGCTGGATATCAGCCTGGAATCGAAAGCCACGCTGGAGCGCTATGCGGTCGGCAAGAATTACAAAGCCGGCACCTGCAAAGACAGTGACTTTGGCCGCCAGTGCCTGCTGGCTCGCCGTTTCTGCGAGGCAGGCGTGCGCTTCATCGAGATCACGCATGGTAGTTGGGACCAGCACACCGATCATCGACGTGATCTGACCGCGAACTGTGCCACTACCGACGCGCCGATTGCCGCTTTGCTCGACGATTTGGATGAGCGCGGGCTGCTTGAGGACACCCTTGTGGTCTGGGGCGGTGAGTTCGGTCGTCCAGGCCTCGAACCGGGCAAGGACAAGGACCAAACGGGTCACCAGCACCGCGCCTTCACCTTCTGGATGGCCGGTGGCGGCGTGAAGGCAGGTCATGCGCATGGCGAGACGAATCACGACGGCAGCACCGTGGTCGATGGCGCGGTGCATTTCCGCGATCTGCACGCGACGATCTTGCATCTGCTCGGCCTCGATCACGAAAACCTCGCCGTCGTCAGCGGTGGTCGCCGCATCCGCCTTACCGGGCTGCAAGGCGGCAAGGTAGCGCAGGGCATTCTGGCCTAGGCTGCAAATGTTTGAATGGGAGGGACGTTTGCATTTCACCATGAAACGCACCATCACGGCCCTGCTGATCGCGACCTCCGCCTTTGCCCAGACGAAGCTCCAAAAGGCCGATGTCACGCTCGCACCGCCGAAGAATCTCAAAACGACGCTCCCGCCCGGCTACACGATTCCCATCGTCGATATCAGCGGCGAGACGCAGCGTCAGGTCATCGTGGATCGTGAGAAAGGCCAGTATCTCGGTCATCCGACGACGGTGCTGCTCAGTGACCAAACCACCATGCTCATCGTCTATCCGAAAGGCCACGGACGCGGTGCCATCGTTTACAAGCGCAGCTACGATGCGGGTCTCACTTGGGGGGAGCGCTTGCCCACGCCGCAGTCTTGGGAGACCTCGCTGGAAGTGCCCACGCTGCATCGCACCGTCGATGCGGGCGGCAAAAAGCGCCTCATCATGTTCAGCGGCCTGTATCCCATCCGCATGGCCCTCTCTGAAGACGATGGCGCAAACTGGAGCGAGTTGAAACCCATCGGCGACTTCGGTGGCGTGGTCACGATGAGCACCGTGATCGACTTGAAGACGCCGGGACACTACCTCGCGTTTTTTCACGACGACGGACGCTTCATTCGTGGCGGTGACGTGGAGAAATACCGCATCAAAAGCCCGCATGTGCCGGATTACTCTTCTTCCACGGCGAAACCATGGCGCTTCTGGGTTTACACGACTTTGAGCAAAGACGGTGGCCTCACCTGGAGCGTGCCCGCCCCCATCGCGATGCTGCCCGACGCGAACCTCTGCGAACCCGGAGCGCTGCGCTCGCCGGATGGCAAACAGATCGCCGTGCTGCTGCGTGAAAACACCCGGAAGTACAATTCCTTCGTCATTTTCTCCAACGACGAAGGCCTGAGCTGGAGTGAACCCAAAGAACTGCCCGCCGCGCTCACTGGCGACCGCCATGTCGCCAAATATGCGCCCGACGGTCGCCTCTTCATCAGCCTCCGAGACACCACGCATGTCAGCGCGACCAAAGGCGACTGGGTGGGCTGGGTCGGCAAATACGAAGACATCGTGAACGGCACCGAAGGCCAGTATCGCGTCCGCATCATGGACAACAAAAAGGGCCAGGACACGACCTACCCCGGCGTCGAGCTGCTACCCGATGGCACCTTCGTCACCACCACCTACGGTCACTGGACCGAAGGCGAGGAGGCCTATGTCGTAAGCGTGCGTTTCAAACTGGAGGAACTTGATGCCAAACTTCAAAAGTAACCGCCGCCGTTTCATCGCTGGACTTCCAGCGTTTGGATTCATTTCGGCCCAAGCTGCGGATGAACAGCCGCTGCAAGACATCATCTTCGGCTCCTGCCTGGATACGCATGAGCATCCCATGCTGGACCGCACGCTCACCCTACCACGCGATCTGTTCATCTTCATGGGAGACAACATTTATGCTGACAAAGGCGGAATCCCGATGATGCAGGAAAAGTATGCCCTGCTTAAAAATAGCCAGTTCTTCCGTGGATTGAAGAACAAACCGATCCTGGCGACGTGGGACGATCACGACTTCGGCCTCAATGACGGCGGCAGCGAGTATCCGCAGAAAAAAGAAGCGCAGGTCGAGTTTTGGAACTGGCTCGACGAACCGACCGATTCCCCACGTCGGAAACAGGAGGGTGTTTATCATGCGCAGAGCTTCGGACCAGTTGGAAAGCGCGTGCAGGTCATCCTACTCGACACGCGTTACTTTCGCAGCCCGCTCAAAAAGGCAGCGAAGGAAAAAGCGATGCTTGGAGGCACTTCCTTCCCGACGGACGATGAAACGACCACCCTCCTCGGCGCAGCGCAGTGGGCCTGGCTTGAAAAAGTGATCCAGGAACCTGCTGAACTACGAATCGTCGTCTCCAGCATTCAATTCGCGCCCGAAGCCCACGGCGGCGAATGCTGGGCGAATTTTCCGCACGAGCAGCAGCGCATGCTGAAGCTTCTCAAAGGTCACCAGGCCGTGATTTTGAGCGGAGACCGGCATTGGTGTGAGTTTTCTCACAACGGCGTCTTCGACTTTACCTCCAGCTCGATGACGCAGAAACACCCACGCGGCACGCCAACGCTTAACAAGCATCGACTCATGCCCAAAACCTACCATCTGCCCAATGTCGGCCATCTGTGCATCGACTGGCAGGCGGCAAACCTCACCGTGAAAGTCATTGCCGAGGGCGGAGAGGCGAAAATCACGCATCGAGCGGCGTTCACTGATTTGTTGGTCCGCTAAAGCATGCGCCTCGTCATCCCAATCACGCTTCTTTCCACCCTCGGCGTCCTCGCTGCGGAAAAGCGCGTCGAGTTCAATCGCGACGTGCGACCGATCCTCGCCTCGAAGTGCTACCCCTGCCACGGACCGGATGAGGACAAGCGCGAGGCAGGCCTTCGGCTCGATGTGCGTGCCGAAGCGGTCAAAGAAGCGATCAAGCCGGGCAAACCGGATGACAGCGAGTTCTGGCATCGCATCACCACCACCGAACCGGATGACGTGATGCCACCACCGTCCTCGCCGAAGCAACTCACGAAAACGGAGCGCGATCTTTTTCGCCGCTGGATCGCGCAGGGGGCCGAATATCAGGATCACTGGGCCTTTGTGCCGATCAAACGCCCCGCTGTGCCGACGACAAGCAAGAATCCCATTGATGGCTTCATCGAAGACAAACTGCGTCCGCATGGTCTCAAGCCCGCTACCGAGGCCGATCCCATCACGCTGATCCGCCGCGTCTTCCTCGATCTCACTGGTTTGCCTCCGACTGCATCCGAATTGTCGGACCTGTCCGACTGGTCTAACGACAAGTATGCCGCGCTGGTGGACCGCCTCCTCGCTTCGCCCCATTTCGGAGAGCGCTGGGCTCGGCACTGGCTTGACATGGCCCGCTACGCTGACTCGAACGGCTTTCTCGGAGATGGCCTGCGCCCGAATGCTTGGCGCTATCGAGACTGGGTCATCGACGCCATCAACCGCGACCTGCCGTTTGACCAGTTCACCATCGAGCAAATCGCTGGGGATCTGCTGCCGGAGCCGACGCTCGCACAACTCACCGCCAGCGGCTTCCATCGCAATGCTGCGCTGAACACCGAGGCGGGTGTGGACAAGGAGGAGGCGCGTTTTCAAAACCTCGCCGACCGCGTGAACACCACCGGCCGCGTGTGGATGGGCCTCACCGTCGGCTGCGCCCAGTGCCACACGCACAAATACGACCCGATCACCATCCGTGATTACTACAGCTTCTACGCCTTCTTCAACAACACCGCAGACCAAGACGAGCCGAACACCCAAGCACCAGTGCTTGCCGAGGTGATGAAGGATCGCCGCCAGACCTATGTCCACATGGCCGGTGATTACACCCGGCGCGGCCCCGATGTCATTCCCGCGAGTCTTTCGGCTCTGCCGCCGATGACAAAACCCGTGCAGAAGGAGGCGAACCGTCTGGATCTCGCCAAATGGCTCGTCTCGCCGCAACATCCGCTCACCAGCCGTGTCTCGGTCAATCACATCTGGAGCAAGCTTTTCGGCATCGGTCTGGTCAGCACGCCCGATGACTTCGGGGCCACGGGCGAGCCGCCGTCGCATCCTGAGTTGCTCGACTGGCTGGCCTCCGAATTCATGCGTCAGGGCTGGAGCCGCAAGCAGCTCATCAAGCTGATTGTCACCTCGGCGACCTACAAGCAATCCTCCGTGCATCGCGACGACATCATGATGATCGATCCCCTGAACCGCCTCCTCTCGCGCCAAAATCGCCTTCGACTTGATGCCGAAATCTTGCGCGACTCCGCGCTCGCCGTCAGCGGTCTATTGAAGCCCACCCTCGGCGGCCCGAGCTTCCGCCCGCCGCTGCCGGAAGATGTGTTTGATGTGGGCCGCTCGTCGAACTGGAAAGCCAGCCATGGTGACGAGATCTACCGCCGCAGCCTCTACATCATCACGCTACGCAGCGTGTTGTATCCTACGCTCACCACCTTCGACGCTCCCGATGCCGCCGACGCCTGTGTGCGCCGCGAGCGCAGCAACACGCCACTTCAAGCCCTCACAATGATGAACGACGGTGCCTTTGTTGAAGCGGCGCAATCGCTCGCTTTTCGCGCCCTGCGTGAGAACAACAACCGCCTCGGAAACCTGTTCCGCCTTGTTTTGAACCGCGAGCCTCGTGCGGAGGAGATCTCACGACTCCAGGCCTTCCATGCCGAACAGAAAGCTCGGGTGCTGAATGGCGATGCCGAAGCTCTCAAAGCGCTCGGAACGCATGAACAGTCCGTTCCGCCCTCCGAATCTGTCGAAGCCGCCACGCTCGTCGCTGTGGCGCGTGTGCTCATGAACCTCGACGAGTTTATCAACCGCCAGTAGTTCGCTTTTATGATCATCACTTCCCTCAACTTCGAAAAAGCGGGCAAGCAGCAAGGCTTTCTGCAAGTCCCTTACTCACACAACCTCGGCGGCTGGGCGAATGTGATGATTCCGATCACCGTCGTGTCGCGCGGCGCAGGCCCCACCGTGCTCGTGCTCGGCGGCAATCATGGGGACGAGTATCAGGGCCAGATCGCGATCATGAAGCTCGCACGCGAGTTGACGCCAGAAAAAGTCACAGGCCGCGTCATTCTCATTCCATCGTTGAACTTGCCAGCGGCTCGTGCGGCGACGCGATTGTCACCACTGGATGGCATGAACATGAATCGCGCTTTTCCTGGCGACGCCGAAGGCCCCGTGACGAGCCAAATCGCGCATTACCTGCGCACGGCGCTGTTTCCGATCAGCGACGTCGTCATCGACATTCACAGCGGTGGGCGCAGCATGGAGTTTGTGCCGTGCGCACACATGCATCTCGTGCCGGATCGTCAGCAACGAGCGAAGATGTTCGCTGCCATGCTCGCCTTGGGCACGGAGTTTTGTTTCATCTATGCGGACATCGCCGGAACCGGCCTGCTGCCTGTCGAAGCGGAGAATCAGGGCAAACTCGTCATCACCACTGAACTTGGCGGTGGCGAGTGCATTCCCGCCAGCGTACACCGCATCGCACAGAGTGGCTTGAAGAATGCGCTCATTCACGTCGGTGCGCTCAAAGGTCGTGAACAGCCGCGCACAGCCCCCGCAATCATCACGCAGGCCACGAATCGCGAAGACTACCTCCTCGCACCCGAGTCAGGCATCTTCGAGGTCACGTTCGATCTGGGCGCGAAGGTGAAAAAAGGCCAGGTCGTCGGCTACATCCATCATTTGGAGCGCCCCGATCGTGCGCCGGAGCAGATTGTTGCCGCCAGCAGCGGCTACCTCATCACCATGCGGGCACCGTGTCTGACTCAGCAGGGTGATTGCGTGGCTGTGATCGCGAAACAGGTCAGCGAACGCGAAGTGCTGCGTGCTTGATGGCACGCCTCACGCCAGCACGCCCTTCACGATCTCGCCATGGATGTCCGTGAGCCGGTAATCGCGGCCTTGGAAGCGGTAGGTGAGGCGGGTGTGGTCGAGACCGAGGAGGTGGAGCGCGGTGGCGTTGAGGTCGTGGATGTGCACGGGGTCTTTGACGATGTTGTAGCTGAAGTCGTCGGTCTCGCCGTGGACGTGGCCGCCTTTGACACCGGCTCCGGCCATCCAGACGCTGTAGCAGCGCGGGTGGTGATCGCGTCCGTGATTGTCGCGGGTGAGCACGCCCTGCGAATACACCGTGCGGCCAAACTCACCACCCCAGATGACCAGCGTGTCATCGAGCATGCCGCGCTCTTTGAGTTCGGCCAAAAGCGCGGCGGTGGGCTGGTCGGTGTCGTGGCACTGGCTCTTGATGCCGCTGGGCAGGTTGTTGTGCTGGTCCCAGCCGCGATGGTAGAGCTGGATGAAACGCACGCCGCGCTCGGCAAGTCGGCGGGCGAGGATGCAGTTAGCGGCGTAGGTGCCGGGCTTTTTCGACTCGGGGCCGTAGCGCTCGTAGATGTCGGCGGGCTCTTTGGAGAGATCGGCGAGGTCGGGCACGGCGGACTGCATGCGGAAGGCCATCTCGTATTGATCGATGCGGGCCTGCGTTTCGGGATCGTGGTAATCGGCGAGCTTGAGGCGGTTCAGCGCGGCGACATCGTCGAGCATGGCACGGCGTCGCTCGGTGGTGATGCCGGGCGGATTGGAAAGGAAGAGCACGGGGTCTTTGCCAGAGCTCATGCGCACACCTTGATACTTCGAGGGCAGGAAACCGCTGCCCCACATGCGCTCGTGCAGCGGTTGCGCGTTGGTGGGGCCGCTGGGTCGCGAGATGAGCGCGACGAATGCGGGCAGATCCGCGTTGTCGGAGCCGAGGCCATACGACACCCACGCGCCAAACGCGGGCCGCCCGCCGATTTGATGCCCCGTTTGCAGCAGCGTCATCGCCGGATCGTGGTTGATGGCCTCCGTGTGCAGCGAGCGGATGAGGCAGATCTCATCCGCGAACTTCGACGTGTGCGGCAGCAACTCGCTCAACCACATGCCGCTCTGCCCATGCTGCGCAAACTTGAACACCGATGGTGCGATGGGAAAGCGCTTCTGCCCCGCCGTCATGCCCGTGAGCCGCTGCTCGCCACGCACGGAGTTCGGTAAATCCTTGTCGAACTGCGAGGCCAGTCCCGGCTTGTAATCAAACAGATCGAGCTGCGACGGCGCACCCGCCTGTGTGAGCAAGATGATGCGCTTCGCCTTCGGCGCAAAGTGAGCCGCAGGCGCGGCGAAGAGCTTCGGATTCGCAAGCGACGCCAGTGCGAGGCTCTTGAGCCAGTTGCGACGCGAAAAGGGTGCGAGGGAGGATTCGGTGCTCATGAGGTCACTCCTTGGTGATGGTTTCGTCGAGATTGATCAGCGTGCTGGCGACCGTGGTGTAGGCGGCGAGTTCAGCAGCGCTCAGTTTGTCGTCCGTCTTGGCCTCGCCGAAGGTGAGGAGCTGTTTGGCGGCCTCCGCGTCCTTCGTGAAGTCTTGGATTGATCGCTCGGCGGCGGATGTGAGGACTTGGAGTTCCTGCGGACTCGGCTTTCGAGCGAGCAGAAGCCGAAAACCATGCGTGAGTCGTGACTCGATGCTCGTGCCACCTTCCTGGATCATGCGTTGCGCCAGAAACCGCGCCGCTTCGACATAAGTCGGGTCGTTCATCAAATTGAGCGCCTGCAGCGGCGTGTTCGAGCGTGATCGGCGGAGAGCGCAGGTTTCACGGAAAGGTGCGTCAAAGAGCAACATGCCGGGATGAGGCACGCTGCGCTTCCAGTAGGTGTAGAGGCTGCGACGGTGCAGATCATCGCCGCTGCCTTGCTGGTAGGTGGCCTTGGGATTGTCACGCTGAGCCACGACCTGCTCGTAAAGACCGGGCGGATGATACGGCTTCACGCTTGGGCCGCCGATCTTCTCTACCAGCAGCCCGCTGGCAGCCAAAGCTTGATCGCGAATGACTTCCGCGCTCAAACGATGACGCGGTCCGCGTGAGAGCCAGGTATTCATCGGGTCCAACTGAGCACTGCGAACCGAAAACTGAGAACTCTGCTGATACGTCTCGCTGGTCACGATCATCTTCACGAGCTTCTTCACATCCCAGCCGCTTTCTTGAAACGTCACCGCGAGCCAGTCGAGCAGTTCGGGATGGCTCGGTGGCTCACCTTGAGAGCCGAAGTCCTCACTGGTGCGCACTAGACCGGTGCCGAAGAAGTGCTGCCAGAATCGGTTCACGATCACGCGAGACGTGAGCGGATTCTCACGGCTCACGAGCCACTTCGCGAGTCCGAGGCGATTGCTCGGCAGATCAGCGGCGAGCGCTGGCAAAACCGCCGGCGTGGCGGCTACGACCTTCTCACCCGGCTTGTCGTAAGCACCGCGCATCAGGATGAATGTGGGACGCATCTCCTTCTGTTCCTCCATGACCAGCGTGGTGGGAATCTCTGCCTCTGCTGTGGCGGTTTGCTTCTTCAAAGCAGCCTCCTCTTCACTCAAGCGACGGTGCTCAGGCATCTGCGCCAGGCGAAAGCTCGCGAGCTGCTTGCGCTCAGCCGCGGTGCGTTTGGCGGCCTCTTTTTGCGCGATGATCACGATGCTCGCGGGCGCGATCAGCTCCGTGGCGTTCGTGGTGGCAAACAAACGCCACTGCGAAGGCCCGCCGGCATTCTCGACACCGATCGTGATGTCCACTTCGGAGGCGTCGAGAGGCTTTTCGAGCTCAAAAAGGGCCTGCACCGGCTTGTTCGGTGCCACCGAGAGCACGGAGCGGGTTTTGCGGTCGTTGTCGAGCACGTTGGCATGCGTGGCGTCGATGGCGTGGAGCTTCGTTTTGCCGACTTTGAGCTCGCTCCATTGAAAACTGGCCGAAGGAGCCGTGGTGGAGCATTCGAGGCGTATCGCCTTGATTTTGCCCGCTGGCAGCTTCGCCTTGATCACGATGTTGTTGGCCCGCGTTTCCTGCGGACCGATCAAAACGGCTTTGTTGGTGATTTGCGGCGGATTGTCGCCTCCGGTCGCTTTTTGTGGCTCCAGCGCCTGCCAGTCGATTTTCGCTGCGACGAGCTTTTTGGCCCAAGGCTCCAGATCACCTGCCGCGAGGCCTTTGAGCTTGTCCTCGACGGGTTGGAGCTTCGCGCTCAGTGCCGCAATCTTCGCTTCAAGCTCCAGAGCGGGCAGTTTCACAAAAGGCGGCGCATTGGTGCGCACCGGATTGCTGTAAATGCCCACGCCACGCTCCGGCACGTTGTGGAAGAAGGCCTTCATCGCATAGAAGTCCTTCGCGGTGAAGGGATCGAACTTGTGATCGTGGCAGCGGCAGCAGTTGAAGGTCTGTCCCATCCATACGGCCGCCGTCGTCTCCACGCGATCAGCCGTGTATTCGGCGAGGAACTCCTCCGCGATGATGCCGCCCTCCTCGTTCAGCATGTGATTGCGATGAAAGCCGGTGGCGATCTTTTGATCCAGCGTGGCATTCGGCAGCAAATCCCCCGCAAGCTGCTCAATGGTGAACTGATCGAAAGGCATGTTCGCGTTGAAAGCCTTGATCACCCAGTCCCGCCACGGCCACAGCTCGCGATCACGATCCACCTGGTAGCCATTCGTATCCGCAAACCGCGCCGCATCCAGCCACGCGACCGCCATGTGCTCGCCGTAATGCGGTGATTGCAGCAACCCGTCAATAAAGTCATTCAGGTCAGCCCTGTCAGACACCTTCGGCGGCAAGCCCGTGAGATCCAAAGCCAGCCGCCGCATCAAAGTTTCCCGTGAAGCCTTCGGCGCAGGCTGAAGCCCGTGCTTCTTCAACTCAGCCCGGACGAAATCATCAATCGAGTGACCCGCTTTCGATTTCACCGGCGGCACAAACGCCCAATGCGGCTCATACTTCGCCCCTTCGGCGATCCATTGCTTCAGCGTGTCCTTCTGCTTCGCCGAGAGCTTCTTGTGTGACTCCGCCGGTGGCATCAGATCATCGGCATCGGTCGTGTGGATGCGCTCGATCAAGGTCTGCGGCCCCAGCTTGATCATTTCCTCGCGCACATCGAGCCGCAGGTCGCCCTTGCGGTTGTTTTTGTCCGGCCCGTGGCAGTAGAAGCAGTTGTCACTGAGGATCGGGCGGATGTCGCGGTTGAACGACAGCTCCGCCGCGCCGGCCAAAGGCACGGCGAGCATGAGCATTGAAAGAAAAAAGGGACGAAACATGCGGTGGAGGGAAAAAGACGCCCGTTTCCTACGGCGGCACAAGGCCGTCTCATACCTTAGGAATGAAGACAAAATCAGAACCTGCGATTTGTCGACATTCATGAAAATGATTCGCCTCCTCATGATTTTGTCTTCTTCCGATCTGCGTATTCGTCTCCGCCTCATCCCATGACGACCGCAGCACCCATCACCCGCGCTGGCGCGCTCGTCGCCTTCATGTGGTTCGCGTATTTCCTGAACTACTGCGACCGTCAGGCCGTTTTTTCGATGTTTCCCTCGTTGAAAGCCGATCTGAAGATGAGCGACGCGCAGCTCGGCTATGTCGGCGCAATGTTCTTGTGGGTGTATGCCTTTGGCTGCCCGATTTCTGGCTATCTCGGGGATCGCTTCTCCAAGCGGCTGCTCGTGGTGCTCAGCCTCGTGGTCTGGAGCATCGTCACCATCGGCACTGGCCTCGTGGCCAGTGGTGTGATGCTGCTGTCGATGCGTGCGGCGATGGGCGTGTCGGAGTCGCTCTACATGTCCAGTGCGGTCGCGCTGACAGCGAATGCCTACCCGGCAGCAAAACGCTCACGTGCTGTGTCGATCCTTATGACTGGGCAAATCGCCGGGACGGTCGCAGGCAGTTGGTTTGGCGGCTGGATGGCGGATCGCGACCAGTGGCGCGAGGCGTTCTTCATCCTAGGCGCGGTCGGCGTGCTGTATGCGCTGCCCTACTTCGCCTTCTTGTGCAAAGTTGGCGAACCCTCGCCCGAGCAAGGCGCAAAGCTCTCTTTCGCCTCGCTGGGTCGCTCCCGCACGTTCTTGATGCTTTGCGTCGTGTTTCCCGTCTTCGTTTTCGGCTTGTGGCTGCTTTACGGCTGGCTGCCCGCCTTTCTGCATGGCAAGTTCGCGCTCAACCAAGCCGATGCCGCCTTTAACGCCACCGTCTTCCTGCAATCCGCCACCTTCATCGGCATCCTAATCGGCGGCATGGTCGCGGACGAGCTGCATGTACGGTTAAAAGCCGCGCGCTTCTGGCTGATCGTCGCCGGACTCGTGCTTTCCGCGCCATGCATTCATTTTCTCGGCAATAGCGACACCCTACTGGTCACCCGCATCGCCGCCACAGGCTTCGGATTGTTCAGCGGTCTCTTCATCGCAAACATCTTTCCTGCGGCCTTTGATGTCGTCTCCTCAGACGCCCGTGCCACTGCCGTGGGCATGCTCAACTTTTTCGGTGCCATCATGTCCGGCTTTGCCACGCTCTTCGGTGGCCTCTGGAAACAGACGCTCGGCATCGACCGGTTGCTCTCCATCACCGCGCTCGCTTACCTCGCGGCGGCAATCGCCTTGATCATCGGAATCCGATGCTTGTTTCCACGCGATCATCACACTCAATATCCCACGTCATGAAAAGAACAGCGGCTCTCGCTCTCGTCGCACTCCTTGCAATCGGCTCAGATCTGCTCGCACAATCCGCAGCCCCAGTCGCCAAGCCAACACCCACTCATCGCATCCCGCTTTGGCCCGCTGGCAAAGCGCCCATCGGCGACGGCAAGACCGAAGACTGCTCCAAAGAGCTCGAAGTCTTCCTTCCATCCGCCGACAAGGCAAACGGCGCGGCCATCGTGCTCTGCCCTGGCGGCGGTTACATCCGCCACGTCACCGACCGCGAGGGCTATCCCATCGCGCAATGGCTCAACGAGCATGGCATCGCCTGCATCATCCTGGAGTATCGTCTGCCGGAACTGCTGCATCAGGTGCCGCTGCTCGATGCGCAGCGTGCCATCCGCCTCACTCGCGCGAATGCCGCCGCATGGATGATCTATCCGCAGCGCATCGGCATCCTCGGCTTCTCCGCCGGCGGACACGTCGCCTCAACTGCGCTCACGCATTTCAATGCGGGCGATGATGCCAATGCCGATCCCATCGAGCGACTGAGTTGCCGCCCTGACTTCGGCCGGCTCGTCTATCCCGTTGTTACGATGGGCGAGTTCACACACAACGGTTCCAAAGAAAAACTCATCGGCTCCAACGCCCCGCCTGACCTAGTGCGCCTCTACTCGAACGAACTGCAAGTCACCACCGAAACACCGCCCACCTTCCTCGCCCACGCCATCGACGACAAACCCGTCCCACCCGAGAACAGCCGCCAGTTCGTTGCAGCTATGAAGTTGAACAACGTCCCCGTCGAGCTTCTCGAACTCCCCAGCGGCGGCCACGGCCTCAACGGCTGCAAAGGCCCGCTCTGGGAGCAGTGGAAAGCCTCCGCGCTTGCGTGGCTCGCTGCGCAAAAACTCATTCCTCCAAGCGCCTTGTGAATCTGAAATCGCGCTGTCATGAAACCCGAGATACCCAACCATGCTTCCATGATGAACCGGAGAGAGTTCATCGCCACAACGGGATCTCTCGCGATGTCAGCGCAGATCGGACTCGCTGCGAATGCATCGAGGATATCCGATGTGATTCAAAAGGAGAATGCGCGGCCTGGCACGCGCGACTGGATGCTGACCAAGACGGCGATTGATCCGAAGACGAAGTATCGCTGCCCGTGGATCGAAGGTTACTGCTCGCGCACCAGCGTGCGTGCTGGCGAGAAGATCGGCTTTCACGTCAGCACGAATCCCCCCTCGCCGTTCACCATCGACATCTACCGCACGGGATACTACGGAGGCGACGGTGGCAGGCAGGTGCTGAGTCTCGGTTCGTTCAAAGGCGTGACACAGCCTGATCCGCCCCTGGGTCCGAATCGTTTGCGAGAGTGCCAGTGGGAGCCCTGCGCGGAGGTGACGATACCCGATGACTGGGTGAGCGGAGTTTATGTGGGCAAGCTCACGGCGGAACGCGATGGATGGCAGAGTTATGTCATCTTCATCGTGCGCGATGATCGACGCGCGGACTTCCTTTTCCAATGCTCCGACACCACCTGGCAGGCTTACAACCGCTGGCCGGACCAATTCGCGCTCTACGATGATGGCAAGGACAAGTGGTATTGCGGTCCTGGCGTGGATGTGAGCTTCGATCGGCCCTATGGCAAGTATTGCCAGATCCTCGACGCACGGCTGACTACAGGCTCGGGCTCGTGGTTCCTGTGGGAGTTTCCGTTCGCGTTCTGGATGGAGCAGCACGGTTACGATGTGACTTACATCTCGAATCTCGACACGCATGCTGACGCGAAAGGCCTTCTACGAGCGAAGGGCTTCCTCAGCATCGGCCACGACGAATACTATTCGATCGAGATGTATGATCAGCTCAAAGCCGCCGTCGCTGCGGGCGTGAACGCCTGCTTTTTCTCCGGCGACACCTGCTGGGGCCGCATTGATCCGCGTCTTTCATCGCGCGGCGCGGCAAACCGCATTTTCAGTCGCATCGACGCTTTTGGCCCGCGTCTTCCCGGCGGCGACTGGGCGGGCGCTGACAAGTTCCCATATCAAACACCGAGCGAATCGGACCTCATCGGCGCACGCAACGCACCTCCAGTCACCGGCGGCGGTCCGTGGTTTTGCTCGATGCCGGATCACTGGATCTTCGAAGGCACCGGCATGAAAAAGGGCGAAGGCATTCCCGGCTTGGTTGGTTGGGAGTGGATGGGCATGCCTGCTGACATTCCCGGCCTCGAAGTCGTGTCCACCGGCAAGACCCACAACGGCACCAAAGGTCCAAAGGGCGAGGGCATCTACACCGCGACGATTTATCCCGGTCCGAAGAAGAACATCGTCTTCAACGCCGCCACATGCTGGTGGGGCGATGGTTTGTCCGCACCACCCGGCTATGTGCGACCCAAAGTTTACACCGAACCCAAAGGCGTGGACCCGCGCGCGCAACGCATCACATCGAACATCTTCGATCGCATCAAACAAAGCTCTCACGTCTCATGAGCGAACCCATCGTCTATCTGAACAACGGCTTCCTGCCCGCCTCGCAGGCGAAGCTGAACATCTACGACCTCGGCATCGTGCTCGGCGCGACGCTCACTGAGATGACGCGCACGTTTCGGCATCAGCCGTATCGCACGGAGGATCACATCGCGCGCTTGTATCGCTCGCTGAAGTATTCGGGCATTACGGTGCCGCTCTCGCCCGAGGAGATGCTTGCACGGACGCAGGAGCTTGCCGCAGCGAATTGCAAACTTTTGCAGCAGCATGAAGACATCGGCATCGTCCACTTCATCACGCCAGGCGAGAACGCGCTCTATGTTGGCAGTGCTGGATCGGCCGGGGCGTTGACGCCGACGATCTGCATCCACTCCTTTCCGCTGCGCTTCAGCATGTGGCGGCATTTGTTTGTCGAGGGCGCGCATGTCGTCACGCCGTCGATCCGGCACATCCCGCCACAGTGCATCGAGCCGAAGATGAAGAACCGCAGCCGCCTGCATTGGTTCCTCGCCGACAAGCAGTCGCAGGCCGTGGACCCGCGTGCGATCACGCTGCTGCTCGATCTCGATGGCAACGTCACCGAGTGCGCCGGCTCGAATTTCGTCATCATCAAAGGCCGCACCATCATCACGCCCACCACGCGCAACATCCTCTGGGGCATCAGCCTGCAAACCGTGAAGGAACTCGCGCCCAGCCTTGGCATGGAGTTCATCGAAAAAGACTTCCAGCCCTACGACGTGATCAACGCCGATGAAGCCTGGCTCACCACCACGCCATACTGCCTCGCTCCCTGCACGAAGATCAACAACATCCCCATCGGCGATGGCAAGCCCGGACCATGGTTCAAGGCGATGCAGCAAGCCTGGAGCCAGCGCGGCGGTTTGGACATTGAGGCGCAGGTGATGCAACCGGACTATTGAAGCCTATGAAACCGATCCTCCTCATCTTTACCGCTCTGCTGTTGGCTCCGCTGGCCGCTCTTCCAGCAGAAGCGCCCGATCCCGGCCAATACTCCGCCGAGCAGTTCGAAGTCAAAGCGACGCGCGGCAACAAAGCTGCGATGCGCGATGGCGTGCGGCTTTCCGTGGATGTGTTTCAGCCGAAGTCCGACGGGCGTTTCCCAGCGATCCTGATCATCACGCCTTACGGCAACAATCCGGGTTATCAAAAGCGCGGCACCTGGTTCGCGCAGCGAGGCTATGTGGTGGCAGTGGCGGACTCGCGTGGTCGCTTCGATTCGGAGGGCGAGTGGGATCCGTTTAACCCGAAGCACAAGAACGATGGCTACGACCTCGTCGAGTGGCTCGCCAAACAGCCGTGGTGCGATGGCAAGGTGGGCATGATGGGCCTTTCCTACATGGGCTGGACGCAATGGTGGACCGCCACGCAGGCGCCCCCGTCGCTGAAGGCCATCGTGCCGGAGGTCGCGCCGCCCGATCAGTTCTACAACCTGCCTTACCAAAACGGCGTGCTCCAGGGCGTGATGGTTGACTGGGCCGGAGCCATGGCCGGACGCGTGGGTCAAATCATCGGCCCCGGCCCTTACGGTGGCTTCGCGTCCAGCGAGCGGCGACTCAGCGACTACATGCAGTTGCCCTACCTCAAGCTGAACGAGATTCGCGGCGCGCTCGATGCGCCGTGGTTCGAGAAATGGATTCGCGGCAACACGGCGAGCGATCCGTATTGGCGCGGCATCGCTTATCAAACTCCGAAGAGCTACGCAAAGGTCGCGGTGCCATCGCTTGCGGTCAGCGGCTGGTTTGATGGAGACGCCAACGGCTCGCCGATGAACTACCTTGCGATGAAAAAATACGGGGCGACACCCGACGCACGCCGTCCCCGGCTCGTGATTGGCCCGTGGCCGCACATCTTCAATCAGAACCGCAAAGTAGGCGCGTTCGATTACGGCGCTGATGCGGTGATCAATTGGGATGGTTACGTGTGCCGCTGGTTCGACCATTGGCTCAAGGGCATCGACAACGGCGTGATGAAAGACGCGCCCGTGCATGTCTTCGTGATGGGCCGCAACCAATGGCACGCCGAGCAGGACTGGCCACTGCCGCAGACACGATGGACGAAGTATTATTTCCACAGCAAAGGCCACGCGAACTCGACAAGCGGCGACGGCGTGCTGAGCACGACGCCACCCGCGTCGGGCGATGACACGTCTGATTCGTATGTCTATGATCCCGCCAAGCCGACGCTTTCGGACTTCACCAGCGGACATATCGAGGACGGAGCAGTGGACACACGCAAATCGGCCAGCGGACCTGATGTGCTCGTCTATACCACGCCGCCGCTCGATGAAGAGGTCGAAGTCACCGGCCCGATCACCGCCAAGCTCTATGCCGCCACCTCCGCCCGCGACACGGACTGGATGGTCCGTCTCATCGACGTGCAGCCCGACGGATTCTCCGCCATGCTCTGCGAGGGCCTCATGCGCGCGCGCCATCGTGATCCCGAGCACGCTGGCACCTTCAATCCCGACAAGCTCAGCCTCATCGAGCCCAACCAAGTGTATGAATACACCATCGAATTCTGGCGGGCCACTGCCAACGCCTTCGCGAAGGGCCACCGCATCCGCGTCGAGATCTCCAGCAGCTACTTCCCCCTCTACCTGCGCAACCTCAACACCGGCGCAGACAACATCGGCCTCGAAACAACAAGCGTCGTCGCCACGCAAAAGATCATGCACACGACCGGACAAGCATCCCACATTGTACTGCCAGTGATTCCGCGCAACCAACCATGAAAGCACTTCTATGCCTCGTCCTCATCGCCAGCAGTGCAGGGGCTGCCGAACCCGCAGACATCATCTTCAAATCCACGCTCGACGGCACCGAGCAGCTCTATGTGGAACTCGTTCCGAGTGATGTGGCTTCCAAAGCAGGTCGCGATGTCGTTATCGCCCTTCACGGCCACGGATCAGACCGCTGGCAGTTCATCAAGGCTGACCGGGGTGAATGCAAGGGCCTGCGTGATGTCGCCGCGAAACATGGTTTGATTGTCGTTTCGCCTGACTATCGCGCCAAGACATCATGGATGGGACCGAAGGCTGAGGCGGATGTCGTGCAGATCATCGCTGAACTCAAACGGCGGCACCAAATGGGTCGTGTGTTCATTGCCGGAGGCTCGATGGGCGGCACCTCGGCCCTGATCTTCGCGGCACTGCATCCTGAGCTGATCGCGGGTGTGTGCAGCCTGAACGGAACAGCGAACATGATCGAGTATGGCAAGTTCCAAGACGCGATCATCGCCTCGTATGGCGGCACGAAGGACCAAGTGCCTGACGAATACAAAAAGCGCAGCGCCGAGCTTTGGCCGGATCGTTTCGTGATGCCTGTGGCCGTCACGACAGGCGGAAAAGATGAGTCGGTGCCACCGCAAAGCGTGCTGCGACTCGTGGAGAAGCTCAAGCAGGCCAAACGCAAGGTGCTGAGCATTCATCGCGAAGCAGGCGGTCATTCCACTAACTACGACGACACCGTCACCGCAATGGAGTTCATGCTGCGCGAGTCTGTCAGCACGAGCGCCTTGCACAAGTCGGCTGAACAACTGAAAGCCCAGCTCGCGAAGCTTCGACCGGCTCATTCCGATCTGCTGGCCGATGTCGAGGTGTTTCACAAAGGCAGTGAATGGGCGCTGCGCTACGAATCCGCGTTCACCGCCAAAGATGTCGCCACGATTGAGAAGGCACTCGCTCGCGGCAACAAACGCGTCACGGCTCTGGTGGCGAATCAATCACCATGGACCACGAAGAAAGGCAAAATCGTGCGCGGCTTTGTTTCCGCCGTCGATGGATCGACACAGCCCTACGGCGTCATCATACCGAAGAACTACGATGGCACAAAGTCCATGCGGCTCGATGTCGTGCTGCACGGCAGTTCGAAGCCCGTGGGCATGAGCGAGCTGAAGTTCATGTCACGCTTCGATGAAGGCGATGCCAACAAACCCGGCCCTGAGGTTGATTTCATCGAGCTGCACCCGCTCGGTCGCGTCGAGAACTGCTACCGCTGGGCCGGCGAGACGGATGTGTTCGAGGCCATTGAGGCCGTGTGCCGCAACTACAAGATCGACCGTGACCGCATCGTGCTGCGCGGCATGTCGATGGGAGCCTCCGGCACCTGGCACCTCGGATTGAAGCACCCCGACCGCTTCGTCGCCATCGGGCCGTATTGCGGTTATGTGGACACGCATCGCTTCTCCGAGACGCCGATTCCGAACTTCATCAAGGTTGGTCCGCTGCCACCGCATCAAGAGATCGGCCTGCACATGCTCGACTCCGTGGACTACGCCGCGAACGCCAGTGTCGTGCTCGCCATCGCGGCAATTGGCGACAAGGACACCTTCTTCCAAGCGCACGTCATCATGGGCGAGGCCTTCGCCAAGGAGGGCATTCCGTTTACCAATCTCATCTCGCCGGGCACCGGGCACGTCATTGATCCCAAGACTCACGCCGAGCAAATGCGCCGAATCAGCGAACACGTCGCCAAAGGACTCAATCACGATCCCAAGCAGATTCGTTTCGTCACCTGGACGCTCAAATACAACCGCTGTCACTGGCTGGAGCTGCTCAGCCTCGGCAAGCACTACGATCGCGCCGAGTTCCTTGCCAACGTGATTGATGACGTCATCGAAGTCAGCGAAGTGCGCAACATTACTCGCTTCGCCATCCATCGTCCGGTGTCCAAGATGCGCATCACTGGTCTCGAGATCGCTTTGCCTCCGCACAAGGCCGATGACTCCCTCGTTTTCACAAAGTCGGGCGATTCGTGGCAATGCGACGGCCCGCGCAACCAGATCGCACTCGAAGGCAAACGCCCCGGCCTCCAAGGCCCGATTGATGATGCCTTCGCCACGCCATTCCTTTGCGTGCGCGGCACCGGCAAGCCTTGGAACGCCGAAGTGAACACCTGGGCTCAGGAAAACCTGAAGCGCTTCGAATACGAATGGGCGCGCTACATGCGTGGCGACCTGCCCGTGAAGAACGACACCGAAGTCACCGAGGCAGACTTGCGCGACAAGCACCTCATCCTCTTCGGCGATCCGGGCAGCAACGCATGGATCGCCAAAGCCCTGCCGAAGCTGCCTGTGACTTGGACTCGCGCTGAAGTGAGTCTCGGTGACCAAGCGAAACCGGCGGGCGATCACGCGCCCGCTTTCATTTGTGCCAGTCCGCTTGCGGCGAATCGCTACATCGTCATCAACAGCGGCCACACCTTCCACGAGAAGGAGTTCGCCGCATTCAACTACATGCTGTTCCCACGTCTCGGTGACTGGGCGGTGATGAACATCAACGCCGATGAACCGGTGAGAGCCGGTTATTTTGATGAATCGTAGGTGAAGGCTGGCGTTATCGCGCCGTAGAAAGAGACGCACATGTCCCTAATCCTCATCGCCGAATGCAAACAGGAAGTCTCTACCTTCAATCCAGTCCTCAGCGGCTACGAAGACTTCACACTCCGTCATGGTCAGTCGATTCTCGGCTACCATCGGCAGGTGCGCAGTGAAGTGGGCGGGGCGTTGAGTGTGTTTGACGCGACGCCGGGCGTGGAACTCGTGCCGACGTGCAGCGCGCATTTCATCACGTCCGGCGGCACGCTGGCGGATGTGGCGTTTGAGCGACTGGCAGGCGAACTGCTGTCCAGCATCAAAGCGGCGCCCAAGGTAGATGGTGTTTATTTTTCGCTGCACGGCGCAATGGCGACTCAGAGCGAGGGTGACCCGGAAGGATGGTTGCTGGAGCAAACACGAAAGATTGTCGGCGAGAAGGTGCCCATCGTGATTTCACTCGATCTGCATGGCATCCTCACGGACCGAATGCTGGAGCAGAGCGATGCAGCCGTGGCGTTTCACACCTATCCACACGTCGATTTCTTCGGCACCGGCGAGCGTGCCGCGCGACTACTGCTGCGCTTCGTCGCAGGTGAAGTGAGGCCGGTGACCGCGAAGGTGACTGTGCCTGCCCTTGTGCGTGGTGATGAACTCATCACAGCGAGCGGGTCGATCCGCCACGCAGTGAATGCGGCGAAGGAGATCGAGCAAAGCGCTGGCGGCCTCTCGGCGGCGATGATGTGGGGCAATCCGTTCACCGATGTGCCTGCGCTTGCTTCGAACAGCTTCGTGGTGACGGACAATGATCCCGCACGAGCCGAGCGCGAGGCACTGCGCATCGCGAACTTGTTTTGGGAACATCATCAGAAGATGCAGGTGCCGCTGACGAGTTTGGTTCATGCGGCACGAATGACGAAGGAGAATTCCTCCGGCACAGTGGTGCTCGTCGATGCTGCCGATGCGACTAGCTCAGGAGCGTCGGGCGACAGCAATGCGATCCTGCGAGCGCTGATCGAAGCGGACTATGAAGGCACCGCCTTGATCCCCATTGTTGATCCTGGTGCGGTGGAGGCCAGCTTTGCCGCTGGCGTGGGCGACGAAGTAAAGACGACAGTCGGCGGCGCTTTGGATACGAAGCGCTTCATGCCGCTGCCGATTGAGGGACGAGTGCGGATGCTGTCGGACGGCTGGTTTCACAGCGAGACGACACGTGAGTTGTGGCAAGCTGGACCCACGGCGGTGATTCAAGTCGGCAACATCACGCTGATCGTCACAAGCCGCGCGGTGAGCCTTTACGATCGCGCACTATTTTTGGCGCATGGCTGCGATCCCAAACATTTTGGAGCCGTCGTGGTGAAGTCACCGCACTGTGAGCCGCACATGTTCAAAGAGTGGGCCTCGCTTTACATCGACGTAGATGCACCGGGCTCCACAAGTGCCAATCTCCGCAGCCTCGGCCACACCCAGTGTGCCCGTCCCATGTTCCCTCTGGACTCTGCGGTGATGTTTGAGCCGAAAGTTAAAATGTTCTCGCGTAACGTAGCATAGGCTTTCTAGCCTGTGCCGCACGCTCAGCAATCATCATCACACTTAACCCAAGACCACAGCCTAGAAAGGCGATGCTACTCCCATGAAAATCCGAGAAATCCGCTGCGCAGGTTTGCGCGGAGCCACACCTGAAGGCGGCTGGAGCAATGAACTCCGGCCCGAAGACTGCGTCCACACGCTCATCGCCGTTCACACCGATGAAGGAGCCATAGGACTCGGCAGCGTGTTCACCAATGATGCGCTCGTGCGTGCTTCACTCGCGGTGCTGGAGCCGCTGTATCGCGGCGAGAACGCCCTCGAACCCGAACGCGTAAGCGAGAAGCTGCATCAGAACATGTTCTGGCTCGGTCGCGGCGGTTCCATCACGCACGCGATTAGCGGCATCGACATCGCGCTATGGGATTTACTCGGCAAGGCCACGGGACAGCCCGTCGGCCGTCTGCTCGGTGGACGTTATCGCGAACGCGTGCAGCCCTATGCCTCGCTGCTCATGGATGAACCCGAGAAGCTGCGGGATCACCTTCTCAAGGTGAAGGAGCAGGGCTTCCGCGCCTTCAAGATCGGCTGGGGACCGTTCGGTCGTCGCAACGCAGCCACGGACGAAGCCATCGTCAAAGCCGCACGCGAAGCCGTCGGCTCAGAGAACAAGCTGATGGTCGATGCAGGAGGCAGCGACGCGCACTGGACGAACGGCTACAAGTGGGCGCTCAACACCGCGAAGATGCTGGCCGACTACGACGTGCATTGGTTTGAAGAAGCCCTCACGCCCGACTCCCTCGAAGACTTCGCCAAGCTCCGCGAGCACTCGCCCGTGCCGATCAGCGGTGGCGAGGTGCTCACGCGCCGCCAGGCCTTCCAGCCTTTCCTTGAAGCGCGCGCTTTCGACATCATCCAGCCCGACGTCACCAAGGTCGGCGGCATCAGTGAAGAACGCCGCATCGCATGGATGGCGCAGGAGCATGGCGTGCAGTTCATTCCGCACGGCTGGAACACGGCCGTGGGTCTCGCCGCCGATTTGCACCTCGCATCAGCCTTCCCGGGCACCGATCTGGTCGAATACCTTACCGGATCGCCATTCATTGACGAAATCACCCTCGGCGGATGGAAACTCGATGGCGACGGCATGTTGGCGATCCCCACGAGACCGGGCCTAGGTCTCGAACTCGATCCTGACGTGGTGAAGAAATACACAGGCGGGGAGAATCTGCTCTGAATCAGCGATAAGATCAGGCGATGTCCCCCTTCGAACAAAACCTCACCCAAACTCGACGCGACTTCCTCGCGACGAGTTCATGCGGCCTGGGAACTCTAGCATTGGCATCGCTGCTGAAGCAGGACGGCTTGCTGGCGGATGATGCGAGCATTCCGGCGAATCCGCTCTCGACTCGCGTGTCGCATTTCGCGCCGAAGGCGGAGCGCTGCATCTTCATTTTCCTCGAAGGCGGGCCGTCGCAGATGGATCTCTTTGATCCGAAGCCGTTGCTGAACAAATACGACGGCCAGCCGCTGCCTGACTCCATCGTGGGCAATGCCAAGTTCGCCTTTCTGCAAAAGGAATCAGCCACCGTGATGGGCACGAAACGTGTATTCAAAAAACATGGTCAATGCGGCATGGAGATCAGCGATCTGCTGCCGCACATCGCCACCTGCGCGGACGACATTGCGCTGGTGCGGTCGATGCACACGAATCAGTTCAACCACCTGCCGGGCCAGCTCATGCTGAACTGCGGCGCGGCGCTGCTCGGGCGTCCGAGCGTCGGCTCGTGGGTCTCTTACGGCCTCGGCAATGCCTCGCAGGAGCTGCCGTCGTATGTCGTGATGGTGAGCAAGGGCCGCGGCCTGCCCGGCGGCAGCTCGACGTGGTCGAGCGGCTTTTTGCCGTCGTCGTATGCGGGCGTGATGTTTCGCAATGGAGCCTCGCCGGTTTTGAATCTCGCCAATCCCGACGGCATCACGCCGGAGATGCAATCCGCCAGCATTCGTGCGCTGAACGACCTGAACAAACTCCAGCACAAGCACATCGGCGATCCCGAGATCGCGGCTCGCATCAATAGCTACGAACTCGCCTTCCGCATGCAAAGCGCCGCGCCGGAACTGGTCGATCTCAGTGGCGAATCGCAAGCCACACTGGATGCCTACGGCGTGAATCGCATCGAGCCACCCATCAAGAGCAACCTCGGTGGCATCGGCAATTTCCAGACCTTCTCGCGCCACTGTTTGAATGCGCGGCGCATGGTCGAACGCGGGGTGCGCTTCGTGAACATCATCCACGCCTCGTGGGATCATCACAGCGCCCTCGATCCGCAACTCGCGCACAATTGCCAAATGGTCGATCAACCCATCGCCGCGCTGCTGAAGGACCTCAAACAACGCGGCCTGCTCGACACCACTCTCGTCGTGTGGGGCAGCGAGTTCGGCCGCACCGCGCTCGGCGAGAACCGCAAGGGCTCCTCGAAAATCACCGGCCGCGACCACCACCCCTATGCCTTCAGCCTCTGGATGGCCGGCGGCGGCATCAAAGGCGGCCAGGTGCATGGCGAGACCGACGATTTCGCTTGGCACGTCGCCCGCGATCCCGTGTCCATGCACGACTTCCACGCCACCATCCTGCACCTCTTCGGCCTCGATCACAACAAGCTCAGCTATCGCTTCCAAGGCCTCGACTTCCGCCTCACCGGCGTGAATCCCGCGAAGGTGGTGAAGGGGCTGATTGCGTAGCTTCGATTGGCAATCGAAGCCAGTCACTCACCCAGAAGAAACCTCGCGGCTGTCACGAGTTCCTCACGAGCACGAATCAGATCGCCACGGGTGCCGCGAAGGAACTCGGCGGCGCGAATCGGACCATCTGCATTGATGTCGATGAAGTCACGACGCAGGGCCTGAATCGCAGATTCGTAACCCGTATTGCCCATCAGGGCCTCAGCATGAAAGGCGGACAACGCAGCGGCAGGACCATCGACAAAAGCAGTCACGGCGAGAAGGACATCATAGGCATCCTTTGGGTGACGACGACCCGTGGGGCCACCGAAGGCATTGAGCTTCAGGACCAGCAACGGCCCGATGTCCGCCACGGCAACTTCACACGTTTGGCGGGCACCATAGACATCGCTGCCCGAGATGGTCACCAAGCGACGCGAAGCCAGCGCACGATTGATGCCGGGCACGATGCTCGCGACGACATCATCGACCATCCGCGCACCAGTGACTGCGGGCGGTGCTTCGGTGAGGAAATCGACATAGAGCGCGATATTTTCGACTTGTCGCACCAAGCGATTCTCAAACTGCGGGTCCGCATGGAAGCCGATGCCCGCCAGATCGGAGCGAAGCGAATACTGATCACCTCCGGCAGACAACTCAATGCCGAAATCGACATCCATCGTGACTGCTCCAGGCCAGTTGGTGCCTTCACGACTTGTCAGGTGATGAATGGCGAGGCCTCCGACGAGCACGAGGTCGTCCTGGTAGCGGCTGAGCGTCGGCCAGATCGTCAGCAAAGCCGACTCAGCCGCAGCGAGACCGCGTGATGGATAGGCGGTGAAGGTTTCGTGTTTGCTCATGACCAGCCCCCCGCAAAGTCCGGCCAGCGCCGGAGTTCAGCCGCCGCCTCATCGCCGCGCAGTCCAGCGTGGATGACATCAAGGTAGATCTGCACATCACTGACCAGCGGCAGTTCCTTCACAGTCTGCAATGGCCGGAAGACGCCGGCGTCCTTCGGCACCACAAGTCGCAGCCTGCCACCGCTGCTGACCGGCCGCGCAAGGAGCTTTTTCTTGAGCAATTCCTCGTCCGGAAAATGATCGACGTAAGCCGTCGTCACCGGCACGCTGGCATGAGGATGCCTCAGAGCGGCAGCAAACCATTGCGTGAAGGCATGTCGCTGCTTTCCAAGACAAGCGTGAAGCTTCTCTGCGATCTCGGCGGGGTCATTGATCAGCAATGAATACTCACGCTCGCGGGTTCGCTCACCCCATCGATCGATAGCGGCCCATGCGTCCAGGATGGCGGTCGGCTTGACCAGACGCAGGCCGCTTTTGTCCTCTGCTGCCCATTCTTGCGCCAGGAGAATCTGCTTCACTCCGCTGACATGCCCCAAACTGACATCCGCAGCTTCAGCCAGTTCGACTGTCCTCCATGCACGAAGCGGCCCCTGCAGCAGCACTCGAATAACTCGGGTCGCCTTCGGTGAAAACACCGACTTCACCGCCCGCTTCTCATGAAACGGGTTCTCAGACGATCTCCTCTCGATGAAGACCTGATCGAACGACAGAAGGGCATTGCCTGCGAGGTCGAGATAGCCAATTCCGGCCTCCGCACATAGCTTGGCTGATTCCCCGGAGATGAAGGGGGCCAGCAGCAGTCCATAGGCCGGAGTTCCAGTGGGCAGCAGCGAAAGGTAGTGTTTGAGTTGGAGGATGCCTGTCTTTACCTCACGCGGCTGACCGAGGCGTTTTCCTTAGGCGATCAGGGTCCACGTGCGGGTTCCGATCTGCGCTTTGAGAATAAAGTCCGCGCGTCCTCGGTCGCGAGTATTCGAGATCAGAGCATCGACCACCAAGGACTTCAGCTTAAAAAACGGCAGTCGCTCAACCAAGCTGCGAAGAGCTTCTTGGAATATGGGTTCCAAGTCGCGCTCTTTCGGTGGATCAGCTATTTTCAACACGCGTTGAAAATAGCCAATTTAATGAAAACAGGCAAGCTCGACTTTGACAACACCCTTCGTTCTCCCTCCGGCTTGAACACTCAGAGGCAGTCAGAGTTCTCCGAGTGCCCCACCGCCTCCATCAACGGCACGCACTCTACATCTTGCCCGAGCGGGTAGCTCTCCGTGCCGGGATAGATGACCAGTTTGCGCTCAGGTTTCAAGTCTTTGTAGCCTTCGTAGAAGCCGCAGGCGGGAGTGGGGATGAGGCTGCGCTTGCACTCGAAGGCCCAGCGTTTTCCGGGGCGCAGTTCGAGCACGAGGTCGATCTCGGCTCCGGCGGAGGTGCGGTGGCAAAAGGCCTCGGTGCCTGCGGGGGCGGCGGCGATGAGTTTTTCGATCACCCAGCCGTCCCAACTCATGCCTGCTAGGTCGTGTTTGAAAAGCTTCCAATAGGCAAAACGGTGGTGATGGAGTAGGGGGTGGAGTCGATGAAAAAACAACGATTTGCATGGTGGGGGCCGCTCAAAGAG
>JBIKYB010000582.1:0-6071 GCA_044355475.1 Prosthecobacter sp.
CGCCAAGCAGGGCATGCGGAATAGCAACGTCATCGCCATCGCGCCGACCGCCACCATCTCCAACATCATGGGCTCCAGCCCCTGCATCGAGCCCCTGCTCAGCAACATGCTCGTGAAGGCCAATCTCTCCGGCGACTTCATGCTCCTCAATCCCTACCTCATCCGCGACCTCAAAAAGCGCGGCCTGTGGACCGCCGACATCCAGAACAAGCTCAAGTACATGGACGGCGAGATCGAGGCCATCGAGGAAATCCCCGTCGATTTGAAGCGCCGCTACGCCACCGCCTTCAGCATCGACTGGGCCTGGCTCGTGGACGCCGCCGCCCGTCGTCAGAAGTGGATTGATCAGAGCCAGAGCGTGAACCTCTTCTTCGGCAGCACCGAGATGAGCACCCTCAGCCACATGTACCGCGGTGCCTGGAGAAAAGGCCTCAAGACCACCTACTACCTCCGCACCCGCAGCGCCTCCAACATTGAGAAAAGCACCGCCGAGTTCCAAAAGGAAATCAGCAGCGCCGTCATCAACGGAGCCGTCGGCGCCAAACGCTACACCGCCGAGGAAGTCCAAGCCTGCTCCATCGAAGCCATGCGGAATGGTGGAACATGCGAGGCGTGCCAGTAAGTAGAACGAATTTCCAAGTTCGTTCATCTTTCAACGGCGGGCAGAAATGCCCGCTGTTTTATTGAGCAAACCAAATACGCAGATATCTATGATGAGTGAGGCCGAACAGCAAAGATTGCGTGAAGAGATCGAAAAGCGCAAAAAGCTCGCCAAAGACAAAAAGTATATTGAGCGGGCACTAGCAATTGCTCAAACCATTGGGCAGCTAACGTCCAAATCTGCTCAGACACGCGACAATACAGAAACCTACACATTCATTTCGCAAGACCAAGACCTAAAGATCAATGCCAGCGAATGGTGGAATTTTATTGGCGATGAGATCGGCTCACAGTCCAGTAGTGTAAAAATCGAGTGGCAGGGTGCTCTTGTGTTAGACGCTCATTTTTATCTCAATATGACTCGCACGGATAACAGGGGGCACGAACGCTTGGAAAGAAGAGCCGAAAACTGGTATGGTGGAACTAATGTGGAATTATACATTCCAGGCAAATGGGAGGAGCTATTTGAAGGCGATGAGAAGGCATCAAAAGAGGCTCAAGAAAAAAAGAAAAAAGGTGAAGAAGAGAAGAGACTCCTAGAAGACACCTCAAAATTCGGGATTGATCCCTCCGCAAAACCAAAAGAGACCACAGCAGACGGAAGCTGTTTAGTAACGCTATTAGCAACGGCCTCCTTTTTTGCTTCCATTGGTCTAATCCTCTCAGTCTGCATCTGATGTAATCCCCTTGATTCCTTGCGAGAAGAAGTGTCTGTCCCTCTATGCCCAAAGCCCAACGGGCTTTCCTCATGCAGCCCAGGAGTGCCGAGCGACAGAGAGCGCTCTCCTGGGAACCGCGCCACACACGCACCGCGCCGGAGCACGAACCGCCACGCGGTTCCGTCATCCGAACGTCCCTGCGGCACCGAATCGCCCGTGACGGGACCGCGTGGCGGTCCGGGAACGTGATGGGGGCGGTGGGACACGCGAATCCCAAGGGAGCGCTCGCCCAAGGCTCGGCACCCTTGGGCTGCAAGACGGAACCGCCTTGCGGTTCCACACGCCGTGAAGCTAGGCCAGGGGCCAAAAATGAAAGCATCGCCGGGAATACCGGGAGTTTCGCCGGTGGAGCGTGATTTTCTGCCGGAATCCAGTGATCTTCCGCCGGAAGAACGCGCCGTTCCGCCGGTGGAACGCGATCTACTGCCGGAAGAACCCGTGCTTCTGCCGGAACCACGGGCAATTCCGCCCGAAGAACGCGCTTTTCAGCCGCTACCTCGTGCACTTGCGCTGCAAACACGGGCATTTACGCCGCTACCTCGTGCATTTGCACTGCAAACACGGGCATTTGCGCCGCTACCTCGTGCATTTGCGCTGCAAACACGGGCATTTGCGCCGCTACCTCGTGCATTTGTGCTGCAAACATGGGCATTTGCGCCGCTACCTCGCGCAGTTGCGCTGCAAACACGGGCATTTGCGCCGCGACTTAGCGCATTGGGAAACAAAGTGTCCGTCCCTCTATGGCCCAAAGCCCAAGGGGACGTTCGTCAGGCAGCCCAGGAGTGCCGAACGACAGCGAGCGCTCTCCTGGGAGCCGCCCCCCACGCACCCCGCCGGAGCACGAACCGCCACGCGGTTCCGTCATCCGACCGTCCCTGCGGCAGCGCATCGCCCATGACGGGACCGCGTGGCGGTCCGGGAACGTGATGGGGGCGGTGGGACACGCGAATCCCAAGGGAGCGCTGGCCCAAGGCTCGGCACCCTTGGGCTGCAAGACGGAACCGCGTGGCGGTTCAGCACGACGTGAAGTCACGCCACGGGCCAAAAAGAAAGCATCGCCGGGAATACCGGGAGTTTCGCCGGTGGAGCGTGATCTTCTGCCGGAAACGTGCCCACTTCCGCCGGAACCCAGCGATTTCCCTCCGGGACCACGGGCACTTCCGCCCGAAGAATGCGTTCTTCTCCCGGAAGAATGCATTCTTCTGCCGGTGGAACGTGATCTTCCGCCGGAAGAACGCGCCGTTCCGCCGGTGGAACGCGATCGACTGCCGGAAGAACCCGCGCTTCTGCCGGAACCACGGGCACTTCCGCCAGAAGAACGCGCTTTTCAGCCGCTACCTCGCGCACTTGCGCTGCAAACACGGGCATTTGCGGCGCTACCTCGCGCATTTGCGCTGCAAACACGGGCATTTGCGGCGCTACCTCGCGCAGTTGCGCTGCAAACACGGGCATTTGCGCCGCAAACACGGGCACTTGCGCCGCTACCTCGCGCAGTTGCGCTGCAAACACGGGCATTTGCGCCGCAAACACGGGCACTTGCGCCGCTACCTCGCGCATTTGCGCTGCAAACACGGGCATTTGCGCCGCTATCTCGCGCGTTTGCGCTGCAAACACGGGCATTTGCGCCGCTATCGCGTGCATTTGCGCCGCAAACACGGGCATTTGCGCCGCTATCGCGTGCATTTGCGCTGCAAACACGGGCATTTGCGCCGCTACCTCGCGCATTGGGAAACAAAGTGTCCGTCCCTCTAGGGCCCAAAGCCCAGGGGGACATTCATCAGGCAGCCCAGGAGTGCCGAGCGGTAGCAAGCGCTCTCCTGGGAACCGCACCACCCACGCATCCCGCCGGAGCACGAACCGCCACGCGGTTCCGTTCTCCGACGGTCGCTTTCCGTGGGCTTGGCCGCAAATGCCGACTTGCCGAGCTGTATGACATGGTGGTAGTTCCCCGGTGAACCTGTTTTTCGCCGAACTGCCCGGTTTCACGAAGGAGTGCCTGCAAATGGCCTCCGACGAGGAATTGAGGCGTTTCCAGAATGAACTCGCCGCCTCACCCGAGGCGGGCGATTTGATTCAAGGAACCGGCGGCCTGCGAAAAGCGCGGTTTCGCCTCGCCCACCGGGGAAAGAGCGGATCAGCCCGTGTGATCTACCTCTGGCTTCCCCGCGCACGGTGCATCGTCCTGTTTCACTTCTACACCAAGCAAGCCAAGGCCACGCTCAGTGCCGCCGACAAGAAGGCGCTGCGCGAAGCCGTCCAGATCATCAAAGAGTGCTACCACCCATGAAAAACACCCGTCAGGAAGTCGAGTTTGATCCCAAGGCGCTCGTCGAGCGCGTGCAAGCCTTCGCCAAGCATGCTAAGGTCGGCAAGGCCATGCCGCGTGTGCGCATCACCCAGGTGACCGTGCCGCCGAAGCTCAAGCCCTTGCCGCCGGCGGACATCAAACGCATCCGCACCCGCCTCGGCGTCAGCCAGGCCGCCTTTGCCGCGCTGCTCAACGTGCCCCGCAACACCGCCATCTCCTGGGAAAGCGGCGTCCGCAAGCCCAGCGGCGCGGCCTTGAAACTGCTCAGCCTCGTGCGCCAGAAACCGGAGATCCTCGCCGCCGCAGGTTGAAGGTCATTCACGACCCGGCAGCGCCCCAAAGCCCAAAGGGCTTGCGTCACGTAGCCCTGGAGTGCCGAGCGGTACCGAGCGCTCTCCTGGGAACCGTGCCACCCACGCACCCCACCGGAGCACGAACCGCCAAGCGGTTCCGTCATCCGAACGTCTCTGCGGCAGCGATTTCGAGCCATCACCGGCCCTTGCGACATGCGCCGTGATTGTTACGGTGTCCTATGTCCGCTGCCGTCCTCCGCGAAGCATTCCTGCAACTGCCTGCCTTGGAACAGGCCACCCTGCTCGATGATCTGATCATCAGCTCCTGTGATGCCACTTGGGAGGCCCGGATCGCCCACGAGATGGAGGAACGCGTGGAAGCCGTGAACCGTGGCGACATGGCCCTGCACACTGCCGACAGCGTTTTTGCCGAAATGCGCGACCGCTTCCGCGCATGAACGTCCAGTTCACCGCCGCCGCACGTGCCGAGGCGCTGGAGGCCTTTGATTACTATTTCGAGCGCTCGGAACAAGCCGCCCGGCGTTTCCTGGAATGCCTCGAAGCCGCCACTCATTGGTTGTCCGAGCACCCTGCCACCGGCAAGCCGCTCTCGCCCCGCACCCGGCGCTACTTGATGAAAACCTTTCCTTATCTGGTGGTCTATCGCATCGAGCAAGACGCCCTCTGGATCATCGGTATCGTCCACGAAAAACGCGATCCCACGAACTGGCAGCATCTGCTGTGACTGGAATCTGCGGACTCGGATCCGTCTGAACATGGATCGCCGGATGAATCTAACCGCGGATCGAACGCTGACCTGACGCTCACGCGCGAATCTCTGTGCTACGCTGTGCCTCTGTGGTGAATCCTCAGGGACTACCACCGAGGGTACTGAGAAACACCGAGGTTTGGCAAGCGGCTCTATCTTCGATGCAAGGAATCTGGGAGGCTCATGCGGCAGCGTCAGACATCCTGAGGCGTTTCTGCATGGTCGAAGCTCTCGGGAAATGAGGTGAGCCAGAAGGACAGCAGAATGAGGACAGCAGAATAAGAGCCCATTCTGTTGTCCCCCATTCTGCTGTCAATTTCTGGATCATTGGCCCGCTTCCGAGGTCAGGATGTCTGAGCCTTGGCTTTGAGACCGAGATAGGTCACAGTGTCTGCCAGATCGACCCACCCGAAGAAATCGTCTCCCAGGCCTGTGCTCTGCTCCTCATACCAATCCACCGCTTCATCAACCTCCGCCTGAACACGCCGGTGATAGCTCAGCTTCATCGACGATGACGATTGATCTTCAGCCCCGCCATGAAGACCTCGCGCGACAATTCCACACTCGGATCAGCATCCATTTCCTCCGAACGCCTCGTCGCTTCCTCCAGCCAGGCCTGATCGACGGTCTTCTGCTAGTCCTCTGGAACGCTCGCATCAAGCCTGTCCGCCAGCGCCACGCGCTCGGCGACAGGCAACGAAAACAAGCTCTGGGTCAAGGCTGCCGTGCTCACGGTTCGGATCATCCTCATTTCCTCGCCAAAATCCACCCCGGAATTTCCCCGCCTCGGTAGGGCTTGCCAAGACGGTGGGGCATGGTCCCCAAAGCCCAATGGGACGTTCGTCATGCAGCCCAGGAGTGCCGAGCGACAGCGAGTGCTCTCCTGGGAACCGCGCTCTCCTGATGCACCTGAACTCAGGTAAAATGATGGGGGGTAAAATGATGTCCAAACCACTCTGCTGAACCATCATTTTACCCGTCATCATTCTACCCAAAGAAATGGCAAAAGCTGAGGCGCAGATGCCTGGCAAAACAAGCTGACAGAAAAAGAGGGCAGCAAATCCAAGAAAAGAGGGCAGCCAGTCCAAGCTCCCCCTTTTTTCTGCCCCCATCTGCTGTCAGCCCTTGGTGGGAACGGGTTCAGGGTTCTAAAAATCAACAAGAAGGCTGTGGAACCGTGTTTGAAGCGCACGCGCCTGTTCCACCTGAGCGCAGGTAAAATGATGGGGGGTAAAATGATGTCCAAACCTCTCTGCTGAACCATCACTTTACCCGTCATGGAGCAAAACCCACGCTGCGTTCAGAAGCGGTAGGTGATACCG
>JBIKYB010000302.1:0-6043 GCA_044355475.1 Prosthecobacter sp.
AAAGGCCCGGAGACTGAGAGTTTTGTGAACTGCTTGTGCATCCACCGCTTGGCGCAGTCCGTCTGTTAACGGGTTTCCAGGCAACACTTTCTGCTAGCCCGAATCCATTGCACGGGATCGATTTTGGCGGAAATGAACCCAGCGTTGGCGCACTAGGCGACGATTCACTGCCCTGTCCTTCCGCAGCCAGGGACACAGTGCACGATCATAGCTTTGCGAGCGGCGGGGTGCTGATCCATCAGGGACACAAAGCGCTCGATTTGCGCATCGGTGGGCACGCCGTAGTCGGGCACGTTGTGATGTGATGATACACAAACTGGCTCGGCACTTCCTGGCGATTGTCGAACTCGCAGCAGTTCACGAACGCGCGGATGTGCTGCTCTTCATAGATGTCGAAGGCATATGGATCAGGCCACCACGAGGCCTCGATGACGCCTTGGACAATCCAGGTGAAGGGTTCCGTGCGGTCGGGCTGTCCTCGTGCGGGCCAACACCAAGGCCGGATCGGCGACGGCATTTTGTAAAAGTCAGGCTTTGGGGGCTTTTGAAATGCTCGTCTGGCCGCCAAAATAGCAAGCCGCCAGCAGTGCGGCACCACCGATAAGGCAGCTCAATGTATCTGCGGCGACCTGAAATGTGGGCATCCCGGCATGGATGTCGATCCAAAGAAACAGCGGGCCGAAGGCCAGATACGCCCAGCCGCAGAATACGATGAGCGGACGGTAACGCACCACATCGCATGACATGAGCCAGAGCAGGACCGCCTGCGCCAGATAGACGCAGGAGGCTCCTGATGTCATGTAGATGAGCAAAGGTAAATGGGGTGGCTTACCAAAGCCCAGTAGCACCGAAAACTTTTCCACCGCCATCTGCGGCGCAAAAATGGCGGGCAGAGCGATGAATGATACTGTGGCTATCACCCTCAGGATTAAACGCTGGAGTCTTGGGCTGCCGCGTTCGGATTTGGACATGGGTTCGGCATCTTTCATGGAAGCGGGGACGACACACTTTGTACAAAGCGAGATTCCGAGGATGCCCTGGTAAGTCAAGGCAGATGCAGCTCACACCTTTGGCAGGGTGATGCGTTGTCTTTGGTTCTGATACTTGCCGGTGCGTTTGCGATAGCTGGTGGCACAGGTTTCACCTTGGAAAAAGAGCATCTGGACGATACCTTCATCGGCGTAGATGCGGCAGTCGGCAGCGGAGGAGTTGGAGAATTCGAGGGTGAGATGGCCGCTCCAGCCGGCTTCGGCAGGAGTGACATTGGCGATGATGCCGCAGCGGGCATAAGTGCTTTTGCCGACGCAGATGGCGGTGACATTGGAAGGCAGGTTGAGCTTTTCCACGGCGACGCCGAGGCCGTAACTGCGGGCGGGCAGGATGAAGTAGGAGCCGCTTGCACCGGTCTCCAGCGCTACTTTTTCGAGGTTGCGTGCCTGGAAGTTTTTCGGGTCCACCACGGTGCCGGGGATGTGGCGGAAGACTTTGAATTCATGGCGTGAGAGTCGCAGGTCGTAGCCAAAACTGCTCAGACCATAAGACAAGACTTCCGTGCCATCTGGTTGCTTTCTCACGAGATTTGGCTCGAAGGGCTGAATCATGCCGCAGCGGGCGAGTTCGGTGATTTGGAGGTCATTGAGGATCATGTCGGCGACTCTTTTACTGCAACATACTTGCATTACAATCAAAGAGGCTCAACATGCCCCCATGCCCACCTACCTTTACGAAACCCTGCCGCCGACGCCGGAACTCCCGGTGCGGCGTTTTGAGCTAAAGCAGAGCATGCGCGATGCCGCGCTGACGCACGATCCCGAGACAGGTCACCCGGTGCGCCGCGTGCCGCAGGCCAGTTTTTATCTCGGTGGCGTGCGCAGCCTGCCCGTCGCGCCGCTTGATGGCGGCGGCTGTTGCGGGCCGGGCGGCGGGGCCTGCCATCATTGAACCCGAAACGCTTCCATGAACATCTCCTCCGGCTTCCCCACCTCTTTCGCTGAGTTTTGCTATCTCATCACGCAGCGCTGCGACACGGCACTGACACGCGCTTACTGCAAGGAACGCATCGCCGCGCTGAAGGACAGCTCCATCCCTGCCACTCGCGACTTTGTGAAGGCCTATGGCGATCCCCACTGCCGCCAGGTCATCGCCTGGTATGAACAAGCCGCCCGCGAAGTCCTCGCCTGATTCAAGCCTTCGTCATTCACCATTGATCATTCGTCATTCTCTCTTCCCATGTCCCGTCTTCCTGTCACCGTTCTCTCCGGCTTCCTTGGCGCTGGCAAAACCACACTGCTCAATCATGTCCTCAACAATCGCGAAGGCCGACGCGTGGCCGTGATCGTGAATGACATGAGCGAGGTGAACATCGACGCCGCGCTGGTGGCGAACGGCGGTGCCAATCTCTCCCGCACGGAGGAAAAAATCGTCGAGATGAGCAATGGCTGCATCTGCTGCACGCTGCGGGAAGATTTGCTCGTCGAGGTCAACCGCCTGGCCAAAGAAGGCCGCTTTGACTACCTGCTCATCGAGTCCACCGGCATCAGCGAACCGCTGCCTGTGGCCGAGACCTTCACGTTTGAAGGCGAGGACGGAAAGAGCCTCAGCGAGATCGCCCGGCTGGATACCATGGTCACCGTGGTCGATGCCAAAAACTTCCTCCACGACTACAACGAGGCCGATTCGCTGCAAAAGCGCGGTCAATCTCTTGGCGAGCAGGATACACGCACAGTGACGGACCTTCTCATCGATCAGATCGAGTTCTGCGATGTCATCGTGCTGAACAAAGTGGACCTCATCAGCGAGGCCGAGCGCACCCTGCTGCGGGAGGCACTCACCAAGCTCAATCCTCGCGCCCGCATCGTGGAGTCGGAGATGGGACGCGTGCCTCTCGGCGAGGTGTTCGACACCGGACGCTTCAGCTTTGAGGAGGCCTCACGCGCCCCCGGCTGGCTGAAGGAGATGCGTGGCGAGCACACGCCGGAGACGGAGGAATACGGCATCTCCAGCATGGCCTACAAATCGCGGAAACCCTTTCACCCGCAGCGCTTCTGGGACTTCCTGCATGAGGAATGGCCCGGCATCATCCGTAGCAAAGGCTACTTCTGGCTCGCCACGCGCATGGGACTGGCGGGAATCTGGAGCCAGGCGGGCGGTCTCGCCACGCATCGCTGTGCGGGCTTCTGGTGGATCAGCGCCCCGAAGTCCGGCTGGCCGCAGCGCATCGAGGATCGCCGCCAGATCCTCGACAACTTCGTGGAGCCCTACGGCGACCGCCGGCAAGAACTCGTCTTCATCGGCATCGGCCTCGATGTCGCCACGCTCACCGAAAAACTCGATGCCTGCCTGCTCACCGATGAAGAGTTCGACGCAGGCCCCGGCGAGTGGGAAAACCTACATGATCCCTTCCCCCGCTGGCACATCCAGGCCGCCGTGGATGCCCACCATGAGCATGGCCCTATCCATGCCGAGGTCCCCGGTGCCGAAGAAGAGACGCCCACGCCCTGGCTGCGCTAACAACAAGTCTGCCCATGATCACTCGTCACATTCTCCTCCTCGGCGTTCTTTGCCTCGCCGCCTGCAAAAAAGCAGCCGAGCAGCCTCAAACGGTTGTCTGGCAGCAACTGACGGCTTTCGACGAAACCGCGGCAAAGGCCGAAGGACTCGCGCAGGTGGGTGATCTGGCGGCTTTGAGGCAAATGCAGCCTGAAGTGGTCAAAACGGGCTCCGCTGTCACTCCGGCCACGATTCCGTCGAATGCGAAAAACCCGGCGGGCCTGGCTGAGCCTCTCGCAGACCTCGCTGAACTCATCGCCAAGCTGTCCGCCGCTGATTTGAGCGAGGATGACCTCAAGACCTACACCCTGGCGCTGCATCCGCTGGTGGCGCTGATGATGAAGGAGGCTGGAATGCCGCATATCCATGCCAATGAAGGCCCGCACGGCGGTTTCTTCCATCCCGTCTTCGGCAGCGATGGCAAACAGGCGGCCACGCTTGAGATCAAGCTGCACGACGACGCCGGTGATCTCGAGGTCTGGCTCGTCAAAGGCGGTCGCGATGGCCCGGCGCTCGATCTGCCGCTCGACAGCGTGCTAAAGCTCGACTTCCCCGATTTGAAGCGTCAGATCGAGCTCCGCGTGCGTGATCGCGAGAAAAACGCTGGCGAAGACGGCGTCTCCAATCTTCGCAACGGCCAGACGAACTACTTCATCTTCCCCGGCGAAACCGGCTCCGATGCGAAATGGCTCATGGGCGTGAACTTTGCCGCAAAAGCCCAGCTCACACTGCCCGGCGGACTCAGCAGCGAGGTCTTTGTTTTGAAGCCGCATGTGCATCATGAATGACGCCGTGATCCATCTTCATAGCCTGCGGCATAGGTTGGCACCTGGTGTGTTTTTCATGCTGGATGAACTGTGTGTGGCTGCGGGAGAATCCGTGGCTCTCACGGGGCCGAGTGGCTGTGGAAAAAGCACGCTGCTCAATCTCATGGCGGGTCTCACGCGCTTCCATGCTGGCAGTGTGAGAGTGCTTGGCACGGAAGTGGGCAGTCTCGGCACGGCGGCGCTGGATCAGCATCGCGGCAGGCACATCGGCATGGTGTTTCAGAGCTTTCACCTGCTCGGCGACTTCACTGCCTTGGAGAATGTGCAGATCGGGCAGCGCTTCTCAGGCCGTGAAGGAGGTGCTTCTGAGATGCTGGCGCGGGTGGGCCTCTCCCACCGGCTGCACACGCGGGCCAGTCGCCTCTCTGTGGGGGAAAGGCAACGTGTCGCCATCGCCCGCGCCTTGGTTGGCAGGCCGGAGATCCTCCTCGCTGATGAACCTACCGGCGCGCTGGATCCAAAAACGGGCCGCCAAGTCTTCGACCTCATGCGTGATCTCGCCCGCGAGCACGATGCGACTTTTTTGATGGTCACGCATGATCTGGCCCTGGCCAAAGAGCTGCCGCGCCAGTTTGACTGCTCCACGCTCATCCGCAGTGAGGAGGGAGAAGCATGACTCTGCCGCGCATCGCCTGGCGTTATCTCACGGCGCGGCCGTTGGTCACGCTGCTCACGCTGGCGGGCATCGCGCTCGGCGTGGCACTCATCGCGGCGGTGCTCACGCTGCGGCGGGAGACGGAGCGCACATTTCAAAGAGAGGCTGGGCTCTTCGACCTCGTCGTCGGGGCCAAGGGCAGCCCGCTTCAGCTCACACTCAGCAGCGTCTATCACCTCGACATGCCCACCGGCAATGTGCCGTGGTCGCTGTATGAAAAGCTGAAGACAAATCGCCGCATCGAGACCGCCATCCCCATTGGTCTTGGTGACAATTACCGCGGCTTCCGCATCGTCGGCACGGAGCCGCATTTCTTTGATCTCCAGCATGAGGCCCGCGCCTTCTTCAGCTTGGCCGAGGGCCGCCTTTTCAAAGACGACTTCGAGGTCGTGCTCGGCTCCCAGGTGGCCGGCAGCACAGGACTGAAGATCGGCGATGCCTTCGCAGGCACGCACGGGCTCGTGCAGATGCCCGGCAGCGAGGAGCATGGCGAGTTTCCCTATCGCGTGTGCGGCATCCTCGCTCCCACCGGCACCGCGCAGGACCGCGCCATTTTTGGCACCCTGCGCAGCGTGTGGATCATCCATGACAAGGAGCACAAGCTGCATGCCGCCATCCAAGGCACCGCCAACCGTGCTGAGTCACCGCTGGAGGTCACCGCTGTGCTCATCCGGCTGAAGGCACGCGGCCTGCGCCTCTGGGTGGCCGATGACATCCGCAACAACACCGAGGGCATGCCAGCCATCCCGGTGAATGAAATCCTGCGCCTGTATCAAAGCGTGCTCGACCCCGTGCAGAAGACCCTGCTCGCCGTTGCCGCGCTCGTCGTGGTCGTCTCATGCTTCACCGTGCTCGTCACCCTGCATCAGGCGGTGGAAAGAAGGCGGCGTGATCTCGCCATCATCCGCTGCCTAGGCGGCAGACGCTGGGAGGTGGCCGCGCTCGTCATGCTGGAGGCGGTGTTTCTCACGCTGGGAGGACTCGTCATTGGTTTGCTGCTCGGGCATGGTCT
>JBIKYB010000304.1:0-6016 GCA_044355475.1 Prosthecobacter sp.
CAGACCTTCAGGCAACGGTTTGAGGCCGACGAGCACCTCATCCGCAGGCGGATCGGTGATCTGGCCGAGGTGAGTGAGTTCACGAGCGCGTTGGGCCAGTGATTCGAGCTGCGCGGTTGCATCACTCGTGGTGCAGGCCACAAAACTAACGCCCGTGTCCGGTGTGTCGTCGAAACTGAAGCCTGCAACGATGCTCATGGACCAAAGCGAGTCGTTCTCGCGCTCAAACTGCCGCGCCATCGCCTCCAGCGAGAGCATCGGATCACTCGCGGTCCCTGTCCCGGTGGGCGGCCAGATGAGGCCGGGCTGTTTGAGCTGCATGCGCGGCCTCTGGCCGGTGGTGAGGCAGCGATTCAGCAACCGAGCTGCGATTAAACCAGCCTCACGAGCATCCGTGTGCGGATTTTCGCGGTAAGCGACGAGGCAGTCGGCCAGTTCGGCCATCGCGGGCGAAAAATTGGCGTGGAGATCGAAGACACCGAAGATCGGCACCTGCGTGATGCTGCGCAGACGACGAAGAATCTCGCCCTCGACATCAAGGATGGTCTGCGAGGTCATCGCGCCATGCAGAACGAGGTAAATGGCCTCGTAATCGGCCTTGGCGGCTGCCGGAGCGATGTCATTCCAGAATTGCTCGATGACTTCATCCTCCACCATCGCGGAGGGCTGGGCGCGGTAGTCGGCGGTCGGTATGATCTGCCAGCCGAACTCGTCGGCGATCTCAATCACTCCGCCGAGCGGCGAGGCGTCGCCTTTGAAGACGGACAGCTCATCACCGCGACGAATCTGGAAATCCGCCAGCGTGGTGAGGCCGTCGAGGAAGGTGTGTGTTTCGTGGAAAAGGCTGGCGAGAAGGATGCGCGGCATGGTCGGAGATTAACGCACAATGACCCGCGATCCTGGCCGGATGAGTTGCGGAAGTCTAATAGCGTCCCAGTTCGCGAAGCGCACACAACCGGCACTGCGGCTGCGACCGATGGTTCTGGGCAAAGCCGTGCCGTGCAGGCCGATGCCGGACTTGCTCAATCCGCACCAGATGATGCCCACCGGGCTGTTTGGGCCGGGCGGAATCTGATGCGCTTCATCGCCACGCACGCCCTCTTCGAGGAACTGCTTGTCGTAGCGGAAGCTGGGCGTGTTCATGATGGTCTTCACCGACCACTCTCCCACCGGAATGAACTGCGGCTTTCCGGGTGTTATGGGAAATGCGGCCAGCATCATCTCCTTCGCACTGTAAACGGCCGCCATGCGCTCCGTGGTGTCGATCACGATGGTGTGGGAACTGAGCACGGCGTCGGTCTTGTAGCTTTGCATCGGCTTCACCTCCTCGATGCGGAAAGAGCGCACGTTCGGCACCACGACGATGTCGCCAGCCTTCAGCGCGGCCATTTTCTTCTGCGGATTGATGAGTTCGAGGAAGGTCTCGTCCGTGTGAAAGCGCTCGGCGATCAGCTCCACCAGACTGCGGTAAGCCATGAAGGGAAACTTCGCCTGCTCCTCCGGCTCTTCCGGCAAATTCGGGTTCACATAGGCCAGTAAGTCAGCTTTGATCTTGTAGGCCGCGTAAGGCACCGGCACTTCGCGCTCGGCAGCCTCCTGCGCATGGCCCCAATTGTAGATGTCACGGTGTCCGTGGGCGTAATTGTAGTTCACCACTGCCTTGTAAGTGAACTCGCCGATGGCACCGTCGATCTTGCCGGGTCCGAACAGGTTGCGGTCGAGAAAAATCTGGATGCGCAGCACGGTGTCGCGGTCCTTCGGCACCGAGGGATCGTCCTTGGCCGGTCCGGTGTCCTGGGCGTGTGCCGTCAAAGCAAGCGCGGCAATGAAAAGCAGGTGTTTCAGCATCGGCGCATGCTAGAGCGCCCTGCCCAATGAGCAAGGCGTCGCGAATCCTTGCCTGAAACGAATCCGCCGCGTAATCTGGCGGCTCTTGCCGGGGTCCAGTGGACGACAGGCATTCACCAAGCTCGCTCATCGCCATGAAAGCGCTGTTTCTCACCGTCCTGATCTTCGCCACCGCGTTCCTCCTCTATGACCGCTTCGCCACCCCGGCGGGCAAACGCGTCGTGTTTGAAAACCCGCCGCTGGAACTGCCGGAAGACTCGAAACCGGGTGCGCGGTCCCTTTACACGACGCCTGCACCTCGTGTGACGCAGGACTCCCCTCCCCCGACGCCTACGATCACCAGCAGTGATGGCTTCATGCCACCGCAGATCGAATCTTTGGAGTCGCTGACGAAAAACTGGACCGCCATCCCGACACAGGCCTTTCCACGGCAGGTGAAGCTCAGCAAGCCGGTGCAGTTTCGCATGGCCGCAGGCACTTCCACGCTGCCCGCAGGCTCCGCCGCCTTCGCCTTGGCCGCGCAATCGAATGTCCTGCTCGTCGCGCCCACGCAGTCCTCGCAGGCCCGAGGCCAGATTTTCGTGCATGACACCGACCTGCCCGTGCAGGTGCGCGAATCCTATGAACGCTGGAGACGCGGACGCATCGAGATGGCACAGGCTGCGTGGAAGCAACGGCAGGCATCTCCTGCCAGCAGCACCGCGATGGTCAGCATGCCGCATGCCGTGGAGGCAACCGGTGCGCCGAAGAGCAATGCCGACGGCAGCTACGATCTCCTCCTCGCCAGCATGAAATCCGGCCAGGTCACCGACATCAAGCTCAACAAAATCCAGCGCTGGGGCACACCGCAGCAGCGCACCATCGACAACCAGTCCACCTGGGCCGTCAGCGTGTTCTACGAAACCATGGCCTTCTGCGGCCCCATCGACGCCGAAGCCCAGGCTCACGTGCGCGAGGGTAAAATCGTGCGCTGGATTTATCCAGGATCGGGCGAGCCGGTGCCGTAGCTTGACTCTCCAGATTCGAGCATCTCCTGATGCACGCCTGCCTAGACTGAACCATACCACCCCAGGCTCTGAAGAGTCGGGCTACTCCCGCAACGATTGCATCCAGCGGTCCAACTGCTGCATCAGCTCCGGCGGGCCGTCTTCCGGGAAGTTTTCGATGAGCCAGTTCACATCCTCACGAGCACCAGCTTTTTCACCGAGCCGCTGACGCATCTGCGCACGCGTGAGGCGCTCGGTGGCAGCGGTGGGGTCGATGGCGAGGACGAGATCGAGATAGGGCATTGATTCACGAATCGAACGGGTTTCGTCGAAGCTGGAGCCAAGCAGGTTCCTCAGCATGCGCAGCAGGATGGTCTGCTTCGTGGTGGGATCGAGCGAGCCTTCTGGAAACTGGCCGCTGTCCGTCAGATCCAGGGCTGCCTGCTCGACCGTGAGTATCTTGCCGTTTTCAAACACATCCACGAGCTGCAATTCGCCCTCAGGACCATCGCGGTAACCGACCATGAACTTGCCGGGCAGCGGCACGCCAAAAACGCCCTGAATGCCGAGTTTGGAGGCGAGCTCGACATACAACACGCTCAGCGTGATCGGCAGGCCCTCGCGATCATCGAGCACTTCGTTCATGTAGCTGTTGCTGCGATTGGAATAGTCGCCACGGCTGCCGTGGAAGCCGTTTTCCTCAAAGAGATAGCGGTTGAGGCGCTTCACGGCCGGGATGGTGCCCTTATTGATTTCGGGATCGTCCTTCAAGTCGGCAATCATGGCCTTGAAGGCGTTCAAATAGGACGTGACGTCGATCTCGGGGTTGTCGTGGCGGGAGAGCAGCAGCGTGCAGCGCAGAAGATTGATCTCCGGCTCCGGTTTTCCGAGTTCGGCGAGGATGTCCTTCGTCATCGCCCGGCGGTGCAGCTCTCGTTCGAGTTCGCGCAGTTTGGTGGCCTCTTCTTCGAGCTTTTTGCGCTGCTCGCTGATCACGCGACGGGCGGCGGCAGGGTCGGTGAGGAGTTTGTCGAGCGTTTGATCGCGGGTCGAGGCCTGAGCGAGATTAGCTTCGATCTCGCTGCGGAATTTCGAAGCGAGTTCGGCATTGAGCGGCTTCTCGGTGAGATCGGTGCCAATGCGGAAGCTGCGGAAGTCGGCCACGGTGGTGCGGAATTTGCACAAACCGGCCATACCGCCGCGTAGGCCAGCGTCGTCGGTCTCGATAACCTGCTTGCCATTCACAAAGCAGGTGATCTTTTCCGGCTCCACACGGACGCGCAACGTGTTCCACTCGCCCGCTTTATAAGCCTCACTTGGCACGTCGGCGAGGATCGTCCACGAATACACATCCGGTCCGTCGAAACGCGTGAGGCGCAGCTTGCCGCCGGAAGGATAAAAGCCGTAGTGCTTGTCGCCGCCATCAGAGCAGAAGGCGAGTCCTGCGGCCCCTGCTTCGTCATCAAGACGCACGGTGGTGGCGATCTCGAAAGTGCCTTCGGGCACGCTTTGAGAGGATAAGCAGAGCGCACGACCGCCGAAGCCATCGCCGGGCAAATCGGCATGAATCACGCCCGCGTGTTGCGTCCATTGGGAGCCGAGGTGCAGCTTCCACAGCTTCGGATTCAGCACGCCGATGGTCAGCCAGCGGCTCATCGGCACCGGATTCGGCTTGGCGACGAGTTCCTTGAGCGCGTTCACCGGCATCGCGAAGCCGAGATTGTCGGTTTTGATGTGCTTGAGCGTCAGAATGCCGAGCACCTTCCCCTGCATGTCGAGCAGCGGGCCGCCGCTGTTGCCTTTCTCGATGGGAATCGCGACTTGCAGCATGTCGTTGCCGTCAATGTCGCGCGTGGCGGAGAGCACGCCCTGCACGATGCTGAAGCCAAGACCTTCGGGCGCGCCCATCGCCACCACGTTCTCGCCCTGGCGGACTTTGGCGGAATCGCCCAGTGGCAGTGGCTTGAGGTCTTTGGCGTCAATTTTGAGCAAAGCGAGGTCGCGCTGCGCATCCGAGGCGTGGATGGAAGTCACCGCATGCGTCTTGCCATCGTGCATCTCGATTTGCAGCCGCCGTGCCTCGCCGATGACATGCAGGTTCGTGGCGATGAGGCCGTCCGCACTGACGATAAAGCCGGAACCGATACCGTCGGTGCCTTCGCGGCCTAGCTGGGTGATTTTTACCAGCGAAGGAGCAATGGACTCCGCGAGATCAGCGGTGGTCTTGGCTGCGGGAGTTTTGGATTGAGTGGCAGACTTTGTCGCAGCGCAGAGATGGCCCAGGGAACACACGGAAAACACGGAAAGAAGAAGGATGGAGTGCTTCATGGGATGAAATGAAGATTGCGCGAGAGACGGGCGTTTGGGAGAGTCCACTTTATGAGCATACGCCAAGCCGCCATTCTGTCATTCTTGTCCTTTACGTCCCTGACAGCTCTTGGAGAGGATTTTCCGAAGATCTACGACACCGAAAAAGGCGCTCCCATGCCCGCCGAGGAAGTCGCGGCCACCATGGAGCTGCCGCCGGGCTTCAAGTGCCTCGTCTTTGCTGCGGAGCCGGATGTGCGTCAGCCCATCGGCATCGCGTGGGATGCGAAGGGTCGTCTCTGGGTCGCAGAGAACTACACCTTTGCCGAAACGCCCATGCGCTGGGACACGAAGCTGCGGGACCGCCTCATCATCCTCGAAGACAAGGACGGCGACGGGAAACACGACGGCCGCAAGGTCTTCTGGGAAGGCGGCAGCTACCTCACCAGCGTGGAGACCGGCTACGGCGGCGCGTGGGTGCTGCACAACGGCACGCTCAGCTTCATCGCCGACAAAAACGGCGACGACGTGCCGGATGGCGAGCCGGAGGTGCTGCTCGACGGATTCAACGTGAAGACCATCGGCCACAACATCGTCAACGGCCTGCGCTGGGGCCCGGACGGCTGGCTTTACGGCCGCCACGGCATCACCGACACCTCCGCCGTCGGCGCACCCGGCACGCCGCTGGAAAAGCGCGCGAAGATCAACTGCGGCATCTGGCGCTACCATCCCACGCGAAAAGTGTTTGAGGTCGTCTGCCACGGCGGCACGAACTCCTGGGGCCACGATTGGAATGCTGAAGGCGAGCTCTTCTGGATCAACACCGTCATCGGCCACCTCTGGCACGGCATTCCCGGCGCCTACTACCGCCGCAT
>JBIKYB010000306.1:0-6004 GCA_044355475.1 Prosthecobacter sp.
GCGCGTCATGCAGGCCACGCACACGGCGGCGCGTGGGCGGTCATCCAGCGCCATGAGCCACCAGCTTCGTGTGGAACCCATGCTGATGCCGGTGACGCCGATGCGGGCCGCGTCCACCTCGGGACGGGAGCAGAGATAGTCCAGCGCAGTCAGATCATCGCGCAGGATCATGCCCCAGAGCGTGCGTCCGGCCCAGAGATGGAATTTGGCCGCCGTCATCTCGCCCGCGCCGCCTTTCTGCTGCGGCCCGTCGGGGCCTTGGCCGTTGCGCTCGCCAAAACAGGGCGCGTCGATGCCCAGCACGACATAACCGGCCTCCGCCAGCGCCGGACCGGGCGCCACCGGCGACGCGTTCGTTCCCAGCAGCTCGTTTTTGCCGATGTCATACTGCCCGCCATGCCAGTGGCAGTAGAGAATGGCCGGAGCTTTGGTCTGCGCCGTAGCCGTCTTCGGGATGAATAAAAAGCCCTTCACCATCTCGCCCGCACCGTTGTCGAAATGGATCGTTTCGAGCGTGTGAGTCCCTTTGTCTTCCTTCGCGATGACTTGAAACGCTGAAACCGGCGGTCGTGGCGGCAGATCGCCAAGCAGTTCATTCAGCTTAGTTCGGATTTCGCCACGCTGCTGCTGCCATGCGTCCAGACTCGCTGGCACCTTCAGCGGTGGAGCCTTGGTCTGGGCCAGCCAGGCTTCGGCGTTCGGTTCAGCGGCTTGCATGCAGGTGAGCAGGAGAATGAGGCAGACAGCAGTCGTGCGCATTACTTGGTCGAAGGTTTGGCGTCTCGTTGGATGATGATGGCATGCGGAGCGAGCGTCCATGTCGCATCTGCCAAAGCGCAGAGTGCATCAACGATCTCCAAGGCGTTTCTGCCTCGGAGTTTGATGTTCACCCGGACTTTGTCGAAATCACCCCTGAGGATGAACCCTCCCACGGTGAGGCCATCGGGTGTTACCTTCCTCGAATGCGACATCAGATGCTCGATCATGCCTTCGGCAGATCCTGAGAACTCGAATTCGGGGAAGACCTTTGCTTCCAGCCACTTTCGCCATGTGACGCTCGGATGTTTGGAAGATGGCCCGGAACCTTCTGTCCATGGTGACTCACGCGGCAGGCGCTTCGCCGCCAGGACAGGCATGGCACCCAGCAGCGCGAGGAGGAAGCAAACTATAATAATGCGCATTCCACGTTTTTTATCAGGTGGTGAAAAAGACCGCAAGGTGTGTCTCTTCTGGAGCTTGCCCCGTTGCCGGCCGCCATGTAAAAACAATTCCTTCATGCTCTCAGAGAACCATAAACGCTGGTGGCATCTACCCCTGGCATTGATCACGAAAAAATACGATGACCTGTCCTCCTTTGGGCACACGGCACGGTGGCTGGTCGTTCTACTCCTACTTAGCGTCCTGGGGCTTGTGGCGATGCGGTTTGAGTTTGGACGCGTCCGCGGAGCGGGGTATTTCATCGACAAGGCCCGCTTAGCTATCACCCGTCAGGACTGGGACGAGGCACGCGGTGCTATGGAGCAGGTGCAGGCAGGGGAGAAAAACAATCCGGTCTTCCTCCGCGTCGTGGCAAACTATCTGATCGGCACGCGCTCGTCCCCTGCGCTGCTGATCGACACGCTGAAAAATCTGGAAACCGCTGGAAAAGCAGAGCCTGAGGACGCGCTCTGGATGAGCATGGCCTGTCATGCCACGGGCAACATCCGCCAAGCACGCACGGCTTGGGAACATCTCCCCGTCAGCGTGCGTGGTGGAAAACAAGCACAAGAAATTGAGATTGATCTGCTCATGGCCGAGGGGCGCACCCAGGAGGCCGCAGAGGCGGAAAAACGGCTGCTGGATCGTTTCCCGAATGATCCCGAGATTGCCATGCGCCTCGCGGCGCGGCGGCAGCAAGCGCCTTTTGCCGAGCTGCAAAAAGAGGCCACGAAAGAACTGCTGGAACTCGCCACTCGCGCAGACATCACCGGCCTTCAGTCGATCCAGATCCTTGTGAGGCGCTCAGGACTGACACAAGAAGATGCTGAACACCTGCTTAAACACGCCAGAAAGCACGAGAAAATCGTGATGGAAGATCGTCTCAGCATCGTCTCGATGGTCATGCGGCAGTCTCCAGAGCGTCGTGAAGCCTTGCTCCAGGAAGAAATCGCCGCGCATCAAGGCAAAGGAGCGGCGATTCGCGCACGACTGGCCTCATGGCTGGTCAAGGAACGCGAGTTCGCGAAGTTTGACTCGCTTGTGGCGGACGAGTCGCTGCTGCATCCTGGGGATCTTTACCCGCTGAAGGCACAGGTTCTCGTGGCCCAGGAACGCTGGCAGGATTTGCTGAATCTCGTGGGAAAATACGAGCGCCTGCGCCTCTCACCGGCACGCGCAGCGGTCTGGCGAGCGCTGGCCACACGGCATCTCAAGCCGGAGAGTTCGGAAGAGATTCGTGCGCATCTTGAGGATGGCCTTCGTCTCGGCAGCACGGAAAACAACGTCCTGGCGCTGCAAGGTGTCTCCGCGCTGGCGGAGGAATGGCGCTTATTTGACCTTGCGCTTGCGGCGCATCTGCAACTCGCGCGTCAAGGCACACCAGGAGAGGCTGCCATGCTTGAAAAGTGCTGGGAACTGGCAGTCACGCTGAAGGATTCCGCCACGCTGTCCGCCATCTCCAAGCGCCAGCACGCGTTGCGCCCCGAAGATCCGCTAGCGATCCGGCGCCACGACTACCTGCGCCTTTTACGCGGTGAGGAAGTCGAATCCACGCTCATGCACGGCGCTCAAACGCCTGAATTTCGTCAAAGCGCCTCGTACCGGCTGCTGGCGGCGCTCAAAGCTTATCGCCTGCGTGACTGGCATCTCACCGCCGCGCTGCTGAGCGGCATCGATGACATCACCGACCTCAACACGGGCGAAAAAGCCGTGTTTGCGGGCCTGTTGGCTTCCTTGCCTGGCGAAACATCCCGCAGCTTTCAAATCGCAGAAAAAATTCACCCGCAGTTGCTGCTCCATGAGGAGCAGGTGTTCTGGAAAAAGGCGCTTTGAAATGAAAAGCACATCACTTAGCCGCCACTTCGAATATCAGCCTTCCTTTGGTTGAGGTAAATGTCAGCGCCTTGTCCTGGGTGACGGTGTCACATGCCTGCAGAACGCTCAAAAAAGCGTGTTCGAATGCCATGTGTTCCTTTTGGCCGCCGCGACGGGTAGAGCGAAAGGGTGAAGTCCAGCGGACTTTTCCTGCATCACGCTCGTAGCTGCCAATGAAGGTGTTCACGCCGGAATAACCGCTCACCGTGCCATTTTCGTCCAAGATGATCGTGGCCGAGACTCCAACCGGAATCGGCAAATCCATGCCCTCGGAGGTGATTTGAGCCAGCTTCCAGGCTGTTGACTCTGCTGCTGAGCAGCCAGTGAGTAAAACAAAGAAGCCGGACAACCAAGTGAAGGAAGCCCGGCGGGAAAGCGAGGGAATCATCATACAGATCAGGCCTCTACAGGGACTGCGCGGCGTCGGCGCATCGCAAAGGCGGCTAAGGACAAGCCCAGCAAACACACACGAGATGGCTCAGGCACCGCCGCGAGGGAAACGCCTGCCGTAGTGAGGAAGTTGATGTTCGAAGCCGTGGAGAGCGGTGCCCAAACACTGCGGTCCCCATATTGAGAGAGGGGCGCTCCAGTGCCAGGAAATCCGCCATTGAGAACGCCAACAATCATGCCGCCAGCGATGAGCGGGCCACCGCTGTCACCACCCGCAGTAGAGGATTCGAGCGCCAGTGCCACGTTTGTGCCGGTGGTGTTACCCACACCGCCAGGACCATCAAAATCTGTCTGCAGAGTGATACCCTGATTGGCAGGAAAATCAGCCGTCGTCCCGACCACATCAATGATGTTTTTGCCAGCACGACGAAGGCCGGCTGACGGCTGGCCCGCAAATGTCTGTCCGTTGCCCCACTGTCCGTAACCCACCATGGTGCCTTCCACACCAGGGGCTGGGGCAATGGTGGAGACTGCCAAGGTGGAAGGCAGAACGCCAGTGACATTCGCCAAACTGAAAGTCATCACCGCCAGATCATACTGGGCGGACGAAGCAGTCAGACCCGCGCCGTCGCCGTTTTGCCAAAAAGGATGCACGGAGATATTTGCAGCAGGGACGACCACGGTGGCAGCGGCGGTGGAGCCATCTTCTCCCGTATTGGCACCAAAATATATGGTGAAGTTCAAGGCATCCATAATGCCATTCGGCGTGGTGCCGCCAATGCCGTTCTCCGAGTCCACATTGTGCGCGGCCGTGAGAAATTTGAACTGCCCTGGAACAGCGGAGGGCACCAGCGTGCCTGTGCCGGAGTAGGAGGATGCCCCCGGCGCGGTGGAGGTCCAATTGATGAAGCCCACGCTGTCCCAGTTTGCCCCTTCTGCTACATAAGGGTTCGTGTTGTCCAACGCGTTCCAGTTGGTCGTGTGAAGCATAGAGACGGCGTTGCTTGATGAAGCGGAGGCCAGGACAAGCAGAGTCGTGAAGCCGAGGCAACGAGTAAGCTGGGAAGTCATGTCAGAGGCAGAATAAATCAGATGTTCAAAGCTAGTTGCCTTAAGATTCTCCGGCAAATATGTCAAATTAGATGGCGAAAGTTGACGAAAATGTTGCCGTTGTTAGGGCCCATGAAACCAACCTCTCTGATCACTCTCTGCCTTGCGCTCTCCGCCATCGGTCTTCGCGCCGAGGACAAACCGCTGCTCGCTGTTCCCGGCGCGGTCATTTACGAAAGCAAGCTCGATGCCGCTCCAGGCGCGCCGTGGAAGGCCGCAAAGGGTAAGTGGGAGCTGGTCGAAGGCGTGATGCGCGGTTCGGAGCTGGAAGCGGACAAGCACGGCGCTGTCACCCGTCTGCCGAATAAGCTGCAAGACTTCGTGATCGAGTATGAGTTCAAGTTTGAAGGTGCCCGCACCACCAGCCTTTCCATCAATGCGGTGAAGGACCACATGGCGCGCATCAGCATCACGCCGAAATCCGTCGCCATTCAGAAGGACGACAACGATCATGAAGGGCCGGACAAGGCCGTCGTCTTCGCCCGTTTCCCCACAGAACTCGCCCACGGAACCTGGCACAAAGTGCGCCTGGAGATGGTGGGAGATTTGATGCTCGGCCAAGTGAACGACCTTGTCGCCTGGGGCGCAAACGACCTGTTCAAAACGCCGAAGATGACCCCAGGCTTCACCGTCGGCGGCCAGTCGGTCGATTTCCGCAACCTCTCCATCCGTGAGGCCACGCTGAATCCCGCTTGGGAAGACGTGAAGGCCCACCTGCCGAAGCCTGGCGAAAAAGTCGCTCCTGCCGCCACTCCCAAAGGCAAAGGGAAGGGCAAGAAGAAGGCGGAAGTGAAATGACGAATGTCGAAACCAGAATGACGAATGAATGACCAAGCCCGAAACCCGAGCTGAGCTTCATTCGTCATTCTTCCGGCAGTTTGACTCCATCACGCCTCACCGTTAAAAGGAGGCATGGCATTTCCCATTCGTTCCCCCCGTGACATGGTCGGCGGCATTTACGTCGTCGGTCGCATCCTCGACAAAATCCGTCTGTTCGCCAAAGAGGGCAAGCTGCCCGAGGGCTACCACCTCGGCTATCTGACCGGCAGCCGCACGTTCGACGAGCGTGTGTGCAAGTTTCTCGGGGTCGATTTCAACGAGCTGACCCAACGCACGCTCGAAGGCGGCACGGACGAGGAAATCCTCGAATGGTGCTGCCAAAACGGCAACCGTCCAACGGCCGAGCAGATCGAAATCTGGAACGGCTTCATGTCCAAGCGCGGCTGGCGCGACGCCGCCTCCAAAGGTCTCGTGGAGCAGCGAGCGGAGGCTGGTCTCGGTGATCGCGAAGACATCGTGACCTTCTTCGACCTCATGGACGCGGAAGAAGGCCACGCTGGCTGATCGGCGTTGTGCAAACGCTTACCCAAGACGCAACCACTCGCTAAGCTTGGCGAGGTGAGGGTTTTTGGTTTGCAGACAGGTCATCGCT
>JBIKYB010000307.1:0-6003 GCA_044355475.1 Prosthecobacter sp.
AGCTCAAATGCGTGCGTGGTGAGCCAAGCTGGATGCGGGTGGAAACCCTTCAAGGCTGAAGGGGGCGAGACAAATGTCAGGCGACTCCATTTAGGCATGGCGACAGCCTTGAAAGCGTGAGAGCTTTCGATTCATGAAAATCGATCTCACAGAACTCGCCACCCTCGTCGGAGGCACACTCAAAAACGGTGATCCTACGCTGGAGATCACCGGCTTTTCTTCGCTCAAGGAGGCGGTTCCAGGCGATTTGAGCTTCTTTCATGACACCCGCTACAATGAGCGCCTGCTGAAAACAAAAGCCAGTGCGGTGCTGGTGCCTGCGGATTTCACGGACCTCCCGCCGCAAGCGGCCTACATCGCAGTGGCAGACCCTTCACGCTCTTTTGAACTCATCGTGGAGACTTACGGCTTTCAGCCTGCGCCGTTCGAGGCGGGCGTTCATCCTTCGGCCGTGGTCGCGGAATCGGTCAAATTTGATGCGGCGAAGGTCTCAGTCGGCCCGAACGCGGTGATCGAAGCCGGCGTTGAGTTGGCGGATGGAGTTGAGATCGGCGCGGGTTGTTTTGTCGGACGCAATGCGCGGATCGGCAGCGGGTCCAAACTGTTTGCCAACTCGAGCGTGCATGCGGAATGCATTCTCGGTAGCGGAGTCATTCTGCACTCCAGCGTGGTCATCGGCGGAGATGGATTTGGCTACGAGTTCAGCCAGGGGCGGCATCGCAAAGTGCGGCAGGCCGGTATCGTGCAAATCGACAACGAGGTGGAGATTGGAGCAGGCACCACGGTGGACCGCGCACGTTTTGGCCGCACCTGGATCGGCGAGGGCACGAAGATCGACAACCTCGTGCAAATCGGCCACAACGTGGTCATCGGCAAGCATTGCATCATCGTCGCTGGCACTGCCATCGCGGGCAGCGCGATTGTGGGGGATTATGTGGTGATCGCAGCACAGGTCGGAATCGCCGGACATGTCACCGTTGGCCCACAGGCCACCTTGGCCGCTCGTTGCGGTGTGACGCGGGATCTGCCTGGTGGGCAGACCTATCTTGGTTTTCCAGCCATTCCGGCGTCCGATGAAAAACGCCGCTTGGCCAGCATCAACCGCCTGCCGCAGTTGCAAGCGCGTGTGAAGGAGCTGGAAGCGCAAATCAAGAGCAGCGGCGGCAGTGCCGCCTGATCACCAAAAGCCCCACTGCTGCGTCTTCATGACGTAAAGCCCGAGCGCCAGATTGCCGACGGCGTGCATGAACACGCAAGCGCCGAGGCTTTTCGTCCTTACGGCCACAAAATACATCAGCGCTCCCCAGACGAAGGCACCGAGGTAGTCCTCCGTGTTGTGAATCAGCATCACCGCCGCGGTGACGATCCAAAACACCTTCCAGGCATGCGTGCCGAAGGCGATTTTTTCAAAGCGACCGTCTTCGGTGAGCAGAAAGCTCATCAAAAAGCCGCGCCAAAACAATTCCTCGACCAGCGGCACCACCAGCACCATGCGTGCGAAGCGAAAACCCACGACCGTGCTGAACCACAGCGGCGAATCTTGCGCGATCATTGGATCGAAGCCTTCCGTGCGTTCAGCGAGTCCAAACCACTCCCACCATTTCGCCGGTTCATGTCCGCCTTGAATCAAAGCCTCGCGCACTAGAGCCGGAGCGACCCAAAAGGCGATGCCGACGACGCCAAGCACGAAAGCGAGGCCCAAACCGCGCCATGGAGCCAGCGTGTAGTGTTTGCGAAACATCACGAGCACCAAGGCGCAGAGCACGGTTTGCAGCGGATAGACCCAGTGCTCCGGCGCGCGCACATGCCAGGGCAGTTCGGAGTTTTCGATGCGGAAGAAGCCGGGGACGGCGTTTAGCAGCGTGAACAGCACCAGCGGCAGCACATGCGCGGCAGTGGGGGAGGCAAGCAGGCGCGCAAACATCAGAAACAGGGGTTAGGACAGCGCCAGCTCACGGGTTCGGTCTTCATTGAGCAGCCATTTGGCGCAATGACGCAGGTAGCCACGGCTGAATTGTGATTGTGTCGAGGCACCGGTCGCCATGAAGGCAACGATGCGTGAGGTGACGCGCTCCATCGTGTTGCTGAACCAGCCGGGATGGTCCGTCTTCAACTGCATGCCACGCTCATAGAAGGCCACGATGCGTCCGTCATAGAAATATTCGATCAGCTCATGCCACGCGGTGTGCCAGGCACGTTGGCGCTTCTCATAGAGGCCGAGTTCCTTCATCAAACGGTCCGGTGAGTCGAGGAGCTTCTCGCCGTGCTTCGCAAACATCGCTCCCAGGGTTTCGGCAGCATCCAGGGCCAGAAAAACACCGGGGGAGAGCATCGGATCGACAAACCCAAACGCATCGCCTGCCGCCACCCATCCCGGACCATGTGCACGGTCGGAAATGAGCTGGTAGTTGGTGTAGGTGTATACGTCGGTCACACGCTGGCGTTTCTGCGCAAAGGGCGAGATGATACCATCCGTCGCCAATACTTTGTCGAGGCGTCCTTCGGCGGTCGCTCCGAACTCGGGCAGTGATTTCGGATTCATCACAATGCCGAAGGAGAGCCGGTCTGGCAGCGGAATGCGCCAGCTCCAGCCCCAGGGATGATAAGTGATCGCGATCTGCCCCGGCTCATACGGATGCTCAATGCCGGTGAAGTGCGCGAAGTGCGCGGTGTCGCGGCGCGGACCCGTTTCAGCCCCGATGCCAAGAAGTTTGGCTGAGGTGCGCGAGCGCCCGCTGCAATCGACGATGAGATCAGGCTTGGCACCGTTGTGATAGCCACCCGCCTCAAGCGCTGCCGCATCGAGTTCTAGCTCCGGTTTGCCGCCCGGATGCGCCACGAGTCCGGCGCGGTGCTTCACAAAGGGCACGCCCAGTTCCTTGGCATAATCTTTGAGCACATCATCAAACGCAGGGCGCGGAATGTTGTAGGCGTAGGGTGGCAGACGGCCTTCGACGGTCTTGAAATTGAAGTGCATCTGCGTGCCGCGATGATGAATGAAGCTGGCTCCCGGCTTGCGCTGCGCGATGGCCGCCACTCGGTCTTCAATGCCCAGGCGCTGGATGATCGCCACGATGGCCGGAATCATGGACTCGCCGACAAGCAAGGACGGTCGTTTTTCATCATCATAAACGATCGGCTTGATGCCCTGGCGGGCGAGCAGCGCTGCTAGGGCGCTGCCCGCAGGCCCAGCGCCGAGGATGGCGATGCGTGGAGGACGGTTCATGGGTTTCAGTAGCGGCGGAGCTTGCCGCTGGGGGTCAGTGGAAGCTCGGAAACAAAGGTGTAGAACAACGGCACCTTGTAGGCAGAGAGCCGCTCCTGACAAAGTTTTCTCAACTCAATCATGGGGGGCGGCGCTTCGACATTTTGCGGGATGATTTCCGCCGAAGGCATCGCTCCCAGCGCCGGATGAGCACGACCGGAAACGCGGGCGGCTTTCACTCCAGGATGACTGCAAAGAACCGCCTCCACCTCCTCAGGGAAACACTTCAGACCTCCCACGTTGACCACACTGCGCACCCGGCCACGCAGGTAAAGACAGCCGTCTTGATCCATCTCAGCGATGTCGCCGGTCGCGAACCACCCGTCGCTCAAAACGGCCTCACGCGGCTGCCACGGCGTCAGATAGGCATCAAAAATGCCCGGACCGCGCAGCATCAGCTCGCCATCGTCCAGCTTGACTTCAAAAGCGGGCTGAGGCTTGCCAATCGAGGTCGGTTTGTCCTTCGAATGCTCCAGATTCAAGATGGGAAGCCCCGCCTCGATGATGCCCATGCCCTGGGTGAGGTGCAGGCCGGTTTTGCTCAGAAAAAGCTCCGCCACTTCGGTGGTGAGCGCAAAAGCGGTAGAAATGGCGAGACGCAGCGAACCGAGGCTCTCGGCATCAGGTTGGCCGGAGAGCATCGTGTAATGATAGGGCGAGCCGTACATCACCGTCGCGCCATGCGTGCGCATCATTTCAATCATCACCTTCGGATCACTGGCCGGGGCGAGGATCGTGGTGGCACCGTGGTAGAGGTAGAGAATGATCGAAACCGCGAAGTGATGCGCCATGGGCAGCACCCACAGCACGCGATCCTCTGGCCCGATGCGCAAACCCGCATTCGCCGCCGTGATGCGGCCCAGCAGCGTCTCGTGCGAGATCACAATGCCCTTCGACGCGCCTGTCGTACCGCTGCTGAAGCGAATGAAGGCCGGATTCAGCGCTTCGAGGGCCGATTCATCGAACGCAGGCGGCGAATCATGCGCCACCGCCTTGATGCGCCAGTCTTCCGCGCTCTTGGCAAACACGATGGCGTCCAGCGCGGTTGATTTCGCGAGTTGCGCACGCTCGCTGGCCGTCAGCTCGGCCGGGATCGGCACAAAGCACGCGTTTTGCTTCAAGATCGCCAGCGCCACCACGATGTAGTCCGCGCCGCTTGGCGCATCGAGACCGATGCGCGGACGATTTTTCCTCGGCCAAGCCGGATCAGCGCTCAAGCGCTCCGCGCAACCGTTCATGCGAGCCTGAAGCTCGCCAAACGTGAGCTGGAGTTCCGGGCTGACGACGGCGGGATGCGCGGCGGTGCTGCGTGCAAAGATGAGATCGACTATGTTCACTGCGGTCGGGATATGAACGCTCTCGCATGCGCTGGCAAGGCGAGGCTTTGGCGTCAGTCCGGCTAGCTCTGCCATGCTGGAAAGCCGTGCATCATCACATTGTCGCCCATGGGGTGAAGGGTGACGTTTTTGAGCTCGATGGACTGGGGAAGAGCAGGTCCGGCCAGGGAAGGAGTGCCTCCGCCGCAGATGCGGGGGGCGATGTACCAATAAACCTCGTCCACGAGGTGTTCGCGGAAGGCTTGGCCGAGGAGGATGCCGCCGCCTTCGATGAGAACGGACAGGACGCCGCGTTTGGCCAGCTCTTTGAGCACCTCTGGCAGATCCTGGCCATGCATGGTGAGCGTACGGTCTTTGTACTCGTCCGTGAGGATGTGGGAGTGCGTTGGAATCTCGCCGCTGCGGGTGAGGACGACGCGCCAAGGCTGCAATTTGCCGCTGCCCACGCTGCCATCCCGCAAAGTGAGCTGTGGGTTGTCTTGGCGGATGGTTTCCGCGCCAACGATGATGGCATCCACGCGCATGCGCAGTCGGCGTCCATGAGCGCGGGCGGCGTCATTGGTGATCCACTGGCTTTCACCCGCAGGCCGCGTGATGCGGCCATCAAGGCTCTGTCCTGCCTTGGCGATGACATAGGGCATGCCGGTGGTGATCCATTTGGAGAAGGGGCGGATGAGCTGCTCGCATTCCGCTTCCAGCACGCCTGCGGTCACTTCGATGCCAGCGAGCAGAAAAATCTCGCGGCAGCGCCCGGCGTGTTGCGGATTCGGATCGTTCGCGCCATAGACGACGCGTTTGATGCCTGCGGCCTTGATAGCTTCTGTGCAGGGCGGTGTGCGACCGTGCGTGCAGCAGGGTTCGAGCGTGACATAAATCGTCGCTCCTGGCAGCAGCTCTGAATTGGACTGCCGGGCATCACGGATCGCTTCCACCTCGGCATGCGCCTCACCAGCTTTGTGATGATAGCCCTGCCCGATGACCTTTCCCTGCGCCACGATGACAGCTCCCACAGGAGGATTCGGACTCGTCAGGCCGACACCACGTTGCGCTTGTTCGAGCGCTTGGAGCATCCAGCGCTGGTCGGGGATGCGGTCTTCTTTTTCAGTGAGCGGAGGCATCGGTGGATAAACGTCGAGAAGGAAGCGCTAAGCAAGAGTTCCGTCATGCGGTGCAAACAGACGGGGGATGATTTTGTGCTCGCCGTAGATGTCGCGTCAGGGTTACTTTGCCACAGATGATGAAACTCTCCCAAAAAGCGCTGCTCTACCGTGAACTGGCGAAGCTGGTAGGTGCGAGCTTTCATCTCGACCGCTCGATTCAACTGCTGCTGAACCAGCGGCCCTCGCACGCGCGTCAGACTTGGCTGCTGGGGCTGCAACGTGGTCTGGCGGAAGGGAAGGG
>JBIKYB010000308.1:0-5989 GCA_044355475.1 Prosthecobacter sp.
GCACGACCTTCCAGGGGGCGGCCAACCCCAATGCCAAACCAAACAACATGTTCTGATCCATCCCGAAGCTTTACACCACGCCCACATCACTGCCACCTGCGGCACCCATTCAGTTCAGCGAACCCGCATAAAAAACGCATTAACACCTAAATGAATTGAGGAACAACAAACATTTGGCTATATAATCGCAAAACGCATGGTGCCACAGTCCCAACCCACAAAATCCGAAACCTTTGAAACAAGGGACGCCATTGATTTAAGCTTTGTTTTCCCGTGTTTAAACGAGGAAGCGACCCTGGCAACCTGCATTCAGCAAGTGAATGAGAGTCTGCGATCGAGTGGGGTGAGATATGAAATCGTGGTAGCTGATAATGGGAGCCAGGACCGTTCCAGGGAGATTGCCGCCTCACTGGGCTGCCGGGTGGTCCCGGTCGCCCAGCGTGGATACGGAGCCGCGCTTCGCGCAGGAATCGAGGCCGGCCATGGAACTTATGTGATGTTTGCTGACTCGGATAACACCTATCTTTATGAAGATGCTGCCCGCCTCTATGCTGCCGCTCATGAGCACAGTGCTGATATGGCTATCGCGTCCCGGATGACGGGACGGATTGCGCCGGGGGCGATGCCGTTTTTGCATCGTTGGGCCGGAACGCCGGTGCTGACCTGGCTGATCAACCGCCTTTTCAACGGTCGCCTCTCGGACTGCAACTCGGGCTTCCGCTGCATCCGCAAAAGCGCCTATGAAACCTGGAAAATCAGATCCAGCGGCATGGAATTCGCCTCCGAACTCCTCATCAAGGCGTTGAAATGCGGGGCTAAGTCTGTGGAAATCTCCTCAGGTCTGAGAAAAGGACCTGAAGGACGCGTGGCCCATCTCCGCACCTGGCGGGACGGCATGAGGCATCTGCTTTTTATCTTTTCAGAAAAACCGGGGCTGTTTGAACTTTCGGGGCTTCTCACCCTTGGGGTTGCGACCATGCTGCAGGCCGCCGCGCTATTACTGGGGCCGACCCAGGTTTTGGAAACCTTTAATATCTTTGACCTGCACAGCCAGGCTTTGCTGCTGCTTGCCGCGATCGTAGGAGCGCAGCTTTATCTTTTCAGTTGTGTCCTCCATCTCGGCAGTGAGGATCCCAAATTGAAGTTCACCAACAAACTCATTCATCTGGATGAGGGGGTGTTGTTTTTCACTTTGCTATCGGCTTTGCTGGCCACCTTTTTGCTAGCTAGCTATGTTGTCGTTGTCTGGACGCTGGCCAAATTCAGCCATCTCAATCTGGCACATCACCTGCTACCACTTACACATGCTATCATCCTGCCAATCATGTTCTCCATAGGCATGCTGAGCGTTCATGTGCTCAAAAAGGCAAGACAATAATTTAGGCACACCCAACTTACCCATCATGCATCAATCGGGAAATGCCCACTGGGTCAAGATTGCAGCGCGCGCGAGTCGTGATGCTGTGCTTTTCGCAGTGGCCTACATCCTTGCCAACTACGCGAGGTTTTCGATGCTGTTCCGAATGGATGACTACGTCCTGCCGATCACGGCGGGTTCGGTCACGCTTGCTTCATCGCTGTATATCTTGGGTTTGTACTCGGTGGAGTCGCACCGGCGCAGATCGTTCACATTCCATCTGATCCTGCTGTCCTTTGGCTTTGCCTTGGCGTTGCTGGCAGTGACGCTGGTAGGTTATCTCAGCTTTGACCAGCGTGTCGGACGCGGCTTCATGGCGATTGGGTGCGTCTTTTCATATCCTCTTCTGGTTCTGAATCATTGGCTTCTTTACCACAAAAGCAGCATAGCGCCCGCGCGGGTCGCCGTGATCGTTGAATCCCCGGAGCAGCAGGCCGAATATGAGCGGCTCATGAAGGCAAAGCTTCATGGAATCCATGTGATCGGGTTCATTGGCCAGAACGCCCTGGATTTGGATGGCGAAAACAGCCTAGGCACGCTTCGCAATCTTCGAAAAATCATTCGTCATCATAAAATTGACCGTGTGGTTTTTAGTGCCGAGAGCATGAACAATGAAACCACCAGGGTGCAGTTGAGACAATTGCGCTATCTAGGGTTTGCCTGCTCATCCATCCTTGCCTTGTATGAGAGCACTGCAAGCCATGTGCCCATGCGCCTGATCAACCTCGACTGGCTGATTCAGACGGAGAATACCTCGCGGGATCTTTATTTCAGCAAGTTGAAGCGCTTGTTTGACATCGTCAGCTCGCTTGTACTGCTCATTGCGCTGTCTCCTGCGCTGCTGCTGGGGATGCTGGTGGTGAAGGTTTTCTCCCCAGATGGAACGGTTTTTTTCAAACAGCAACGCGTCGGTCGCTTTGGAAAGAAATTCTGGATCTACAAGCTTCGAAGCATGCGCGACGACGCGGAGCACGCCGGCCCGGTTTGGTCAATTGTTGGCAAAGACCCACGGGTCTTTCCTGGCGGGGCGCTTCTGCGCAAGTACCGCATCGATGAAATTCCTCAATTGATCAACGTGCTGAAAGGGGAGATGTCCTTCGTCGGACCAAGGCCGGAGCGCCCGGAATTTGTCTCGATGCTGGCCAAAGAAATCCCTTTTTACAATGAACGGCACATGATTCACCCGGGCCTCACAGGCTGGGCGCAAGTGTGCTACCCGTACGGCTCCTCGGTCGAAGACGCCTCACGAAAACTTGAGTATGACCTCTACTACTTGAAGCATGCGGGGGTCATTTTCGACTTCCTGATCCTGCTCGACACTATTCGGGTGGTCCTGGGAGGGGGAATCAAGCAGGCCCCTGTCAAGGAATCTGAAGCCCACTCTTTGTCTGAAGCGGTGAATGCCCCATAAAAAAGCCCCGTGCTTTTCGGCGCGGGGCTTGTGTTTTAATCTGCACCAAATAAATGAGTTTGTGTCTTTCCATCCAAGAGAATGTAACATAAGCATCAAACCAGTGGAGGTATCCTTGGTTTTTAGGCACTTTCACCCCATCCTGGCGGGTGCCGCCGAGCGCTTTCGTCGCTACAGCGCTCCACTGGCAATAGAACGCATCCGTTACGAGGTGTTTACGTTAAGGGAGGAAGAAGCCCATGCGGAGAACGAAACTCTGCACGAAACTCTGCATGTACGCAGGTTTGCCGCGAAGGGAAAGCCCTGGGCGCGTGATGCCGCGCTCTTTCAGCGTGCTTGGGAGCATCTTTCTGGACTGCGGCCTGAGGGACATGTGTTGCAGACCTCGCTCGCACATGATCTCTCCACGCCCTGGTTAAATCGGATACGAAGTCACGGCACGGGGTGCATTTATGTGGGCACCATGGTTGGGCGATATGACGCCACCCTGCCAGCTTGGCGTCGCTGGGCGCAGAGATGGAAGTCCTGGAGAAACCTCCGGCCTTTTCACAAAGTCGTGGTGAGCACCACGGTGATGGCACGCTGGTTCCAAAACCAGGGCGTGGATTTAAGACGCATTGAAGTCATACCCAATGGAGTGGATGTGAAGCGCTTCAGACCTGCGGCCGAACTCGCAGAAAAACTTGACCTGCGTAGGCGTTTGGGAATAAACGCCACCGCTCCTGTGGTTTTGTTTGCCGGCAGCATCGTTCCCAGAAAGGGAATCGACCTCCTTCTGAGAGCTTGGCCATCCGTACTGGCCCGCATGCCAGATGCCAAGCTGGTTCTGGTCGGAGGATTCGACCGGCCGACTTTCATGACGAAGGAACGGATGCAGGAGCTGTCCCGTTTTCAGGATGAAATGCGATTCCTAGCCATGCGTGAGGAATGCTGTGGCTCGGTCACTTTTGCAGGAGAAAGCACGTGTGTGGAGGAGTGGATGCGCGCCTCCGACGTGTTTGTGTTTCCCACCGAGCAGGAAGGCATGGGCAATGTCGTGCTTGAGGCGATGGCGTCAGGACTGCCCTGTGTGATCACCGAGTTTCACGGTCTTCCAGAGAAGGAATTCGGGAAGGCGGGGACGGAATTCATCCTGGTACCAAGGAATAAGGAAAGCCTTGCGAACGGTCTTGTTCAGGCACTTTCGTCCCCAAATATGTCCTACACTATGGGCAGACTGGGAAATGAGTGGGTGAACCGTGAGATGCGCTTCGACCTCACCATCGACCGCTATGCACGGCTTTACCGCAGGCTTGCCGGAACGGATTGAGCCATCATCGACTTCAGGCGTGCTATTTCGGGGGTCTGTATCGCCTGGTAGCTTCTGAACGCCTGGTCAACCGCCTTCAATTTGGCATCACCGATTATGACTGGCCTACAAAAATACAGATTCGGCTTAGCATCAGCCGCTACGCAGCCCCCCTCTACCGAAGGCAGGCGGCTTAGAACTGATTGTAAAGAAAGGTGGTTTTCCCAAACATGCCCAAGGCCCAGGTCAGGGCTATGACAAGCGCCAGAATCCAGGTTTGCAGCGATGATGGTATCCGTGCGATCCAGGAACATCCATCCGGATCACCTTGAATGAGTTGCTTCCATGTCAGCAATTCGACAATGCATCCCAAAAAAGCTAGCAGCAGCCAATCAAACTTGGACAACAGCCCAATGATGGCTTTGACCGAGCCTGGGTGAAAGCTGAAGTAGTGAAAGTAAACGGAGCCAGCCTCCGCCAGAGTGGGTGCCCTGAAAAGCACGAGCGTGGTGGCGATAAGGAGGAAGGTGAACGCCATGCGGGGCATCAGCAGCCATTTGCTTTTGGGTGCTTCACGCAGTTTTGGATACAACGCCTCTGCGGAGACCAAAAAGCCATTCAACAGCCCCAGGACCACAAACGTCCATCCCGTGCCATGCCAGATGCCGATGGCCACGAAGGTCGTAATGCTGGCGACGAAGATGGCCAGTCTTCGCTTGCGGCGCAGACGGAAACGAAGCGGCGTGTAAAAGTACTCCTGGAACCAACTTGACAGGCTGATGTGCCAGCGGCTCCAAAAATCAGAAACCGAGGTGGCAAAGAAGGGCCTGTTGAAGTTATTGGGCAGCCTGATTCCAAAAAGCCTGCCCGTTCCCACGGCGATCAGTGAATAGCTAAAAAGTCATGTTTGGTGCAGCGGGCCGGGAGCTTATCCTTGTTGAGCGAACCGAGAAGACCCTTGAGAAGGGAATCCATGAAACGCTGTTGGCACCTGATAGGGCACAAGGGATCGGGATGGGAGACTGGGAATGGTCGCGCGACTGTGTAGAAGTGCGTTTCACGGTCTCGAGCTATGCCAAGCTGTATCGGCAGTTGGCATGATACTCCGATCAGAACAGAGTATAGATGAAGGGTGCGGCACCGGATCCGCCCAGGATCAGGAGGAGCCCGAAAAGAAGCATCAGCACGATGATGGGCAACAGCCACCACTTTTTGTTCTGCTTCAGGAACACAAAGAATTCTTTGACAATCCCGCCGCCAGCTTCGCCGGAAGCTTGCTCAAACTCTGTTGCATCGCGTTTGTCGTTGGTTCTCATAAGCGCAGGGGTTACGATTGACGGTAGTAGGACGCGGCGGGTGGTGGAGTTTCAGGTGATTTGATCCAGAAAGATTCGGCTTCCGGTCTTTCCCGGAGCCGCAACTCATCCCTCTTGATCAGGCGAAAATAAGCGGCGAGCGGAGTGAAGATTCCGAAGTAAAGGATTCCCATTACTACCATTCCGACTACCCAGCCGATGGGGAACGCCAATAGGGTCAGACCCACGAAAAGCGGCTTCAGCAGGTGTGGCGCCAGAAGGCCGAGAAGGGGGCAAACGACCGCCAGGGACCACAAGACGACGGGCCAAAACCATGAACCGCTGCCGGCAAATGCATTCAGGCGCCATGCGACCAGTGCGCCAAGGAGGCCGAAACCAGCCAGCGCGAAAAAGCCGAACTCGCGCAGCTTTTTGGCGGAAGGATTCCAGTCGAGTTTAATCATGGGCGAATGGGAGTATTGAATGGGCCACGCGCTAGTCGAGCGAAAACTTCGCCAAATGCGCTGCCACATCGATGGCGGCCGCATTGGGCTGCTTCTCTTTGCGCAGGACCTGCC
>JBIKYB010000309.1:0-5949 GCA_044355475.1 Prosthecobacter sp.
CGGGAGGCATGGCGGCGGGTGAGGTTTCGGTTCACCCATGCTCTAAAGCAAAAAGCATTTTCAGTTACAAGGCGGACGAAAAAAGTTTGGGAGACGATGCTTTGATTCATTTTGCACCGCAGAGCACCTGCCCTCAAGGCGGCTAGATTGTGGAACAGGGAGAACTCACAGCACGGTGGTAAAATGAGGGCGGGTAAAATGATTTATCCTATCATTCTACCCCTCATCATTTTACCCGTTCTGGGGTTCGCTGGCTTGGGAAGTGATTCGGGAGCTAGGAACGCCGCAGAGGCTTGATTCAGAAGCCATTTTCCCGAATGACCTTCCCGGAAGCCGGAAAATAAATGGCAGGAGAATGTGGACCTCAAAGCCATTCTGCTGCCCTCATTCTGCTGCCAGCAAAAAGTGAGGCCAAAAGACTCACCGCTTGGCATGGAATTCGAGGCACCTTCGGAAGCGCCGCCAGTGAATTGCATTCTCTCGCGCCAGCGCAGGCCATCGCGTTTGACGCGGCCCCCTTCCCCGCCTCCTATGCCGCACAAGTGAGAGACACCCTGGAAGACCTCGAAAACTTCGTCATCGACGTCGTCATCAACAACCGCCGTGGCGTTCGTGCCAACCTGCTGCGGCTGGTGTTTCGTGGTCTGTCGGGGATTTACTCCGCTGCGGTGCGCTCACGGCTGTATTTGTACCGCCATCGCTACATTCATGATCACCACCTGGGGGTGCCGGTCATCAGCGTGGGCAATTTGACCGTCGGCGGCACGGGCAAGACGCCCGTCGTCGAGATGTTGGCCAAGGCGCTGCACGAGCATGGCCGCCGCGTGTGCATCCTAAGCCGCGGCTACAAAAGCAAGCGGCAGAAGAAGCTGCCTTTCTCCAAAAAACTTGCCGCCAAGCTCGGGCTCGCCCCGAAGCCAGAAGAACTGCCGCCGCGCGTCGTCTCGGATGGCGAAAAGGTGCTGCTGGACTCCCACAACGCGGGCGATGAGCCCTTCATGCTGGCGAAAAACTGCATCGGCATCCCCGTCGTGGTGGACAAAAACCGCGTGAAGGCTGGCGCGCATGCAATTCAAAAATTTGGCGCTGACGTGCTCGTGCTGGATGACGGCCTACAATACCTCAAGCTCAAACACCGCCACGACATCGTCCTCATCGACAAAACCGCCCCCTTTGGTAGCAACGGCTTCATGCTGCCACGCGGCACCCTGCGTGAGCCGCCACGCAGCCTGCGCCGCGCCAGCTACATCTTCATCACCAAGTCTGATGGCGACACCGAGGAAATCATCCAGCAGATCCGCCGCTACAACCGCGCTGCTGAGATCATTGAGTGCCGCCACCGCGCCATGCATTATGAGGACATCCACACCGGCGAGCGCATCCCCATCGACGGCTTGAAGGGCAAGTTCGTCGGCGCTTTGTCCGGCATCGCCGTACCGGAGAGCTTTGAAAACGGCCTGCGAAAGCTCGGCGCGAAAGTCGAGGTTATAGCCCGCTTCCCGGATCATCACCGCTTCCGCGGGCCGGAGGTGAAGCAGTTCGTCGAGCGCTGCGTGCGGCGTGACGTCCACTGCATGGTCACGACGGAGAAAGACTACGTTCGCTTCCCGAAGCTGCCGGTGGCGGACATCCCCTTCTACTTCATGCGGGTGGAGATCGAGATCATCTGCGGACGCGACATCTTTGACAAAATGGTGCGCCTCATCGCCGAGCCGCGCCGCGTACCCGCCGGCGTGCTGGAGGCGGATTTCATGGAGACCTCGTGACATGAGCAGCGACGCCATCACCGAGGTGCGAGTACGCAAACTCACCGCCCATGGCGGCGTGAGCGAGGTGGCGGATGTCACCGCGCGTGAGGAGCCGCTCGAAATCCGCGTGGAAGGCCGCAGCGTGGCCGTGGTCATGCGCACGCCGGGTCATGATGAAGAACTCGCCGCCGGATTTCTCGTCAGCGAGGGCGTGGTGCAGAAGCCGCGTGACATTCTGGAGGTCTCGCAATGCCCCAGCACTGGTAACAAGCACGGCAACATCGTCGATGTGCTGCTCGGCGGCGCGGTGGTGAACTGGGACTCGCTCACACGTCATGTCTTCAGTGCGTCAAGCTGCGGCCTGTGCGGCAAAACGAGCATCGAGAGCGTGTTTCAGCAGTTTCCCGCTGTGAAGGGCGATTGGCAGGTCTCCCCTGCCCTGATCGCCAGCCTGCCCGACAAGCTGCGTGCCGCGCAGGAGACGTTTGCCAAAACCGGCGGCCTGCATGCCAGCGGCCTGTTCGATCTCGAAGGCAATCTGCTCGTGCTGCGTGAGGACGTGGGCCGCCACAACGCTTTGGATAAGATTCTAGGCCACGCGCTCATGCACGGCCTACTGCCGTTGGACAATCACATCCTGCTCGTCAGCGGTCGTGTATCGTTTGAGATCATTCAAAAAGCTCTCGCCGGAGGCATCGCGCTCGTCGCGGCCATCTCGGCCCCGAGCAGCCTCGCCGTCGATTTTGCACAGGAGGCCAATCAAACGCTCGTTGGCTTCCTGCGAGGTGAAACCATGAATGTTTACACGCATCCGCAGCGTGTCACGATCCAGCCATGAAACCCGTCCAACTCATCGTCTTCATCATCTGGGGAGCCTTATGCACTTCGCTTCTGGTCTATGCTGGAATGATCAGCTTGATGACCTTTGCACCCGGCAAAGCCGACACTTCGAGCTTCAGCAACATCATCGCCCTGGCCGCAGGCAGCGCGGCGGCGTTGAGTTTTGTGCTGCGCAAGCTCCTGCTCGGCGGTTTTGCCACTGGCACTCTCAGTTTGGATGATCCGGCGCATCGGGGGCGTTTCATCGCGGGCAATGTTGTGGTCTTTGCGCTGAGCGAAGGCATTGGAGCGCTCGGATTCGTTAACGGCGTCAGTTCCAGCGGTCGGATCGAGGCCTGGCTGCCCTACATCGCCCTCGCGTTCGTGCTGATGATCCTGCACATCCCGCTGCCCTCTCGGTTCAAGCCTGCCTCATGAACGGTTACTTTGATCACAACGCCACGACCTCACTGCACCCGGCGGCGCGTGAAGCGTGGCTGCTGGCGAGCGAGAAGCACTGGCACAACCCGTCTAGCCTCTATCGCGATGCTGGAATTGCCAGCCAGCGGCTCGAATCGGCCCGCGAACGGCTCGGCACGCTCATCGGTGTTGAGGCGGAGCGGATCGTGTTCACGAGCGGAGCCACGGAGTCGAACAACGCGCTCTTGGCCACCTTCTCCAAGGACGCCCGGATTCTCTTCTCTGGAATCGAGCACCCGAGTATGAGGCAGCCTGCATGGTATTGGTCGGGTCAAGAAGCCTGCCTACCTGTGAGTCCCGACGGCGTCGTGGATCTTGCTGCCGCGAAGGGGCAGATCCAGGTGCCAATCAAAGACAGGCCCTCACTCGTCTCTCTGATGGCGGCCAACAACGAAAGTGGCGCGTTGCAACCATGGCGGGAGCTGGCGTCTCTCTGTCATGAGGCAGGCGTCTTGTTTCACAGCGATGCTTCCCAGTGGCTGGGAAAGCTCGGGGCCGAAGAGCTGGGCATGTGTGACTTCATCACTGGAAGCGGGCACAAGTTCGGAGGACCGAAAGGTGTTGGCTTTCTGGTGGTCGCAGACCCGACGGTTTATCAGCGGCTTGGCCCGCGATTTTTTCAAGGCGGACCGCAGGAAAGCGGACGCAGGGCCGGAACCGAAAATTATCCGGCCATTGAAGCGATGGTGACGGCCTTGGAGACGATCACACCTCATCTCGGTGAAATCGAAATCGACCAAAGCCAGCGGCGCGATGATTTCATCATAGCCATGCGCTCGCGCTTCGACGGCTTGCGTGTGATCAGCGAAGCCGCGCCGCGTCTCTGGAACACCGTGCTGATGGTGATGCCCGCGCATCACAATCTGAAATGGCTCACAGCGCTTTCGCGGCGCGGCTTTAGCATCTCCACCGGTTCGGCGTGCAGCTCAGGCAAGGAGGGCTCTTCTGTCGTTGTCACCGCCTTGGGAGCCAGCGCGGAGGAGTTGAAACGCGTGGTGCGCGTCAGCGGCGGCTGGCAAACATCTGCGGCAGATTGGCAGGCGCTCGCGGCGGCCTTCGACGAGGTCTTTGACGAACTGAATCGTGGCGGCAGGCCGAGATGAATGCGTCACCTGCACTCGTGCATGCTCACGCTTTCGTTTTCGTCAGCTCTCTCACCACTTCCGCGGCGAGCATGAAGCCAAAGGCACCGGTGACAAACGTTGCGGCACCGAAACCAGCAGCGCAGTCGAGGCGGAGGCCGCTTTCGGCACCTTGCTCGGGTTCGAGGGAACAGGAGCCATCTGCCCAAGGGTAAACCGGCTTCTCGGTGGAGAAAACACAGGGCACATTCATCGTCACCGGACGGTGCTGATCGCTTTTGGCAAAGCCGTGATCTCGGCGCAGGCACTGGCGCACGCCACGGAGCAGCGGATCGGACCCGGCGTGGCCGAGATCGGCTATTTTGATGACGGTAGGGTCGCGACGGCCACCGGCGGAGCCGGAGGTGATGACGGGAAGGCCACGCACATGGCATTTGGCAATGATGAGCGCCTTAATCGAGGTGCGGTCGATGGCATCGACGACAAAATCGAAGTTCGGCACCAGCAGACGATCCACATTCGACTCGGTGAGGAACTCAATCACGCGATTCACGCGGCAGGCGGGATTGATTTCGGCCACACGGGCGGCCAGCACATCCACCTTCGACACGCCGACGGTGTGGGCGAGCGCGGGAAGCTGGCGGTTGGTGTTGGTGATGCAAACATCATCCATGTCGATCAACGTCAGCTCACCAATGCCGCTACGGGCCAGCGCTTCCACGATCCATGAGCCGACGCCGCCAACACCGACGATGGCGACATGCGCAGCCGCAAGACGTGTCAACGCGGCGGCTCCATAAAGCCGCCCGATGCCGCCGAAGCGCTGGGTGTAGGATTCATCCATGCGCTCGTTTAAAACGAAGTGGATCAGAGATCAACTCGCCGCAACGGCGGTTTGCCCCTGCACTCCGAGGCCTTCGACGCCGAGTTCGATCACATCGCCGGGCTTCATGAAGACGGGATCAGGCTTGAAGCCGAGACCGACGCCGGGCGGCGTGCCGGTGGTGATGATGTCGCCGGGCAGCAGGCTCATGAACTGGCTCAGGTAACTCACCAGCGTCTTCACACCGAAGATCATCTGCGCGGTGCTGCTGTTTTGGATCGTCTTGCCGTTGAGCTTGAGCCAGAGCTTCATATTCTGCGGATCGGGGATCTCATCGCTCGTGGCGAGGAAGGGGCCGATGGGCGCGAAGGTGTCACAGCTCTTGCCTTTGACCCACTGGCCGCCGCGTTCGAGCTGCCACTCGCGCTCGCTGTAGTCGTTGTGAACGCAGTAGCCAGCGACATGGCTCAGCGCGTCGTCTTCGCTGACGTAGCTGGCCTTTTTGCCGATCACGAAGGCTAGCTCGACCTCCCAGTCGGTCTTCTTCGAGTTGCGTGGGATGACGACGTTGTCATTCGGGCCGACAATCGCGGACGTGGCCTTGAAAAACACGATGGGCTCCGCCGGAATCGGCATGCCGCTTTCCTTGGCATGATCGCTGTAGTTCAGGCCGATGCAGATGATCTTGCTCGGACGTGCGATGCACGGGCCGAGACGCATGCTGGCAGCCACCGTCGGCGCGGAGGCGGCGTTGGCTTTTGCCCAGACGGCAAGACGTTCCAAGCCGTCGCCGCCGAAGAATTTTTCATCGTAGTCGCTGCCAAACGCGCTCGCGTCGATGCGGCGACCGTCTTCGAGTTGAAGGCCGGTTTTTTCTTCTCCTGGGTTGCCAAAGCGGATCAGTTTCATGGTTCAGTTGTAGGTGTGTGGTGAGGGTCTGGGTAGGGAGAGTTGCTGGTCACTTTTTGTCATCACCCTCGGCGTTCGCGTAGCGGCC
>JBIKYB010000310.1:0-5937 GCA_044355475.1 Prosthecobacter sp.
CAACGAAAGATCAGAAGCCTTTCCCGGCTGACTCCTGGGCGGCAAGGCATTCACGCACCAGTCGCAGGCATTCGTCAGCACTGGCAGGCATGGGCAAAGTCATCGGTTGGCCGCAGACGCGTAGGTAGCGCAGTTCACCTTCGCGGCGTACATGTGTGACTTCGATGCCTTCAGAGGCAAAGAAGCGCACGACTTCCTGATTGCTGGCGTAGCGGCTCACAGAGGGATGCTCACACCAATTCCCAGCCTTTGCGGTAGTCACGGCGCACCATTTTGTCGGCGGCAGCGTTGTTGGGGATCTTGAGGGCCGGAGCGTCCCAGATGAGGTTTTCGTTCGGGAAGGCGCTGGCGAGGCAACCGAGCAGCACGGCTTCGGTCAGCGGACCAGCGTAATCGAAGTTCGCACTGGGTTTCTGGCTACCGCCTTTGAGACAGCAGTCGATGAAGTCGCCCCAGTGGTCGCGCTTTTCGAGTTTCGGATACTTGTAGCCGGTGAACTTGTCGCGCGGGTAGAGCATCGGCGTGGAGCCATGCGGATGAAGCAGCACGCCCTCGGTGCCGAGGTAAATCGTGCCCTGGCCGGGGAACTTGGCGGTGTCACCGATCAAGGCCATGACTTCGGCGGGCGGACGAGCGTCGCCGTCGGTCCAGGTGACCTTGATGCTTTCTCCCGTGGTGAATTTGGTGCCGAGGAAGGTGTATTCGACGACGGCGTTGATGGCCCAGTTGTCTTGGTTCGGCGCGGGGCCGCGGGAGACGACGGAAGTAGGTGCCGCGAGATCAAGCGAACGGAACCAGCCGCTGAACATGTGGCAGCCCATGTCGCCGAGGGTGCCAGTGCCGAAGTCGCGGCGTTTACGCCAGTTGGAGGGGTGATCGTAGCCTTTGATGAAGCTGCGCTCAGAGGCGACACCGAGCCATTTGTCCCAGTCGAAGCCTTCAGGGATGGGATCGCTCGTCGCAGGGCGCACTTCCATGTCTCCCCACTTCTTGTTGGAGAAGGTGTGGGCTTCCTTGACCTTGCCGATGGCACCGAGCTGGATGAGTTCGACGGCGAGGCGCTCGGTGAAGTCGGAGGAAACCTGGATGCCCATCTGCGTCATTACACCTTTCTCACGGGCGCGCTCGACCATCTGACGGCACTCCCACAGGTTGTGGGCGAGGGGCTTCTGCCCATAGACGTGCTTGCCTTTCGCGATGGCGGCGAGGCCGATGCTGCCATGCATGTGGTCAGGTGTGGAGACGTTCACGCTGTCGATGTTGGCGGATTCCTTCTCCAACAACTCACGCCAGTCCTGATAGACCTTGATGTTCGGCCACTTCTCCTTCGCCCTCTTGAAATTGCGGGTGTCCACATCGCAAACGGCCACAAGTTCCCACATCGGATGATTCGACATGGCGGTCATGTCACTCATCGACATGCCTGCCGCGCCGAAGGCCGCATGACGCAGCTTGCCATTCGGAGACGCGGCCCGCACACCGGTGGTGACCCAGGGGGCGGCAAAGAGCGTGGCGGCGGACTGGCGGATGAAATGGCGGCGGGATTGCATGCGGGATGGCGTGAGAGGTGAAAAGTCAGACGTGAGAGGTCGGATGAGCGCGAAAATACGTTGCGCTGGCGGCGCATCTTCCGTTTTCTCCATTTCAAAACACATGAACGAACTCCCCGCCCGCCTGCAAGCCATCCGCGACCGCATTCAAACCGCCGCCGCACGCTGCGGGCGTGATCCTGCGACGGTCGAACTGCTTGCGGTGTCGAAGACTCATCCCGTGGAGGTGATCCGGGAGGCGGTGGAGGCCGGGCAGCTTCTCTTTGGTGAAAACAAGGTGCAGGAGATTCTCGCCAAGGCACCGCAACTGCCCGCTGAGCTGCACTGGCACCTGATCGGCCATCTTCAGTCCAACAAGGTGCGCAAAGTGCTGCCGCTGGTGAAGGCCATCCATAGCATCGACTCGCTGGATCTGGCGCGGGACGTGAACCGCATCGCCACGGAGCTGGGTTTGACGGCCAAGGTCTATTTGGAGGTCAATCTGGCCGAGGAAAGCACGAAGCACGGCTTCAAGGTGGAAGAAGTGCGGGCCAACTTGGAAGCCCTTCACGGTCTGGACCGTCTCAACATCCAGGGCCTCATGTGCATCCCCCCCTTTGAGGCCGATCCTGAGCTGAGCCGCCCGTATTTCACCCGGTTGCGTGAGTTGCGTGATGACTTGGAAAAAAGCGGCGGCAAACCGCTGCCGTTGCTAAGCATGGGCATGAGCCATGACTTCGAGATCGCCATCGCAGAAGGCGCGACCATTGTGCGCGTCGGCAGCGCCCTCTTTGGCGAACGTCCGCGCAAAGCGGACTGATCACATCTCCAGGAAGTTCTTCAGCAGTCGCTTGCCTTCCTGCGTGAGGATGGACTCGGGATGGAACTGCACGCCATGAATGGGCAACTCCTTGTGGCGCAGGCCCATGATCTCGGACTCGTCGTCGCTGGCAGTGGCGGTGATTTCGAGGCAGGAGGGCAGGGTATCACGCTTCACGAGCAGGGAGTGATAACGTGTGGCCTCAAACGGCTCCGGCAGGCCTTTGAATACGGACTGGCCGCTGTGATGAATCATCGACGTCTTGCCGTGCATGAGGCGTCCGGCGCGGACGACATCGCCACCGAACACATGGCCGATGGCCTGATGACCGAGACACACCCCGAGCAGCGGGATGGATTTTCCAAAGCGCTCGATCACCGCGCAACTGATGCCGGCCTCCTTTGGTGTGCAAGGTCCAGGGGAGACGCAGATGTGGTCAGGCTTGAGCTTTTCGATCTCCTCCAGCGTGATCTGGTCATTGCGACGGATTTCCATGACGGCTCCCATCTCGCCGAAGTACTGGACGAGGTTGTAGGTGAAGGAGTCGTAGTTGTCGATGATCAGGAGCATGCTTGGGCTGTTCCAGGTTCAGAGTTCAAGGTTCAAAGCTTCTCAGAAGCCGCGCACGCTGAGGATGGTGTAGAGTTCGCGCTGGAAGACGGGGATGTCAGCGGCAGGCGGCTGGTAGCCCGGGGTGGGGCCGCGCATGCCGAAGCGGCCCATCTGGTCCATGAACCACATGACGCTGTTGCCATCGCTGAAGGTGGCCTGGCCGCTGATGACTGCGCCTGCGGGAGGAACTTCATCCACGGTCACTTTCAAGTCGCCACCGCCTGCGGGCAGATCGGCGGCGGCATCGCCTGGAAGCGCGGTTTCAGCTTCGGCAGTTGGTTCAGGCGGAGGGGCGGGCTTTTCCTCTGGCGGCACTTCGCGCGGCTTGTCCTGGATTTTGACGCCCAGCTCCAGGATGAGCAGCCGCGCCTCCATGTAGGTGAGTGTCAGCGCAAACTCGGCGCGGAGGCGGTCCTGGATTTGATTGAGATTGGCGCCTTCAGCGGCCCATTGTTCGACGAGTTGACGCTGCTGCGGGGATAGATTGGCCATGAGGGTGTTTTGCGAGGCGGGAAGAACGTGAGGATCAGCCGTTCATCTTGTCAGTGATGAGATGGGAGAGGGCGGCGGCTTTTTGATGCAGCGCCTTGACCTCATCATGCGTGAGGGCTTTGCCCTCGGGAACATCGACCACAGGCATCAATTCATGGATGCCCTTCCGCAGCGCTTGAAGCGTGACGTTCTTCATCAGGCTGGGATGCAGGCTGTCGAGGCTCATGAGGTAATACTCGGCGATGTCCCGGCGCGAAAGCTGGCGAGTTTTCTCCTCGGCGTAATTGTCAGCGATGCTCTGGGTGGAGATCTCGAGCGCACGCAGCCAGCCGCCCAGGCTGATGAGATGCGCGATGTCCACGTCCCGTAGCAAGACCATCTCCGCCTCGACATCGGCCTGGGTTTTCGCCAGTTCGACGCGCAGATCCTGCCAATTGCCCTTCAGGCTGTATTCAAACAGGCTGCCCGTGTGCTTATTCATGCGGTTGCCCGCGCCGAGCGCCTTGCCGTACTTGATCATCGCCCGGCCCACAGCCTCCATTTCTTCCACCTTCTCGCATTGCACGATGAGGAAGCCGTCGGCGATGAGCGTGCCCAGGCCCATGGATACCAAAATGCGGTCCGCCGGGGTCTTGTCGGTGAAGGGGCGCTTCAGGTTGTCGTAGCTCAGCTTGCCCACATGATTGAGCATGTCGAAGAGCTTGCGGATCGAGGGTGTGGTGAACTCGTTCACGCCAAACTCCTCACGCACATGCTCGTCCCCCACGATGTCCTCCGGGATGGGGTTTTTCGGCGGGGCGGGCGGCGGGGGAGCATCCTGGGCAGCGAGCGGCAGCGCCAGAGCGGTGGCGAGAACGAAAAGCTGCGTTTGGAAAAGAAATCCGCGAGTCATGATGAGCGATGATACGGAGTCGCTCAGCGATTTCCAGCGCGAGTCTGGAAAAGTCTCTCCCAGTGCCAAATCGCTACAATTCCTCTCCAAGCGACGTTTGATGGACCTCATCATGCGCCTGCTCCTCTCTTTCCTCGTCATCGCCGTCCTGAACCTGCCTGCTCAGGAGCCACCACCCGCGCTGACGGAGTATCTGGGCCGCCAGATCGCCCAAACGATGCACTGGAAAGGCGCGGAGTGGCTCATGCGCCGCGTTCGCGAACAGGAGGAAGGCCCCAGCAAGATGCGAGAGCAGCTCCAGGTGAAGCCCGGCATTGTCATCTGCGACATGGGCTGCGGCAACGGCTACCACACCCTGCCGCTGGCCGAGATGGTCGGGGAGAAGGGCAAAATCCTCGCCGTCGATGTACAGCCTCAAATGATCGAGATGCTGCGCCAGAACATTGAGCGCCAAGGCCTGAAAAACATCGAGCCGATCCAGGGCCTCTACCACGACCCCAAGCTCCCGCCGAACACCTGCGACATGATCCTGCTTGTCGATGTTTATCATGAGTTCTCCCATCCCGTGCAAATGCTCACCAGCATGCGCGCCGCCTTGAAACCGGAGGGGCAACTCGTCCTCGTCGAATTCCGCGCCGAAGACGACACCGTGCCGATCAAGCCTGAACACAAGATGACCAAGGATCAGATCACCAAGGAAATGAACGCCAACGGCTTCGAACTCAAACGCCAATACGACGGCCTGCCCTGGCAGCACCTGATGTTCTTTGGCAAGTCGGCGAAATAGGAGATCAGGCTTTCAGCATGATCGGACTCTTCAAAAAGGTCCGCACAGTCCCCTTTGAGCTCTGGGTTTGCGATGGTTGGCGGTAACAGAGGACGTGAGTCCGCCTTCAGGTTTGTTCTCGTCCTCCTGTTCGAACTCGTCCTTGATCAGGAGGTTGGCAATGGTTTGCGATGGTTAGCCCGAAGAGACTGGCGAAAGCTGATACAACCGGAACACAGTTGAGATAGCACTGAAGCCATGGAAGCTGTCTTCGTCCCCCGCTATGGTCCCCCAGAGGTGATTGAGTTCTGCGGGGCTTCCACCCCTTTGCCGCGTGCGGGGGAAGTGCGGGTCCGCGTCCTCGCGGCGGAGGTGACGGCAGCCGATTGGCGGTTGCGCAGCGGCCTCATGCCGCGTGGCTTCGGTGGTCTGCGAGGCATCGCACTCGGATTCGGCGGTCCGCGCAAGGGCATCCTGGGAACTGACGCAGCCGGGGTGATCGATGCGGTCGGCGCTGGCGTCACACGCTTCCAGATTGGCGATCCCGTGCTCGCGTTTCCTGGTTTTGCGATGGGCAGCCATGCTGAGTTCCTTGTGATGTGCGCCAATGGGTGCGTGGCACCCAAGCCCACCCATCTGAGCTTCGAGGAGGCGGCGGCACTTCCGTTTGGGGGCATGACCGCGCTCGATTTCCTTCGACGCGGCAAGGTGCGGGCGGGCGAACGTGTCCTCGTGAATGGGGCTTCCGGCAACGTCGGGTCGGCGGCGGTGCAACTCTCGAAACACCTCGGCGCACACGTCACGGCGGTATGCAGCGCAACCAATG
>JBIKYB010000311.1:0-5936 GCA_044355475.1 Prosthecobacter sp.
AGTGCCCGGCGGCCTGCCCTCCTCGCTACTGCAACGCCGCCCAGACATCCGTGCGGCGGAGCAAAAGATGCGCGAGGCCAACGCGAAGATTGGTGTGGCCAAGGCCTCGTTCTTCCCTGCCTTCAGTATCGGCGGCAGCGGCGGTTTGGAGAGCATTGGAGCGGTTCATTTCTACGATGCGCGCAGCAAGGTACTCACCATCGGTCCCAGCATGACGCTGCCGATGTTTCAAGGTGGTCGCTTGAAGTCCAATCTCGCGGCGAGCAAGGCGACTTATGAGGAAACCCTCGCGAATTATCGTCAGAGCATCCTCATCGCGCTCAAAGAGGTCGAGGACAGCATGCTCGACGCGCGTTCTTACTCGAAGCAAAAATCCGCGCTTGATGCCGCGATTGCCGCAGCGCAGGAAACCCAGCGTCTCGCCGAACTGCGCTATCAAAAAGGCCTAGCCAGCTATTTTGAAGTCGTGGATGCGAACCGCACCGTGCTCAACGCCAAGCTCCTCGCCGCACAGATCGAAGGCCAGCGCCTCATCGCCACCGTCGCCATGCTCAAAGCCCTCGGCGGCGGCTGGAAGTGAGTTCGGCATAATCCGAACTCGATGCTCCCCCAAGCGAATCGAGAAATCTGCTCGTGAAGTGCGCTTTTCCGCCTAAAGGCGGGACTCCCAACCGGTTTCCCAACGCACCTCCATGAAACACGCCCTCATTGCGCTCTTCGCCATCCTCAGCCTGTCTTCCGCTGCCGAGCATGATGTCGTCATCTACGGCGGTACCTGCGCCGCCGTCACTTCCGCCGTGCAGATCAAGAAGATGGGCAAGTCCGTCATCATCGTCTCGCCAGACAAACATCTCGGCGGCCTGAGCAGTGGCGGCCTCGGATTCACGGACACGGGCAACAAGGCCGTCATCGGCGGCCTAGCGCGTGATTTTTATCATCGCATCTACCAGCACTACCAGAAGCCCGAGGCGTGGAAGCAGCAGAAGCAGTCGGAGTATGGCAACAAGGGCCAGGGCACGCCCGCCATGGACGGTGAGAACCGCACCATGTGGATCTTCGAGCCGCATGCAGCGGAGCAGGTGTTTGAGGATTATATCCAGGAGTTCGGCATCGAAGTCGTGCGGGATGAGTGGCTGGATCGCGCCAAGGGTGTCCAAAAGGACGGCGACAAGATCACCGCCATCACCACACTGAGCGGCAAGACATATGAAGGGAAGATGTTCATCGACGCCACTTATGAAGGCGACCTCATGGCGGCTGCGGGCTGCGATTACCATGTGGGACGCGAGGCCAACAGCGTCTATGGAGAGGAGCACAACGGCGTGCAGGTCGGCGTGCTGCATCACCAGCACCATTTTGGCACGCTGAACCTCAGCCCCTACAAAGTGCCTGGCGACCCAAAGAGCGGCGTGCTGCCGCGCGTGAGCACGGAGCCGGTGGGTGAGTTTGGCAGCGGTGACAAACGCGTGCAGGCCTACTGCTTCCGCTCCTGCTACACGACGGTGCCGGAAAATCGCATCCCATTCCCGAAACCCGCGAATTACGACGCAGGCCAGTATGAACTTCTGCTGCGCGTCCTGCAGACCGGTTGGGACGGCTTTTTTTACAAGTTTGACCCCATCCCGAACCACAAGACGGACACCAACAACCACGGCCCCTTCAGCTTCGACAACATCGGCATGAATTACGATTATCCCGAGGCCAGTTACGAGCGGCGCAGGGAAATCATCGCCGAGCATCGCACTTACCAGCAGGGCCTGCTCTGGTTCGTCGCCAATGACCCGCGTGTGCCAAAGAAAGTGCAGGAGGAACTGCAAACGTGGGGCCTGCCGAAGGATGAGTTCACCGACAACGGCAATTGGAGTCACCAGCTCTACATCCGCGAGGCCCGCCGCATGATCGGCTATTATGTCATGACTGAAAACGAGCTGCGCAAAAAGAAGCCCACACCCGAGTCCGTCGGCATGGGCAGCTACACCATCGACAGCCACAATGTGCAGCGCTACATCACGCCGGAAGGCTTCGTGCAGAATGAGGGAGACATCGGCGTGAGCACCAACGGCCCGTATGAGATCGCCTACGGCTCGCTCGTGCCGAAAAAGGGCCAGGGAAGCAATTTGCTCGTGCCGGTGGCCATGTCAGCCAGCCACATCGCTTATGGTTCCATCCGCATGGAGCCGGTGTTCATGATCCTCGGCCAGAGCGCGGCTACGGCAGCGGTGTTTGCCATCGATGGCAATCTTTCGGTGCAACAGGTGCCCTATGTGAAGCTGCGCGAACAACTCCTCAAAGACGGCCAAGTTCTCGAATATACCGGCCCGAAGTCCTCGCGTGGCGTCGAAGCGAAAAAGCTCAAAGGCATCGTCCTGGATGACAGTGAAGCCAAAGTCACCGGCCACTGGCAGCAAAGCGGCGCGGCGAAGTCCTTCATCGGCGACGGCTACAGCCACGATGGCAATGCCAAGGACGGCCAAGCCAGCCTGCGCTTCGAACCCAAGCTGACCCAACCCGGCAAATACCGCCTGCAACTGGCCTCCACACCAAACACCAACCGTGCGTCCAACGCTGCGGTCGAAATCCAGCACGCAGGCGGCGTGGAAAAGCTCAAGATCGACCTGAAATCTCCCAAGGAGGCTGAGGGCGTGTTTTGGATCGACCTTGGTGAATTCGAGTGCGCCAACGACACCGCCATCACCATCAGCAACACCGGTGCCGACGGCTACGTCGTCGTCGATGGTGCGCGCTGGCTGCCTATGGAGAAGTGAGGCGATTCGACGGCCCCCAATCTGCGACCAACCATGCCGTCTATCTTCCAAGGCTTCCCCTGGCGCTTCGCCGTCTATTTCATCGCCGCTTGTTACCTCTTTACCGATCTTTATGCCTGCAAGGGGCCGCTGCATGCTCGCTTGATGGCGGGGCGGGGATCTTCGCCAGAAGGGCTGGGCGGAGGCTACGCGGCGGAGGTGTATGGACGTCCGATCACCCGGCTGGAGCTTGAAGAGGCCATGCGGGAGCATCTGTGGAGGCGAAACGAGTCCTGGGCCGCACTGAATCCCGAGGCGCACAAGCAGACGCGCTGGACGGTGCTGGAGAATCTTGTCAATGACCGCATCCTGCGCGCCTTTCGCATCATGAACGGCCTGGACACCGTGCCCCCTATGGAGGCCGCCCGTCGCGAGGCTGATTTCATGCGCCGTCAGTTTGCCAATGAGGCCGAATACCCGCAGCGCCTCGCAGCGATGCAGCAGACGCCCAAGTCGCAGGATGAGGCCATTCGTGACGCGCAACTCGACGAGCAGTGGATCGCTGAGAAAATCGCTCATCGACTGGCCGAGGTGACGGAGGCGGATGCTCAGGCCTGGTATGATGAGTTCAAGGAGACACTGCGCATTCCGCCGGCGCATCATGCGGCGCATCTTTTCCTCACGCGGCACGACAAAGCGAAGCCAGACCGCGAGGCGGAGATCCGTGAAATTCACCGCCAGATCGTCGCCAAGGAGAAAACCTTCGCCAAACTCGCGGCTGAGCACTCGGACGATGACCGCACGAAGAAGATCGGCGGTGATCTGGGCTGGTTCACGCGTGAGCGCATGCCAGCGGATTTCATCGCCGCTGTGGAGCCGCTCAAAATCGGCCAGCTCAGCGAACCAGTGCCCACAAAGCTCGGCTGGCACTTGATCATCGTGATGGAGCGCCAGGAATCCCGCCTGCCGACATTTGACGAGGCCAAAGAGGAAATCTTCGCCCTGCTGACCAGCCAACGTCGAGAAGAGGCGGTGAGAAGCCTCATTGGTGAATTGCGCGGGCGTTCGCAGCAGCCCACGAAGTTTATGTTTTATCATGCCTCGATCATTGACCGCGCCGAGCCTGCGCCCTAAATGCCTCCATGAAGCAAAACGTTGGCATTCTTGGTCTGGGCATCATCGGCAGTCGTGTGGCGGAAAACCTGCGCAAGGCAGGCCATGAGGTCTTCGTCTGGAGTCGCAGTGCCCGTCCCGTGCCGAACTTCCTTTCGTCTCCGCGTGAGGTTGCCGAGGCTGCGGGCATCATCCAAATCTTCGTGCGGGACAGCGCGGCGCTCATTGAGGCCATTGAGGATATGAAACCCGCGCTCAAGGCCGGACATCTCGTCATGAACCACGCCACGGTGAGCAAAAAGGCCACGTTGGAGGCCGCGAAGCTCGTCGAGGCCACCGGAGCCGCGTTTCTTGACGCGCCCTTCACCGGCAGCAAGATGGCCGCTCAAAATGGCAAGCTCTGCTACTACATCGGCGGCAACGATTTGATGCTTGAACGCGCCAAGCCGGTTCTCGAAGCCAGCGCTGCCAAAATTCTGCCGCTGGGAGGCATTGGTGACGCCATGGTGCTCAAGATCGTCACGAACCTCGTTTCTGCCGTCATCGTCGAAGCTGTTGCTGAAGCCGCCGCGATCACGAAGGCCAGTAACATTCCGCTGGAGCGCCTGCATGAGGCTTTGGAGTCGAACGCGAACTATTCCACGCTCATCGGCATGAAGCTGCCCGCCATCATCAAGAGCGACTTCGAGCCGCACTTCAGCCTGCGCAACATGCTCAAGGATGCCGACTTCGCCCGCGAACTGGCCGCCGAGGCCAAACTGAATGCCCCCGCGCTCGACTGCACCGCCGCCGCGATGCGTAAAGGCGTGGAAGAAGGCAAGGGTGACCTCGACTTCAGCGTGATCGGGCAGCGGTAGCGGCCTTTTAAAACATCACGAAGGGACGAGTCAGACGTTAAAAGTCAGATGTCAGAAGTGGTTCTACGGCAGGCAATACTTCGCACGTTTCACCTCTGACTTCTCACGCCAGACTATCTGGGGGCATCTGTCATCAAAAGCGCCACAGGTTGATGTAGAGTGGCTGGATTGACCGCTGTGGTGGTCTTCAGATAGCAAGAGAGATGATCTCTTCACCAGTGCGCCTGTGGGTGGCCTTCTTGTTCTTTCTCTCGGGCTTTGCAGCCTTGGTTTATCAGGTGGCTTGGCAGCGCTTGCTCGTGGTGTTCGCGGGCGGGGATGTGCTGGCGATCACGATCATCGTGACTGCGTTCATGGCCGGTTTGGGCTGCGGCAGTTTCTTCGGCGGCGTTTTGGCGGACCAAGGAACGCAGCGGCGAAATCTGCTCCTGTTTGGCACTGCGGAGGCGCTGATCGCGATCTTTGGCCTCGTGAGCAAGCCGCTGTTTTATGACCTGCTGTATTTGAAGTTCGGCGGCATCGCGGATTCGCTGATGCTGGTGGCGTTGGTGCTCATGCTCGCGCTGCTGATTCCGACTTTTTTGATGGGTATGTCCCTGCCGCTGCTGGTGCGGGGAATGATTCATGATCTGCCGAGCGCGGCGGTCAAAACAGGGCGGCTATACGGCGTAAACACGCTCGGTGCTGCGGCGGGTGCTTTCATCACGACGTGGGTGCTGCTGCCGCTGCATGGCATGGAGGGCGCGATCCGTCATGCGGCGTGGCTGAATGGTGTGTGCGCCTTGGGCATCCTGCCGCTGCTGTGGCTGCGGATCAAAAAAGTGGGTGAAGCAAGGCTCTCCGCAAACCAGGCCGAGGCTTGCCGGAGCTTGCGGCGCTGCCTCATAATCTACACGTTGTCGGGCTTCATCGCGCTGGCGTTGGAGATGCTGTGGTTTCGCCTGCTCGGCGTCATGATGAAATCCACCGCGTTCACCTTTGGAACGCTGTTGGCGGTGTATTTGGGCGGTATCGGCGTTGGATCGCTGACTGGCACGTTGCTGGCTCCGCGTGTTCGGCGTCCTGCGCGGTGGTTTCTGGCCTTGCAGTGCGGGATCGGGGTCTATGCCGGACTCATGACCACGCTGGTGCTGGCGATGGTGAACCAATCGTCAGCGCTGCAATGGGTGCGGACTTACTTGGACAGCTACGAGCCGGTGGACGCGAACACGGCAGCGCTGCT
>JBIKYB010000312.1:0-5926 GCA_044355475.1 Prosthecobacter sp.
AGACCACGCGGGCCGGTTCCTGCTCCTGTTCCTTTTCCCGGCAGGTCAGCAGCATCCGCACGCCGCCGCCGGGCGCGGCTTCGGTGAACAGGTTCACCACCATGTCCGGCATGCCGTTGAAGGGCGAGGGCACGCCGTGCAACTCCACGCCGCTGAGGTACTGGCCGCCGTCCTGCGTCGTTTTCACATTCAGGGCCGCCGTGGGAGGCAGCGCGGCAAACAAATGCTCGCCAAAGGTGGTGAAGGCCTGCTGACGCGAGTCACGACGCTGTGCGCGGCGCACATCATCCGCCAGCGTGACCGCGCCCTGCGCGATGCTGTGAACCGCCGCCAGCACCAGCGCGACGATGAAGAGCACGATGACGACCTCCAGCAGCGTGAAGCCAGCACGCGCCCGCACCTGCGGAAGCTTTCGATCAAGCCCAACGGGCTTGCGTATCACAGCCCAGGGTTCGCAGAACCCTGGGTTAGCCAGAACGAACGTCCCCCCTTGCGCCGAACCCCAACGGGGTTCCGTATCTCTTTGAACGTTTGCTTGCCTCCCACGACTCGCAGATACGGAACCCCGTCGGGGTTCAGCACTGAGAACCATTGCGTGCGGATTCATTTCCAGGGGAGCGCTCGCCAGGGCTCGGCACCCCTTCGCTCTGTTACGGAAGGCCGGTGGCCTTCTACAGAAAGTAATCGGCAGCAGAATGGGGACAGCAGAAGATAAAACCATTCTGCTGTCCCCATTCTGCTGTCTGACAGGGGTTTCCAAGGTCTTTCCTGCGACGGATGCTCGGCATGAAGGGCGCAGGTTCATACTCAAGTGCCCGGTGGGCGGAAGAACAGCGGCGGATAGACCCAGGTTTCAGCGCTGGCCTGCTGCATGACGCTGCCTTCCAGCCATTCCGCCGTCACACGCACCTCAAACAAGTCGTTCAACAGGACGCCATCCTGGTTGGTCAGCTCCAGCTTCGTGCGCTTCACCGTGTAAGTGACATCGCCCTCCTTGACCTGCGCCTCCTCCTTGGGGTCTGGCAGCCGGGTGTGCTCGATGAGCAGCGAGCGCATGCGCTCCTGCACCTCCGCCTCCCGGCGCATGAGCAGCGTGGTGCCGCCGAGCTGATGCACGGCCTCCACCAGCGCCACGACGGCCATGCTGAACACCATCAGCGCCAGCAGCGTCTCCAGCAGAGTGAAGCCACGCTTCCTCACAGGCTTTCCTCCGTTTCAGCAAAGCCGCCAGTGAGCGGATCAAGCCTAGCGCTGATCCAGGCCGGGCCCTTCTGCCAGCGCAAGGTCAGCGGCTCACACAAGCCGCCGGGACGTAGCAACAGCCGTTGTCCGTCGGCGGAGATAAATTCCTCGGCCCCGGCGCGGCGCAGGCTCAGTTTGGCCCCCTGGGCCAGCGACTCCAGATTCACGACCTGCGGTTGGGTAGTCGCTAAGGTTCGCGTCACCGCCTGCATGAACACGCCTTCCGCGTCATGCGCCACTTTCCGCAGTTCATGCTCTTCGGTGAGCTGCGCCACGGCACTCGCGCCGACGCCGATGATGAGCGCCGCGATGACGAGCACCACGATCATCTCCAGCAGGGTGAAGCCAGCGGTGCGTCGTTGCATGGCGGATCACCAGTTGCCGATGTCGTCCTCGGTGTTTTCCAAGCCATCCGGCCCGAGTGAGAACACGTCGTACCCGCCCGCGTTGCGCTTGCCGGGGTTGCGATACGCAATCTTGCGGCCCCAGGGGTCGATCAGGCCGTCCGGCTTCGCCTGCGGCGTCCAGCGGCGTGGTTTCGGCTCGGCGGTGGGACGTGTGACCAGCGCCTCCAGCCCCTGCTCCTGCGTGGGATAAATAAGGTTGCTGATCTTGTAGGAGGTCAGCGCCGTTTCGAGCGTCTTGATCTTGCCGGTGGTGGTCACCTGCTGCGCGTTACCCTCGATGCCCTGGACCATGACGGCCACACTGCCGAGGATCAGCGCGATGATGAGAAGCACGACCATCATTTCGAGGAGCGTGAAGGCGTTTGGACGCGAATGCTTGGTGCGGATGTGTTTCATGCGATGGGTTGGTTAACGATTGAGCTGGCTGAGGGTGGAAAAGACGATGTTCACCATGCTCCAGACGAGGCCGCCGACAAGTCCAGCCATGAACAGGAGCAGAATCGGCTGGATCAGCGCGGTGACGCGATCAATGACACGGGTGAGCTGCGTGTCCATGCGCGCGGCGGCCTTGCCGAGCACCACGGCGAGATCGCCGGTGTCCTCGCCAATGCGGATGACATCAATGGCCTGCGATCCGAGCACTGCGGTCTTTTTCATCGCGCCGCTGATCGAGGAGCCTTCCTGCACCATCGCCTCCGCCTGCGTGAGCGCTTTTTTGATATGCTGATTGGTCACCGCCCGACGCACCAGCTCCAGCGCAGGCAGCAGCGGTACGCCGCCACGCAGCAGACTTCCGAGCGTCTCGAAGAACTGCAGCTCAAAGCGCGCGCGGTTGATGTCGCGGATGCCGGGCATGCTGATCATGAAACGGTGCCAGCCGGAGACAAACGCTGGTGTCTGGCGCACCGCAAAAAGAATCATGAAGACAAGCGCCAGGAAGATCAGAATGGCCCACCAGTAGCCGTTGATGAAGGCGGAGAGCGCCAGGCTGGCCTTGATCATGAACGGCGGCTCCTTGCCGGTGCCGCTCAGCAGCGAGGCGAGCTTTGGCAGCAAATACGTCACCATGATGAGCGCCAGCGCCGCGCCGGAGACGATCAAAAACGCCGGATAGATCAACGCGCCGGTCACCTTGGCCTGCACGGCCTCCATCAGCCGCAGGTGCCGCGCCTGGCGGTCCATGATCTCGTCGAGCGCACCGCTGTTTTCACCGGCGGCGACCATGTTGCAGTACAATTCATCAAACGACCCGGACACCTGCCGCAGCGCGGCGGAGAGCGGCACACCATCGCGCACGAGGTCGCGCACTCTCTTCGCCAGCGTGCCGAGTTTGGACGCACTGCGGTTTTCCATGGCCTGCAAGGCCTGCTCCACCTGCAAACCGGAGGCCAGCAGATCGCCCATGTCCTCGGTGAAACGGATCACATCAGCCTTGGTGATGTGCAGCGACGTTTCAGCGGTGGTTTCGGCTTTTTTCTCGCGCTCGGCCGACTGCGACTGAATCGACCGCGCCTGCAATCCGCGCCGGGCGAGCAGCCGGATCGCGTCCCCACGATCAGCGGCCTCGATCGAGCCGTTTTTGACTGATCCGTCGGCAGACAGGGCTTGGAAGGCGAAGGCGGGCATCAGGCAAGCTCCTCACTGGTCACACGGGCGACTTCCTCAAGCGTGGTGATGCCTGCGAGCGCCTTTTGCAGGCCGTACTCGCGCATCGGAATGAAACCGTCTTTTCGTGCCTGCGTGTGCAAATCCGCCTCAGAGGCGCGCTGGGAAACCATCGCCTGCATCGTCGGCGTCATGAGCGCGATCTCATACAAGGCCACACGTCCTGAGTAACCCGTGCCACGGCAGTGCTGGCAGCCGCCTTGCGTGGCACGCCACACGGTTTTGCCCTTCGCCTCGGGAAAGCCGAGCTTGGTGAGTTCATCGCTTTTGTATTTCGCCGGAGTCTTGCACGACTCGCACAGCACGCGCACGAGCCGCTGGGCGAGGAAAGCCCGCACCGAGGAGCTGACGAGGAAGGGCTTCACGCCCATTTCAATCAAACGTGTGATGCCCGCGACGGCGTCATTGGTGTGTAGCGTCGAAAAGACCAGGTGACCAGTCAAAGACGCGCGCACCGCGATCTCCGCCGTCTCCAAGTCGCGAATTTCACCGACCATGACCACGTTGGGATCGCCACGCAGGATGCTGCGCAGGCCGCTGGCAAAAGTGAGACCGATCTCGTTCTTCACCGGAATCTGCACGATGCCCGGCAGCTTGTTTTCCACCGGATCTTCAATGGTGACGATGCGGCGATGCACGCTGTTGAGCTGCGAGAGGAAGGTGTAAAGCGTGGTCGATTTTCCCGAACCCGTCGGCCCGGTAACGAGCACGATGCCGTTCGGCTTCGCCAGCAGCAGCTCGATGGTTTGGCGATGCGCCTCGTTGAGGCCAAGGCGGTCGAGCGTGAAACGTTCCTGGCCGAGCAAGCGCAGGCTCATCGACTCGCCCTCGACACTCGGGATACAGGCCACGCGCACGTCGATGGACTGCCCCTCGGCCTTCAAATGAATGCGTCCGTCCTGCGGCAGGCGCTTCTCGGCGATGTCGAGTTTGCTCATCACCTTGATGCGGGCAATCACCGAGGCCTGGAGCTGCTTGATGTTCTCCGGCACGGGAATCTCGTGCAAGAAACCGTCGATGCGGTAGCGGATGCGCAGGCTGTCTGGCTGCGGCTCCACATGAATGTCCGTGGCCTTCTGCGCCAGCGCCTCGCGGATGATTTGATTCACAAACTTCACCACCGAGGCGTCCTCGTCCTCGTCGTCGATCACATTGGCCTCGTCACGCAGATGCAGCTCATCCGTGCCACCGCCACCAGCGGCGATCAGTGCATCAAAGGTCTCCGCGCCCACGCCGTAAAGTTGCTGCACCGCGTTGAGCAGCTCGCCACGCGGCGTGAGGCACCAGCGCACGGGTAACTCGGATTGCCGCGCCACGGCCTGCCGCGCCATCAGATCACAGGGATCATGACAGGCCAGCACGAGGCGGTTGCGCGTACTGTTGGCCTCATCGCGTTCAAAGCCGACGGGAAACACCTGATGCCGCACCGCGAACCGCGCCGGGATCATGCGCTTGAGCTCCGCCATGTCATCCGTCTCGGGCTGCGGTGTCTCCAGCCATTTCCAGCCAAGATCTTCGGCCAGATGCCGCGTGAAAACGCGCTCATCCACTGCACCGCTTTCGATTAAGGCAAGCACCGGCGATATGCCGCCCGCCGCAGCCATCGTCATCGCAGCCTGAACATCTGAATCATCGACACCGGCCGCACGGGCACTGGATTGGAGGATTGAAATCATGGTTGGGCGGAGGAAGCAAAAATGAAGCGAAGGCCGGAGATTCCCGACCGTCAAGCAGGCGAATGATACAAGCCCGTCACCTGATCGCACCTGCTTTTTGCAGGTGCGGCGTGCTGTTCACTGGCGTGGAACGAACTGCCAAGTGTGTTCTCTGGCTATGCCTCTCTGATTGAGACCGAACTTGGAAGTTCGATCTGCTTTTTCTGCGGCGTCAGCGCCGGATAAACGAGAATTTATTTTTGTCCCCATGGGGGATTTATGTGACCGGGCTATCTGCCTGCATGGAAAACTCCTTTTCACGAATCTCCCAAGGCCCAGCGCATGATCCCATGACATCTTCCCTGTTCAAAGCTGCCCGCAGGATCCTGAGCACACGCCACTGGCTCTGCCTCGGCCTGCTGCTAGTCACGCGGCTGAAGGCGCAGCAAGGGGTGCTGGATCTGACCACGCTGGCCAACTACGCCGCCCAGCCGGTGCCTACCTACATCAACGTCAACAAAGACAATACCTCGGCAGGCAACGCCATCACCAACCCCGGAGCCACACTCGGACGTGTGTTGTTTTATGACAAACGGCTCTCCAGAAACGACACCGTCTCCTGCTCCTCCTGCCATCAGCAAAGCGCAGCATTTGGAGACACCGCCACCGCCAGCACTGGCGTGAACGGCACCACAGGTCGGCACTCCATGCGCCTGATCAACGCGCGCTTCGCCACTGAGTCCCGCTTCTTTTGGGATGAACGAGCCGCCACCCTGGAGGCCCAGACCACGCAGCCCATTCAAGATCATGTGGAGATGGGCTTCAGCGGTACCAACGGCGATCCCGCTTTTGCCGCCCTCGTCACCAAGCTCTCCGCCATCGAGGAATACCGCGTACTCTTCGCGCTGATGTATGGCGACGCCGCGATCACCGAGGCGCGAGTGCAGAACGCGCTGG
>JBIKYB010000382.1:0-4591 GCA_044355475.1 Prosthecobacter sp.
GATCGCAGTCCGCTGGTGCCTCGATGACTTTTTCACCGCGCATCAGCGGCAGATCCGGCCACGCGTCCGGCTTTTTGTCCTTCGTCATGTCATCGCTGTAAGGAATGCCGAAAAACTCGTCGAATCCCTGCCGCGTGGGCAAAAACTCCGGCTGATCCCCAAGGTGCCATTTGCCGATGCACATCGTCGCATAACCCGTGCCTTTCAAAACCTCCGCCATGGTCACTTCGGTCGGGTTCAGCCCTTTCTGCGCCACCGGCTGCAAAACCGCGCCGCCCGTGGCGCTGGCCTGCATGTTCACACGGCGGGGGTAGCAGCCCGTCATGAGCGCCGCCCGGCTTGGCGTGCAAACGCCGCTGGCCACATAAAAGCTCGTGAACTTCGTCCCTTCCGCCGCCAGCCGGTCCACATTCGGCGTGCGGTGCAGTTTGGAGCCAAAGCAGCCGAGATCGCCGTTGCCGAAGTTATCGACGAAGATGAAGACGACATTGGGCTTCGCAGCGAAAGTGGCGACGGAGAAAAGCAAAAGGCAGAAAAAGGTTTTCATGATGGTGCGCAGCTTACAAAGCGCCCAAGCACCCTCGTCATTTCATCAATCCTGGCCTCCTGGCGGACAAATCCCGTGCTCCAGGGTTGCGATGCCACTCCCCAGCGGCACTTTGGGTAACCCCATGATCGGCGATGACTATTTTGAGCTGCGTTCACGAATCGGCACGGACCTTTTGGCCCTGGCCGCCGCCTTGCGTGAAACCGGCGGGGACACCGAGTCGGCGGCGATCATTGATAATCTCATCGCCAGCCTGAAGGAGCCGTTCGTTTTCGTCGTCGTTGGCGAGGTGAACGTGGGCAAGTCGAGCTTCCTCAACGCGCTGTTCGGCCAGGACTTCTCCACGACAGGCGTGATGCCCACCACGGACAAGATTCTCTTCTTCAAGCACGGCCAAGAGCATCAGATCGTGCCGGTGACACCGACGCTCGATGAAGTTCAAGCCCCGGTCGATTTCCTGCGTGATTTCCACATCGTGGACACGCCGGGAACGAACTCCATCGAGAACGAGCACCAGCAGATCACCGAGCGCTTCGTGCCCATCGCCGATCTCGTGATCTTTGTGTTCTCCGCGATGAACCCGTGGGGCGCGTCCGCGTGGCAGTTCCTCGAAAAAGTGCATCGCGAGTGGATGCGGCACGTCGTCTTTGTGCTCCAGCAGTGCGATCTGCGCAGCCCGGAGGAGATTCACGTCATCACGGACTACATGGGACAGCTTACGCGGCAGCGTTTTGGCCGAGATTTTCCGCTGTTCCCAGTTTCGGCGAAAAAAGCCTTCCTGGCACGCAACGCGGGCATTGATCATGATCGTCTGCTGAAGGACAGCGGTTTCGCCGCGTTGCAGCAGCACATCTCCGGCATCGTGTCACACCACACGGCGCGTCTGAACAAGCTGGCAGGCACCGTGCGGCTGGCGCGGCAGATTCTGGATCACATGCGCGAGCATTTCGCCGTGGCCGTACAAAACGCCCGCCGCAAGACCACCGTGCTGCAGGAGCTGCTGACCGAACGCGAGATCCAGGTGGACCGCACCTTGAAGAAAATCCTCCCCGCTTTCGATGCTACGGAGCGGGACTACCACGAGTCCGTCATGCGCGTGGCGGGTCTCGCAAGTGACGCGCTGGCCACGAGAAAGGCGTTTCAGCGCAAGCCTGCGCAGAATGATGACGCTCCCGAACCACGGCAGCAAAGCCTTGATCATCGCTTGTTTCAGGAGCTGCAGCACCGCACGGGCGACCGCTGGCGGCAGGTCGGCCTCGTGCTGGAGGAGGATGTACATAAGTTTGAGCGTTATCTTTATGCCCAAGGCCGCGGGACGGTGTTTCCCGTGGATGTGTCGATGCCGGTGCATGCCTATGATGACGAGGAAAGCGAGCTGCGCCGCCGCTTTGGCACGCATGTGGATTCCTCGCTGCGGCGCTTCGTCATCGGCCTGAAACTCGACGAGGACATCGAGCCAGGCATCGAAAAAGCCCGGCGCACTGCCTGCTGGATGCGACGCTTGGCACTGCCAGTGTTGCTAGCGACAGGTTTGTGTGGCTGGCTTGATGGCTGGGAGGGGGCAGGCATCGCTGCCGGGGCTGGCGTGCTGCTGCTGGCGGTGGTTTATCTGCTCACGCAGATCCGCCTGAACTCCGCCCGCAACGCCATACTCGACAAGCTAGAACAGTCCTCCATCACCCTGCGTGACATGCTCGCGAAACAAGTCACCGAAGACGTGACCGCGATTTTTGGCAAATTTCTCGGCACACTCGATCCCGCGCAAGCGGGCGCGGCGCAGTTGCTTCAGGAGCAGTCCTCGCATGCTGCACGACTGCAGCAGCTCGCCAATTCGTTCGACGCGCTGGAACAGCAGGTGCAGGCCCGCTCTTCTGCACGCGCGACCGCTTGACCGCCTTTCTCACCGGCATGTCTCCCGCCGAGATTAAATCCAACCTCCTCGCCAAAGCCCACGCGCTCGGCTTTGACGACTGTCGCGTCGCGCCCGCACTGCCAGCGACACATCGCGAGCTGTTTGAGCAGTGGATTGCGGAAGGAAAGTACGGCGACATGGCCTGGATGGCCCGCAACGTCGAGCGGCGCACCGATCCACGCGTTGTTCTTCCGGGTGCGCGGAGTGTGATCGTGCTGGCGATGAATTACTACCAAGGCTCTGGCCCCGAAAATGATTACCGCATCGCCCGCTACGCGTGGAACGACGACTACCACGACCTCATCGAAAAAAAGCTCCGCGAACTTGACGCCTTCCTCATCTCCCATGGCGGCACGCAGAAGCCCTACGTCGATACCGGTCCTGTTTTGGAGCGTGACTTCGCCAGTGAGGCCGGACTCGGCTGGGGTGGCAAGAGCACGATGCAGATCCACCGCCACCTCGGCACTTGGTTCTTCCTGGCGGACATTTTGACCACCCTCGACCTGCCTGCGGACACACCCGCCAAGGACATGTGCGGCAAATGCACCCGCTGCATCGACGCCTGCCCCACTCAAGCCATCACCGCACCGCGCCGCATGGACGCCCGGCGCTGCATCTCGTACCTCACCATCGAAAGCAAGGGCAGCATCCCGCATGAGTTCCGCCACGCCATTGGCGACCGCATTTACGGCTGCGACGCCTGTCTCGACGCCTGCCCGTGGAACCGCCACGCCCAGGAATCGCGTGAAGCCACGTTTCAGGCCCGCGAAACGGTCTTCTCCAAGTCCCTGCGCGATTTTCTCGCCCTCACGGAGGACGAGTTCCGCGCCCTTTTTGCCAAATCCCCCATCAAGCGAATCAAGCGCCCCGCCTTCCTGCGCAATGTCTGCGTTGCCCTCGGTAATGTGGGCCTTCCCGACGATCTGCCCGCCCTCGAAACCGCTGCCGCCGATCCAGATCCGCTCATCGCCGAACACGCCGCCTGGGCCATCGCCGAGATCCGCCAGCGCCACGGCGGTTGACAGGGAGAGGCCCACCGCCTACTCTCCGCCCGCTTTCGAGCATGGCGAGGTAGCAAAGTGGTAATGCACTGGTCTGCAAAACCGGTATGCGCGGGTTCAATTCCCGCCCTCGCCTCCACCTTGTAAAATCAAGGTTTCACGCCTCAAAATGGGCAAAGTAAGAACAAAAGTAAGAACATGTTCAACCACATCTGATGATGTTTCGCGAGGTCTGAATCCACTCTCTGCCTATTCTGCCGATGCCTTGGTTCACCAGAAGAACCCGCCGCAAGCCATGACTCCCTGCTTCCGCACTTGCCTCCGAGAACCCATCCCCGAAATAGGCAAGGCTGCGCTTCTGCTTCAGTCTGCGGTTCAAGCTCACCTCGCGGGCAATTCAGAACTGGCGCACGATTCGATCCGTCGTGCCGATCTCCCTGTCATTCGAGAATGGACGGAATCCCTCTGGGGTAGCAACAGCTCGTATGTTCAATATCGGCCCGTTGAGAATGCGCCGCCAAGCCTTCCCAAAGAGCAAAGGGTGAAGCTCCGCATGCCCACCACCTCAGAAAAGAAGGCCCTGCATGAACGTGATGGGTTTCACTGTCGGTTCTGTGGCATACCCCTCATCAGAAAAGAAGTCCGAGAGCGCATCAAAAAGGCGTATCCTGAAGCATTGTCATGGAGATCGAGGAACATTGACCAACACGCCGCATTTCAGGCGATGTGGTTGCAGTACGATCACCTGCTTCCTCATGCTCGTGGTGGAGACAACAGCTTGGACAATATCGTGATCACCTGCGCTCCGTGCAATTTCGGGCGTATGAACTGGACTCTGGAGGAAGTCGGTTTGATCGACCCGAGAACTCGCCAGGCAGTGCGATCATCATGGACCGGGCTGGAAGAATTCAGGTGACAAATGCCGACTAAAGTTGGTTCGCATCAATGTCGAATCTGTTCGCCAGTTGAGCACAAAGTGGTCGAGGCGGCACGATTCCAGAAAAAATATTTCATCCGCAGATGAGCGTAAATGTTTGAGGAAGTTTCGCGGTCTCGCGCCATTGCAGAAGTGCTTTTCAGAAGTCGATCTGGCCCCATATTTCCTAGGGCGTGTTTTAAAATTGGTTTCTG
>JBIKYB010000313.1:0-5884 GCA_044355475.1 Prosthecobacter sp.
ACGGGGCCGCCCATGAAGACCTGCACCTCGCCCAGAGAGCCCAGATCCTGGTCTGGCAGCAGATCGGCCACACGCTGCTCTAGCGGACGGTTCAGGATGTAGCCGAAGGCTCCGTCCTTCGCGTTGTGCGCGGCCATGAAGACCACCGAGCGCGCGAAATTGGGGTCATGCAACGCAGGCGAGGCCAGCAGAAGCTGGCCGCTGAGAGAGGGCGATGATTCGTTCGTGGGTTCCGAATTCATATCGAGGTCTGACGCAATAACTACGCCAGACACTCGATTGTAAAACGAGTTTTCCAACTCGTTGCCCCACAAATCCAACGAACAGGAATGTTCGTTTTACGCCGCCGCAACTTCGAAGCCCTTGCGATAGGTCTTCGTCAGCAGCTTGTCGGCTTCGGGTGCATTCGGGAAGCGCAGATTTGCCGCGTCCCACTCCAGCACCTTGTTCCCCTCTTCCATGCGCCCGGTGACCGGATCAATCTTCGGAATGGCTAGACGCGTGGCCACATTTCCTAGCTGCACGGTTTCGGCGAGCGGTCCGGCGTAGTGGAAGCCATCGCTGGTCTTCTTGCTAGCGAGACAGGCGTCCACCCAGGTGTGCCAATGGCTGCGGGCCTCCTCTTTCGGGTATTTAAAGCCGGTGAATTTGTCGAGCGGGTACAACCGCGGTCCGGCCACATGCGCGAGCACCATGGTGCCGCCTTCGCCGATGATAATGCTGCCACTGGCCGGCAGATCCACATCACCAGGCATCTGCGCGAGCTTGTGGCTGGGCTTCAGGCCACCGTCCATCCAGGTGAGCTTCATCGTCTTGCCCGCAGTGAATTCCGTGCCGGGGAAGACGTAGTGGATCGTCTCATGTGTGGGCCAGATCTGGTTGTTGATGCCGCTATTTTTCGCTTGGACGCTGATTGGTGCGGTCAAATCAAGTGCGGTGAAAACCGGGTCCATGATGTGGCAGCCGAAATCGCCCAGGCCGCCGCCGCCGAAGTCCTGCCAGTCGCGCCAGATGAACGGATGATACGCCTGCGCATACTCGCGCATCGGCGCAGCGCCGATCCACAGGTCCCAGTTTAAATTGGACGGCACTGGAGACGATGGCGGCGGCTGGAACATGCGTGTGCGCTCGTTGCCCGTCACACCCACCCAGGAGTACACTTCCTTGATCTTGCCGATCGCGCCTTCTTTGATCAAACGCGTACCCATGCGATACTCGATGGACGAATGGATCTGATTGCCCATCTGAGTCGTGAGATTTTTCTTCTCCGCCCAAAGACGCATCTGCCGCGCTTCCCACACCGTGTGGGCCAGTGGCTTCTGGCAATAGACATGCTTGCCAAGCTGCATCGCCGCTACAGCAACCGGCGCATGCATATGATCGGGAATCCCCACCGTCACCGCATCAAAGCCATCGCCCAGCGTGCTAAACATCTCGCGGTAGTCCGGGAAATGCTTCACGCCCGGAAACTCCGCGTCCGCCTTGTCGAAACGGTTGGCATCCACGTCGCAGAAGCCCACGAACTTCACCGCCGCATGCGATCCCACATTGTGCAGATCGCTGTAGCCCATGCCGTTTACGCCGACGCAGGCGACTTGCAGCTTGCTGTTGAGATTTTGACCACGAACGAACGCCGGAAAGGCGGCAGCAGCTGAGGCGAGCGTGGAATTCTTCAAAAAGGAGCGGCGTGAATTGGGCATGATGATCTTCGTTTGGATTGTGTGCCTCAAACCTACGCCGCCAATCGGCAGGATTTGCATCAACGTTTCTTCGCCCGCTGAAACCTGCTTTGTCGCTCATCTTCGGTGGCAGGCATTGTCTTTGGCTCTGATTGGGAGGCAATGGGCGTATGGGACTCCGCTTTGGCGGGTGCCGCCTGCAAGCGCTCCCGGTGTTGCAGCGCTTCTTTCGGTGGTTTGGCCGCCATCGGTCGCGCTTTCACCTCAGCACGCGCCAGTTGCGGCAGCTTCCAGCCGGTGCGGGTGACGAAGGCCTCCCACAGCACGAGCAGCAGCGCGAGGATGAGCAGCCACACGCTCAGATCGGTGAAACGCGGGACCGTGGGGCTGCGCCATGCCTGGCTCATCTCCAGCAGCTCGCGGCCGCCGCTGGTCTGCGAGACTCGGCGCAGTTCTTCCACCCGGCTTTCATCAAAGGCCCACTCCGTGCTCGTGCCGACGATGGCGGGGCCAAAGCTCACCGCCTGGCCGCCCACCTGCACCGCGCCGCGCACCATCTCGCCTTCGGGCAGCTCGGTGCTGGCCTGAAAATGACCGGGCGCGACACGCTCCCAAGCCAGTTCATGCTGCGAGTCGGCACGCAGGCCATGCGCCAACACCACACTAGGCGCTTTGGCACGCAGCTTCGGCTCCCACTCCTCATCGTAGAGCAAATCGAGTGTGAGCGTACTGCCCTCGATGCGATGCCGCACTCCGATGCCGGGCGGCAAGGCCTCGCCCATGAGCCAGCGCACCTGGGTCTGCAAAAAGTCGCCGTACTTCGGCCAGGCGCGCACGCGTTGCGAATGCTCGCCACCGAGCGGAAAGCTCACCGCCGCCGTTCGTCCGGTGCCACGCGGCCCGAAGGCGACAAGCGGCGCGGCGTATTCATCCTGGGTGATGAGCGCCTGGCTGGCCCAGTCACGCAGGTAGCTCAGATTGAAGCCATCTACCTGCTGCGGCCAATCGAGCGGTTGGCTGCTGATCTCAAACCATCCTCCGGCGGCCTTCGTGCCGACCGGTTCGGCAATGAACGCGCTTCTTGCCACGGCCACGGTCTCCTGACTGAAGATGCTCGGCAGTTCCTCCGCCTTGTCGGTGTAAAAAATGCGGCCTTTGCCGAGCTTCGCGATGTCATCGAGCAGCCACGCGTCAGGATCGCCGCGTGTGCCCAGGGCGATCACACTGACCGTGCCGCTGTTCTGGGTGATCTCCTCGATCAGGCTCTTGTAGGCGTCCGGCTGCTCCGAATCGGCGGCATCAGAAAACAAAATGATGTGGCGCTGGCCTGCGGGCGCGGCTTTGAGCTGGTCCCACGCGGCTTTGAGGCCGTTATAGACATAGATGCCGCCACCGGTGCTTTCAATACGGCGCACGGCGCTTTCCATCTTCTCACGGTTAGGCCCGACCGGCTGCAACGGCACCATTTCATGCGCCTCGCTGTCCACGGCGAAGACGGTGAGCAAATCCTGCGGTCCGAGGAAGCGGATCGCGTTCGCCGCGCCTTCATCCGCCAGCGACATCTTGGTGAAGCCGTTCTGCACCGTCATGCTCATCGAGCCGCTGCGGTCCATGACGATCGCCATCGCCACCATCAGCTTGCGGTGCTCCTGCTTCATCTCCAGCGACACAGGCAGCAGCGGATCGAGAGGCGATTCGAAATAACCTCCAGCGGCGAAGCTTTGCTTGCCCCCTGCCATCAGAATGCTGCCGCCCTGCTCACGCACATAAAAATCCATCGCGGGCAGGAACTCGGAGGGCAGCTCAAACGCGGGCACATTGTTGAAGATGACGCATTTCGCTCCGGCGAGCTGCCCAGGGCGCAGCGATCGCAGTTCTGTGACCGTCTCGACCGTGAAACCCTGCCGCAGCAGTGTTTCTGCCACGGGATCGTTCGTGTAGGAGGTCAGCAGCAGCACACGCGGACCACCCGCGATCTCGATCATTGCTTCATGACGGTTGTTGCCGCCGTGTGCGTCTTTGGCGGGTTGAATGACGGCCTCGTAATGCGCCACACCAGCGGAGGGCAAACGGTCGGTGAAGCGAATCGTGCCGCTGCCGAGCTGCACCGGCACCTCGCTCGTTTTGAGTTCGCGCCCGTTGCGCAGCACCGTGAGCGGCACCTTGCCGTCCGCCGTGCCGCGCAGCTCGATCTCGATGAGAAACGGCTCCCCGAGCTGGGCGCAGGCGGGCAGCTTCATGGCCGAGACACGGAAGTCGGTCGTTTCAGCCTCGCGGGCGAGCCGGTGATCCAGTTCGACACCTTGCTGCGTCAGTTTGGCCGCAAGACCAGTCAGCGGCTCGGTGGAGTAACCGTCGGTAATGGCCAGAATGCGCGCAGGCCGCCCGCGTCCTTCACGCTGCGCAAATGCGAGCGCCTGATTCACCGCCTGGGCCGTGCGCGTCTGCGTTTGATTGCGCGCATACATCTCCGCGCCCTCCGCGCCGCGTTTCATCACCTCGGCGGCATAATTGAGGTAAAACAGGCGGTCCTGGCTGCCCCGCCCCTTTTCGAGCAGCTTCTCCCATTCCGGCAGCCCCTTCGCCATTGCCTGCTCCGCTGAAACGGAGCTGTCCAGCAGCACCCAGAGGTCAATCCCGTCTGCCAGCCGCCGCCACTGCGGCTGCGCGAGAATGAGCGTGATCAAAACGAGCAGCACCAACCGCAAAGGCCGCCACAACGACAAACGCGGCAGCAGCCATCCAGCCACCAGCAGCACCGGCAACAACGCGAACCATTCTGGGTGGCGGAGGATCATGCGGGCACGACAGCGTTGAAGTTGCAAAGAGAGGCGGTCCGGCGACGTTCGGCACACACCCCGCCAACACCATGTCTGCCCTTGAAACGATCGAGCACCAAATTCTTGCCCTGCCAAAAACAGAGGCGGAACAATTGCAGGACTGGCTTGCAGATTATCTGGAGGATCAGGCCGAGTTGAATCCAGACTTTGTCGCCAGCATTGAACGCGGCAAAGCGCAGTTGGCAGCGGGAGAGACGCGTGTGTTTAAACCTTGATTCCCTGTGAAGCAGGCCACGGAAATCTACACGCGCGAGTTTGACCGGGTGTTCCTTGATCTTGCGCCGAAGCTGCGTTCCGCAGTGCAGGCGGCCATCCGCGATCTCGGCTCCAGGCTGGAGAGCTATCCGCATGTTCGTTTGCAGGGCAGGCCGCAGTTCCGCACGCGTGTGGGTGACTATCGCATCATCTATGAGTTCGATGCGGCCACGAACGAGCTGTTCCTCGTTGCCATGGGGCATCGTCGTGATGTTTATCGCTGAACTCATGCGCGGGCCTCCTCCTGCGCTTCGCGTTTCGAGTTGGTGAACCACCAGCTTCCCAGCAGCAGGAAAAGTAGGGCCAGGAGCCAGAGGCGCTGGTTGGGATCGGACTCGTGCAGGGTTTCGATTTGCACGGCCTTGATCTGGTCGATCTCATTGAAAGGCCGCGCCTGCGTGAGATCGGCCTCGCGGGTGTCGGCGAAGTGCGCGGCACCGGTGAGCAGTATTTTTTCTCCCTGGCGCACAGTGAAGCGTCCGGGTTTCGACGGGGCACGGAGCAGGCGCGCTTGTGCGAGTGGAATCTCCTTCGTTTCGAGCCTGAGCGGAGCGGCTTTAGGCCCGGTTTGATGCGCCACGCTGATTTTTTGCCGCACATCGAAGTTCGCGGCCTCAGGCGCAAGCTTGTCGCCGCGCAGGGTCTCAAGAAAGCGATGCAGCAGCACGGCGAGCGCGGGCAGTTTGCGAGCATTCGAGGTTTCGAGATCAAACTGGCACAGCAACTGCCGCCCGCCCGCTGGCATCTGCCGCAGTGAGATGAGCGGACGCTCGCCCTGCCACAGCAGCACAAGATCTTGCGCGAGACGCGGCAGTGGCGGCGACTCACGCACGAGCAGCCCCTGCCAGTTCAAGCCTTCAACCAGCGGATGCGGCTCGGCGACGATGCTACCTTTGAGATAAGGAGACGTTGCCTCCGCCCTGGCCTGGAAAAAGCAGCCGTGTCGTTGCTCAGGCAGCGCCAGATCAGGCGTCATCACCGCAGCCACCAAGTCTGACTCACCCGGCACGCCAACGATGCGCACATGCGCGTGACGGCTGAACATTTCGGCCAGCGCGGAAGGCGCGGCGTCCAACGGACAGAGCGAGAGCACCTTCGGCAGCGGACGCA
>JBIKYB010000314.1:0-5864 GCA_044355475.1 Prosthecobacter sp.
GAGCATGCGCTGGTGCTGGAGGCCGAGTTCCACGAGCAACTTGCGGAAGGAAGACAGTTGTTTCACGCAGCTCCTTCCGAGCACGAACTTGAAAAGCAATTTCACATCTTGGTTCATCGTCACACGGCCAAAGAAGGCTTCCGCACCTATGACATCCTTCACGTCTCTTCCGCCCTGGTGCTTGGCTGCGACACGTTTTGGAGCTTTGACGCCAAGGCGAAAAAGCTGGCGAAGCTGGAAGGTTTGAAGGTGAACTGAGCGGTTCATAGCTCAGCTTCGCGTGACGGTCTCGTGCAGATTCAGCAGCACGCGGGCGATGTGAGTCCACGCGGCGAGCGCGGGCTTGTTCAAAGTGGCGGCGACAGGTGCAGCACCGGTTTGAAGCAACGCTTCGGCAGCAGCGGGGTCTTTTTGGTAGTCGGCGAGGTGTTTGGCGAACAACGAGGAGAGCGTTTTCATCTCATTGGCGCTCGGTGGGCGCTGCAAAGCCTGCAGGAAGGCCCAGGTGATGCGTTTGGCGGCATCGCCTTCGGTTTGAAGGATGCGGGCGGCGAAGGCGCGGGCGGCTTCGACGTAGGCGGGATCGTTGAGTAGTACGAGGGCCTGCTGCGGGATGTTGGAGCGGTTGCGCTCGGCGGTGCATTCTTCGCGGCTGGGGGCGTCGAAGGCGAGCATGGCGGGATGGGTGAAGCTGCGCTGCCACCAAGTGTACATGCCGCGGCGGTAGAGGCTCTCGCCGCTGTCGTTTTGCCATTCGCGGGTGGGGAAGTTGAGGTTTTCCCAGTATTTGGCGGGCTGGTAAGGTTTGACGCTGGGGCCGCCGATTTTCGGCACGAGCAGGCCGGAGATGGCGAGGGCGTTGTCGCGCACGAGTTCGGCATCGAGGCGGAAGGCGCTCTGGCGTGCGCATTCGCGGTTGTAGGGATCGGCAGCGGTGAGTTCCTTCGTGGAGGTGCTGACCTGCTGGTAGGTGTGGCTGGTGACGATGAGGCGGATCATGTGTTGCAGGTCCCAGCCGCTGTCCATGAACTCGCAGGCGAGCCAGTCGAGTAGCGCGGGATTCACGGGCGGCTCGCCTTGAGCGCCGAGGTCGTCGAGCACCTTGCTGAGGCCGGTGCCGAAGAACTGTTTCCACAGGCGGTTCATGACGTTGCGGGCAGTGAGCGGATTCTCTTTGGAAACGAGCCACTGGGCGAGATCGAGACGGGTGAGGTCGCGTCCTTCGATCTTCGGTTTGGGCAAGTAGCTGGGCAGCGCGGCCTTCACGACTTCGCCGCTTTCGTTCATCCAATCGCCACGCGGCAGGATGCGCACGGTGCGCTTGTTGGTGTCGCTGACGGAAACGATGCACTTCGGCGCGGCGGCCTCGAAGTCGGCCTTTTCTTTTTCGGTGGTGGAGAGCTGCGTGCGGAGCGCGGCGAGCTCGGGCGCGATCTGCTTGTAGGCATCGACGAGCTTTTGCTTTTGCGCCGCGTTCCGTTTGTCGGCAGGCGCTTTGAGGATGTCGGCGATCTCTTTGGCAGGCAGCGCGATGGCAGGAGCGCGGATGGGCGCGGCGGCGGTGGTGGAGTTGAGCCGCAGGTTGGCGATCTCGTGATTGCCATCATGCGCAAAGCTCAGCGTGAAGGTGACGACAGCCTGCGCATCGGCATGTGGCTGGGCGAGTTCGAGGTAGAGCGACTGATCCGCGCCCGTGGCACCGAGCACGGCCCAGCCATTGAGCTTTTGATCGGCGATGCCGTCGATGGTGTTCTTCGCGGGGAAGTTCTTTTGCTCAAAGGTGGCGCTGGCATGGGCGATGGGGAGCTTCTCCTGCTTGTTTTTGTTTCCGATGGTCAAAGCGACCTCGCTGAGGGCGAAGTTGCCATTCGAGGCGAGGCCGATGCCTGGTGATTTTTCCTTCAAGGCATCGAGTCGGATGCCGGTGGTGCCTTTGGGAAGCTTGGCGGTGATCGTGTAGGTCTCGGTGCCGTCGTTTTGCTTTCGTTCCTCGCGTTTTTTGTCGATCGAGCCACGCACGATGCCGTCTTTGTCGGCTTTGAGGGTGATGTTCTTTTTCGCCGAGGCAGCGGTGAGCGGTTTCAAAGGCTGCCACAGGCTGTTGGCGGTGGTGGCTTCGAGCGCCTTCGCTTCCCACGCAGTCTGCGCGGCGGCGAGTTCGGGGCGCGGCTTGGCAAAGTCGGCTTGCAAGGCGGCGAGGCGCTTGGAGATGTCCGCCTGCTTCTTTTCGCCTTCGGCATCGAGGACCATCATGCCGGCCTCGCGGCGGCCGATGAGCGGTTCTTTGATGTCCGCAAAGAAGGCCCCGAGCGTGTAGAAGTCACGCTTGGTGATGGGATCAAATTTGTGATCGTGACACTGTGCACAGCCAGTGGTCTGGCCCATCCACGCATTGCCGATGGCGCGGACGCGGTCGGTGAGCATGCGCTGCTCGTAGTCCTTGGCCTGGGCACCGCCTTCCTCGGTGCTGAGGATGAGCCGGTTGAAGGCGGAGGCGACGCGGGTCTCTTGATTTGCATCCGGCATCAAGTCTCCGGCGATCTGCTCGATGGTGAAGCGGTCGAAGGGTTTGTTTTTGTTGAACGACTGGATGACGTAGTCGCGGTAGGGCCAGACATTGTGAGGGTTGTCACTGTGGTAGCCGATGGTGTCGGCGAAGCGGACCTGATCGAGCCACGCGATGGCCATGCGCTCGCCGAAGTGGGGGGACTGGAGGAGTTTTTCGATGAGATCGGTCGGATTAGACTGATCAGACGGATTAGGAGGCAGGCCCGTCAGGTCGAAGGAGAGACGGCGCACCAAAGTGCGGTCATCGGCCTTCGGGGACGGTTTGAGACCGATCTCGGTGAGGCGCTTCTGCACGAGGTGATCGATCGGATTCACTCCGGCGGGGATGGCGGCTTTGATGGGCTTTTCATAGGCCCAGTGCTGCTGGTAGGCGGCGCCTTGCTCGATCCACTTTTTCAAGATGTCCTTCTGGCGCGGTGTGAGCTTCTTGTGCGAATCCGGCGGCGGCATGAGGTCGTCTTCGTCGCTGGTGAGGATGCGGGAGACGAGTTCGCTATCCTTCGCATTGCCAGGGAGGAAGGCTTTGGCCTTCACGGCCTCATCGCGGAGGTCGAGACGCAGATCGGCCTCGCGGTGCTTCGGGTCGTTGCCGTGGCAGTAGAAGCAGTTGTCGCTCAAAATGGGCCGCACATCGCGGTTGAACTCGATTTGGGCCGGAACAGGTGGTTCGGCGGCGAAGAGGGCGACTGGGGCCAGGGTGGCGAAAAGGAGGGGCTTCATCATAAAATGGGTCACAGGGAATACGATTCGGTAAATGGGATATTCCCACTCCAAGCATGGCAAAATCGAGCGCAATCAGCTCAGGGCCGAAATCAAATCAGCCACTGGATGCAGGATGAGTTCGCCGGAAACATTCTTCGGCAGGGCAGTGAGCAGCACAAAAGTGGTGTCCGTGGCCGGATCGGCCCAGGCGAGTGTGCCGGTGGAGCCGCTGTGGCCGAAGGTGCGGGGCGAGCAACCTTCGCCGAGGCTGGCGGGGCCGACCATGAAGCCGATGCCGCGATGCGCTTCCAGTGTGGGCGTGTGATCCTGGATCATGAGGCGAGCCGTTTCCTCGTGCAGCACTTTGCCGTCGGGATGCAGAAAGCTGCGCAGGAACAGGGACATGTCGGCCGCCGTGCTGTGAGCGCCGCCCCATGGGGCACCGAGGTTGCGCCAGTAATCGCTGTTCCAGTCCCATTGGCGGGCATTGGGATCGCCACCACCGGCTTCGGGCGCGGCGTGCTCGGTCTGCATTGGCACCATGTCGGACTTCTTGAATCTGCCGAGGCCTAGCACGGTGCGAGACATGCCAAGCGGCGTGAAAACATGCTGCTGGAGGAAATCCGGCAGCACTGTCTTCGTCACACGCTCGACGATCTCCGCCGCGAGCAGGATGCCCATGCTTTGGTAGTGATACTTTGTGCCCGGCGCGAAGAGCAGCGGCGTGTGCACCGCGCCTTTCACGAATTCCGACAACGGTGCGTGCTGGGCGCGGAGTTCATTGTTGTTCTCCAACTGATCCGGCAGACCGGAGGTGTGCGTGAGCAGTTGCTCGATGGTGATTTCTTTTCGTGCACCTTCGCTGAACTCGGGAAGGTATTTCACAGCGCGATCCGAGAGCTTCACCTCGCCGCGATCCACCAGGATCATCACCGGAACGGCAGCGGCGAGCGGCTTGTTGATGGAACCGAGCAGGAACATCGAATCCGGCTGCGCTTTGCCGAAGACATGTTGCGTCACCTGATCGCCACGGCGCACGTGCAGCACGGCGTTGTGAAGCGTTCCGTTGTCGATTTGTGTCTGGATGATCTGAAGGGCGGATTGCATGGCGGAAGCGTTGGCGGATCGAGCGCGGATGGGTAGGCCTAGGCAGGCGAGTGTGAGAGCAAGGGTGTCGCGGCGGTTCATGAGGTTCAACGGTTGAGTTCACTCAGCACGGCGAGCGTCATCGCTTTGACGCCGAACGTGATCGAAGGCGCGGGTTCGGGCCGATAGAACGGCGAATGCAGGCTCGGCAGCACTTCGCCGGTCTTGTTTGCTTTCTCGATCTTCTCGGGTGCCACCGTGCCGAGCCACGTAAGGAAGACGGGGATCTTCTCTGGCGTCATTGTGTAGCGGGAGAAGTCCTCGCCAGCCATGGAGGTCTTGCGTTCGATGATGCTGGTCTTGCCAAAGGCTTCCGACCACACACCGCTCACGCGGGCGGTAAGTTCGGGATTGTTGTAGAGGGATGGCGTGCCTGGTCCAGTGAGTTTCACCACCGGCATGAGATTCTCCGGCAATCCGGCGGCCAGCGCGTGCCCGCGGCAGATGCGTTTGATCGACTCCAGCACCTTTTCGCGAGTCTCCGCACTCGTGGTGCGCACGGTGAGGCCGAGTTCGACCTTGTCGGGGATGATGTTGTGCTTCGTGCCGCCGTTGAACTTGCCCACGGTGACCACCACCGGTTCAACGGGGTGCAATTCGCGGCTGTCGATGGTTTGCAAGGCCAGCACGATCTGTGAGGCGAGCACAATCGGGTCCTTCGTCGTGTTCGGCATCGCCCCGTGACCGCCGACTCCATGCACGAGAATGTCCACCGTGTCTGTGCTGGCTGTCGCAGGACCGCTCGTGACTCCAAAGGTGCCGACAGCGAGTCCCGCATCGCAATGCAGCGCCAAGCACACGTCTGGCTTCGGAAAGCGCTTGTACAGGCCATCCTCGATCATCGCCAACGCGCCCATGCCGCGTTCTTCGGCAGGTTGGGCAATGAAGACAAGTGTGCCTTTCCATTTCTCCCTCGATGCCGCGAGCGCCCGCGCCGCGCCGACCCAGCAGGTCATGTGCATGTCGTGGCCACAGGCATGCATGACCGAGACCTCGTTGCCAGCGTCGTCCTTGGTGGTCATTTTACTGACATAAGGCACCGAGCCGATCTCGCGCACCGGCAGGCCATCCAAATCCGTGCGCACGAGCACCGTTTTGCCCGGTCCATTCTTCAAAACGGCCACCACACCGAATCCACCGACCTTTTCCGTCACCTCGAATCCCAGTGATCGAATCTCCTGCGCCATCCGCGCGCTGGTCTTCTCCTCCTGAAACGACAGCTCGGGATGCGCGTGCAGATGCTCGTAGAGCTGGATCAAGGATGGACGCTGCTCCGCGACCATGATGTCGATGGAATCCGCCGCGTTTAGGCAGGTCGTAGCGAGGAAAAAGAGGACGAGCGACTTCATGACAGACGAAACGTCGCCGGCAGGGGTGTTCCAACAGTTTGTGGTGATTCAAGCCAGCCCATCCAGCGGACCGGTCGCAGTGCTGAATCGCTCAATCTC
>JBIKYB010000424.1:0-3980 GCA_044355475.1 Prosthecobacter sp.
GCTGTGCCTTGCGGCGCAGGTGGCGATCATGCGGCAGATTGATCTTCGCGGCTCCGTCCGGGCCTAGCATCGCCATGGCGGCTTCCAGATCGTCATGCTCGATGCCCTGCAATTCCAGCACCTCCCGCAGCCACAGCGCAAACACGCGTGACAGCACCGCCGGATGTAGAGCGAGCAATTCCGGCGTGATCGGCAGTGAACGATCTTCATTCAGATGCACCTCAGCGCTCAGAAACGCAAACGCCTGACGCTGCAAGCAGTCGTCATCCTGTTCAGCCAGTGATCCGAGGCGAAGCACCTGTGGCACCACATCGCGGGCGAAGATGTCGTTCAAAAGCGGCAGCGCTTCATGACGCAGCCGGTTGCGGCGGTGTTTGGGCGATGTGTTGCTCGAATCCTCGCGAAACTTGAAGCGCTTTGATTTGAGATAGGCGTCGATCTCGCTGCGGCGGACATGCAACAGCGGGCGCACGAGATGCAGACCCGAATCAAGCCGCTGCACCGCGTGCATGCCCGCCAAGCCCGCCAGACCGCTGCCACGGCACAGATTGGCGAGAATCGTCTCCGCCTGATCCTCCGCGTGATGGGCCAGCAAGACGACCCAGGTGTCATGCTTTTCGGCCATGCGCAGCAAAAAGGCATGCCGCGCCTCACGAGCGGCGGTTTCGACGGAAATCTTCCGTTCCTGCGCCAGCGCCGCCACATGCGCGGCCTCGATCTCGCATTTGAGGTCGTGCTTCTTCGCTAGCCGTTGCACAAACATAGCATCTCCGTCCGATTCGTCCCCACGCAGGCCATGATTGAGGTGGCAGAGGATCAGATTCGTGAATCCAGCCTCCCGCAGCAGGTGCAGCAGCGCCACCGAGTCACGCCCGCCGGAAATCGCCAGCAGCACGGGTGCGGATGGATCGCAGGCCGTGGGAAGCTGGAGAAGGATGGAACTCATTGGCCGACTATGGAGCGCTGACGATTCGTCGGCAAAAGGGAAACAATGCCATCCCTCCTTGCGGTGGGCCGTGGTTTCGACACCTTGGCCGCCCTTTTACCACCATGGCCTCCAAGAAAACCACCCCAGGCATCTGTTACCTCGTCGGCGCCGGTCCCGGCGATCCCGGACTTCTCACGCTCAAGGGCAAGGAATGCATCGAGGCCGCCGACGTGCTGGTTTACGACTACCTCTGCAACCCCGAGCACCTGCGTTACGCCAAGCCCGGCACCGAGCGCATCTACGTCGGCAAGAAGGCCGGCGATCACACCCTGCCGCAGGAGGAGATCAACAAACTCATCGTCAAACTCACCAAGGAAGGCAAAACGGTCACACGCTTGAAGGGCGGCGATCCTGTCTTGTTCGGACGCGGTGCAGAGGAAGCCGCTGAGCTTTACGAAGCAGGCGTGAAGTTTGAAATCGTGCCCGGCATCACCTCCGCCATCGCGGGGCCGGCCTACGCGGGGATTCCGGTCACGCATCGCTCGCATGCATCTCAGCTCACCATATTCACCGGCCACGAAGACCCGACGAAGCCCGACACCTCGCTCAATTATGCCAAACTCGCGCAGGCGGACGGCACCAAGGTCTTCCTCATGGGCGTTGAGCGCATCGACGAGATCACCCAGCAGTTCTTGAAGCACGGCGCGAAGCCGGAGACGCCTGTCGCCCTCGTGCGCTGGGCCACGCACAGCCATCAGCAGACCCTCGTCGGCACGCTAGCCGACATCGCCGCCAAAGTGAAGGCCGCAGGCTTCAAAGCGCCCGCTGTCGCCATCATCGGCGATGTCGTCACCGAGCGCCCGCAGTTGAACTGGTTTGAAGACCGCCCGTTGTTTGGCAAGAAGATCGTCGTCACCCGCACACGCCAGCAGGCCGGGGTGCTGAGCAAAAAGCTTTCGCAGCTCGGAGCTGATGTCATCGAACTGCCCACCATCCGCACCGAGCCCGCCACCGACCAGAAAACCTTCGGCGAACTCGTCAACGACTGCCACACCTACGACTGGATCATCTTCACCAGCCCGAACGGCGTCGATGCCTTCTTCACCATGTTCGACAAGCTGTTCAACGACGCCCGCTGCATCGGCGGCGTCCGCATCGCCTGCATCGGCCCCGGCACGGCGGAGAAAGTGAAAGCACGCTTCCTGGCGGTTGATTTGATGCCCGAAAAGAACTTCGTCGCCGAAGGCCTCGTCAAAGCCTTCAAGGACCACCAGGCCATGGAAAATGTGAAAGTGCTCTGGGTCCGCGCCGAGGAAACGCGCGAAGTCATCGCCAACGAACTCACCGGCATGGGTGCCATCGTCGATGAGGCCATTGCTTACCGCACCGTCGCCGAAACCGAAGACAATCTCGAAGCCCTGGCCCGCCTGAAAGCCGAAGGAGCCGACATGATCACCTTCACCAGCGCCTCCACAGTCGAGCACTTCCTCAACCTCAAGGTCGCCCTGCCTGAAGGCATCAAAATCGCCAGCATCGGCCCCGTCACCAGCGCCGCGATCACCGAGCGCGGCCTCAACGTCGATGTCGAGGCCAAGGAGAACAACATCCCCGGCCTCGTGGCGGCGGTGGAGACGTTTTGGAAATAGGTTCGCTCGTCTTTGCGCAGTTCAGTGGTCCTTGCCACAGACGCTGCACATGAAGCGGTTGCCGCGCCCCCGAATTTCATACGTTTTCCCGCCGCAGAAGGGGCATTTCACGGAAACGAAGTTCCGCAGGAACCAGCGCGTGGCCACAGCCACCAGCACACAGCCGACGGTCATGGTGATCAAAGGCGTGATGCGATGACGCTCCAGCCATTCCCAGATCAGGGCAATCAACCCGCAGTAGATCGCCCCCATGATGATCGGGCCGAAAAAGCAGAGGGCGAAGTGCCGCGACGAGGTCATGCGATGTTTAGAATCAATCACGCCATCACAGCATCATGCAAGCCCGCACGCATCGCTTCCAGCGGCGCGGGGCGGCCAAACCAGTGCTCAAAGGAGATCGCGCCTTGGTGCAGCAGCAGTGTGAGGCCGTCCACCACCTTGGCACCGGCTTGCTTTGCATCCGCCAGCAGGGGCGTCTCGCCGTCGGCACGATAGACCATGTCAAAGCAGAGATGGCGGGCCGCCAAGGCCTCTGCTGGCAGCAGTTTCGCATCACCCGACTTCATGCCGAGGGAGGTGGCATTCACCAGGAGATCGGTACCGGCCATCTCGGCCGCCACGGCTTCATCCGTCCAGGCAATGACCTTCACCTTCGTCTGCGGCGAGAGCTTGGACACCTCAGCGGCCAGGGCTTCGGCTTTCGCTGCCGTGCGGTTCGCCAAAACGAGCTGCGGGCAGCCCTCCAGCGCGCATTGCACCGCCACCGCCCTCCCCGCGCCTCCACCGGCACCGAGAATGAGCACGCGTAAATCCTTTACCTCGGCTCCGAACGCCTCCTTCACGCTGCGCAGGAAGCCTGGGCCGTCGCTGTTGTAGCCATGCAGTTTGCCAGCGCGAATCGCCAGCGTGTTCACCGCGCCAAGCTGCCGCGCCAGCGGGTCGAGCACGTCCACCGCGTCCAGCGCCTCAAACTTGTGCGGGATGGTGATGTTCACGCCGAGGAAACCACAGGCCGCGAACTGCCGGAACGCCTGCGCCACATGGCCCACCGGCACCTGCACGCGAATGTATTGCGCATCAATGCCGCAGGCTCGCAGTGCCGGATTGTGCATCTGAGGACTGCGCGAGTGCGCGATGGGATCGCCGATCACAGCCAGTCTTGCCGGCGGCGTGAAGCGCCCCGCGTCCCAGTTCATCAATTCATCAAAGGTCAAAAAGTCGCCCACGTCGCAGTCATGCTGCGGAAGCCTGCGCTGTCAAAGCACGCCGCAATTTTCCCCTCGACACCTCGTTCTAAACACGCTGCAATCAGCCCCCCTGCCAAAACCCGTTACCCAACCATGAAACTACTCCTGCCCCTCGCCACCCTCGCACTCGCCGGTGGTCTTTTTTTCCTCCAGGCCGCC
>JBIKYB010000119.1:0-14148 GCA_044355475.1 Prosthecobacter sp.
AACCGCTGCGCGTCCTGATCGTCGGCGGAGGCTGCTGTCATGAGTATGACAAGCAGACCATGGCGCTCAAAGAAGGCATCGAGTCCCGCCTCAACGCCATCGTCGATGTCGCCTACAACCCGGACAAGACCACCAAGGCCACCTTTGAAATCTACAAAGCCAAGGATTGGTCCAAGGACTTCGACATCATCGTCCACGACGAATGCAGCGCCGATGTGACCGACCCGGCTTATGTGAACGCCATTCTCGACGCCCACAAGGCCGGCAAGCCCGCCGTGAACCTCCACTGCGCCATGCACAGCTACCGTTGGGGCAATTTCCGCGAGGCGGTGAAGCCAGGTGCCGACAATTCCGGCTGGTATGAGTTCATCGGCCTGCAATCCACCGGCCACGGCCCGAAAGAACCCATCGCCATCTCCTTCACCGACAAGACGCACCCGATCACGCAAGGACTGGAAGACTGGACCACCATCAACGAGGAGCTGTACAACAACATCCAGATCCTCACCGGCAAGCCGCTTGCCTCCGGCGTGCAAATCGTCCCGCCGAAGGCCAAGAAAGGCGAAACGCTGCCTCCCGACGCCAAAGCAGCCGAAGTCACCGCAGTCGTCGCCTGGACCAATGAGTACGGCCCGAACAAGACCCGCGTCTTCAGCACCACGCTCGGCCACAACACCGAAACCGTCGCCGATGCGCGCTATCTGAGCCTCATCACCCGCGGCATCCTCTGGGCCACCGGCCACATCAACGAAAACGGCCAGCCGGAACAAGGTTACGGCAAGTAAGCCGTATAGCTCTACAGCGATTCAACATCCCGGGCCACATGCCTCCCATGTGGCCCATTTTTCTTATGCGCCCTGCCCTCATCATCCTCTGCCTCGCATTGCCGCTCCATGCCGACGAGCTTCCCGGCCACTCCGCGCATGGTGAGGCCTTCAACGAAGGCCCGCGTCAGGCCGCCGTGCTCATTCCAGGCTGTGGTGACGCCGTAAAGTTTCCCATCAGCACGAAGAAACCGGAAGCGCAGCAGTTCTTCACGCAGGGTGTCGGCCAGCTTCACGGTTTTTGGTATTACGAGGCCGAGCGCAGCTTCCGCCAAGTCGCCGCGCTCGATCCTGACTGCGCCATGGCTTACTGGGGCATGGCAATGTCAAACGTGAACACCGAGAAGCGCGCCAAGGCCTTCATGGAAAAAGCTGTGAAGCTCAAAGACAAGGCCAGCGCCCGCGAAAAGCAGTGGATCGGCATGCTGGAGACGCTCTACAAAGACGACAAGCGCGACAAAAAGCAGCGCAGCCTCGACTGCATCCGCGACCTCGAAAACCTCGTGCAGGATGATCCCAAAGACATCGAGGCCAAAGCCTTTCTCGTCTGGCTCATCTGGTTTTCCCGCACCGAGGCACCCATCTCCAGCAATCAGGCCGTGGATGCGTTGCTGGATCAAATTTTCGCCGCATCGCCAAATCATCCTGCGCATCACTACCGCATCCACCTTTGGGATCAGAGCAAACCGATCCGCGCCCTCGCCTCCGGCGCGCAATGCGGTCAGTCCGCGCCCGGCATCGCCCACATGTGGCACATGCCCGGCCACACCTTCTCCAAACTGAAACGCCCCGATGACGCCGCATGGCAGCAGGAGGCCAGCACACGCGTCGATCACGCCTACATGATCCGCAGCTTCATTCTGCCGGACCAGATCCACAACTACGCGCACAATGAGGAATGGCTCGTGCGCACCTACAACGAACTCGGTCGCGCCAAAGATGCTGTCGCACTCTCCCGCAGCCTCATTGGCAATCCGCGTCACCCCACTTACAACACACTCGACAAGCAAAGCACCTCCGCCAGCTACGGACGCACACGTTTGATTGAGACACTCAGCAAGTGGGAGCTTTGGGACGACTTGAAGGCCTTCACCGCCACTCCGGCGGGACAGCCATCGCATGATGTGACCCGCCTGCGTGCCTCGGGCCTCGCTGCTTATCATCAAAACGATTCCAAGCTCATTGCCGCCGTGCTCAAAGAACTCGAAGCCGTCAAACTGCCAGAAAAGCCGGTCGAAGCCAAAAAAGCAGACTCCACGGCCAAGGCGAAATCCGACAAACCGTCCAAGCCCGGTGAAAAGCCCGAGTTAAAGGCCAAAAACAACGCCATCGCCGAACTGAAAGCTCTCGCGGCTCTTCTCGACACCAAAAAGTCCAAAGCTGACAAAACCAAGCTCCTCGAAGCCCTCAAAGACACCGACATTCCCAAAGAACGCCTGGCCCAGCTCTGGCTCAAACTCGACGACAAAACCAAGGCCTTCGACCTCACCAAGCACTTCACCCAAGACCTCGCCGGTCTTGCCGCCAAAACCGAAGTGCTGCACGCCTGCGGCAAAACCGAAGACGCCAAAAAAGCCTTCGAGGAGACCCGCAAGCTCGCCTTTGCGATGGATCGCGACCTGCCCCTCGCCAAACGCCTCGACACGCTCGCCAAAACCTTCGCCATCGCCGACGACTGGCCTGCTCCCACGCCCAAACGCACCGACAGCGGCACGCGTCCGTCCATCGAAAGCCTCGGCCCCGTTCACTGGCATCCGCCTGCGGCTCCGGTGTTTGAAGCGCTCACGCTCGACAACCAGACCGTCAAAAGCACCGACTTCACCGCCAAGAAACCGACGTTGTTCATGTTCTACCTAGGCCACGACTGCGGCCACTGCGTCGAGCAGATCCAGGCCTTCTCCAAAGCCGCCGCCGACTTCGACAAAGCCGGCATTCAACTCGTCGCGGTGACGATCGAGCCAACACCCGTGGCGAAAAACATCCGCGCCAAGCTCAATCTCAAGTCCGACGCCCCCCTGCCCTTCCCGATCCTGAGCGACAGCAGCCTCGCCGCTTTCAAGGCCGTCCGTGCTCACGACGATTTCGAAAACGAAAACCTTCACGCGACGCTCCTCATCGACACCAGCGGCAAACAGCGCTGGCAGGATGTGAGCTGGCAGCCTTTTTCCGACACCAAGTTCATTCTGGCCGAGGCAAAGCGTTTGCTCGAACTCAACACCTTCAAAGAGCTTACCAGCCTCCGCCCAGCGCCTTGATGAGCAGGACGGCGGCGAGGAAGCGCTCGCCTTGGATGCGAGTGGCCTCTTGCTCGGAGCGGAGCATGGTGCGCTGCGCGTCGAGTACCTCGTAGTAGGCCACGAGGCCGGAGTCGTAGCGTTTTTGGGCGAGTTCGAGCGCTTTGCTGGCAGAGGCAACGGTGACATCCTGCGCGGCTGACTGGCGCTTGAGAATGGCAAGACCGCTCAAGGCATCCTCGGCATCACGCACGGCGCTAAGCACGGTGTTTTTGTAGCTGGCGGCGGATTGATCGTAGCGCGCTTTCGTGGCTTCAATGTTCGCACGCACGCCACCGCCGCGCAGCAGCGGCCATTCAATGGCGGCAGGCCCCAAGCCCCACACTCGGCTCGGTGCGTCAGCCAGTTTCCAAAAATAACTCGTCTGCGTCCCGCCGGTGAGCCCAAGACTCACGCTGGGAAACAGCGCGGCCTTCGCCACGCCGATCTCGGCGTTCAATGCAGCCATCTGTCGCTCCGCGGCAGCGATGTCAGGGCGGCGTTCGAGCAGATCACTTGGCACGCTGGTTGGAATAGAAGGCGGAGCGCCGCTGATCTCATGCGCGGGCTGGTTGAACTGCGAAGGCGTGGTGCCGAGCAGCAGGGCGATGGCATGCTCCAGTTCCGCGCGTCGCTTCTCCAAGCCAATGGCCTCGGCTTCCGTCGCAGCCATGTCTGTCTCGGCTTGTGCGACGTCGATTTGCGCGATGTCACCCTGCGCGAAGCGTGTGCGGGCGAGATCGACGGTCTTTTTGCGCAAGGCGACCGTGCGCTTGAGTAAGGCGATCTGCGCGTCCTGCGCACGCAGCGCGAAGTAGTTCATGGCCAGCTCGCTTTGCAGGCCGAGCAACGCGTTTTGATAGTCCGACTGCTCAGCCTCGGCTCTGGCACGGCCCGCGCTGCTTTGATTGCGGAGCCTGCCCCAGAAGTCGAGCTCGTAATCGAAATCAAGCGTGCTACCCAGCACCGTTCGCGTACGACCTCCCGCGAATTGAAACTGCATGTTGCTAGAACCTCGGTCACGCGTGGCCGAGCTGTTCAACGTGATAAACGGAAACAGATTGGCGCGTTCCGCTCGTGCGAGCGCCTTGGCCTCGGTGACGCGGTGTGCAGCGAGTTCGAGGGTCGGACTGCCCACCTCGGCCTGCTTCATGAGGGCGTTCAGACGTGCGTCGCCGAACAAGCTCCACCAGTTCCCTTTGTGGACCTCATCACGCGGCTTCGCGGTGCGCCAGGGGCCGCTGGTTTTGAACTCGGTGGGCAGCTTGGGCTGCGGCACGAGGTATTTCGGCGCGAGATTGCAGGACGGCAGCAGGAGGAAGGCGAACAACAGCACAGGCAGCAGTGCGGCGTGATTTGTTTTCGGCGGGGTCTCTTCGTCGGTCAGCTCGCTTTCGAGTTTGCGGCTCACGTCGCTGATGGAGCCGGTGTGTTTGGAGATCAACGAATACACCATGGGAACGAGAAACAGCGTGACCACCGTGGCCAGCGAGACACCGAAAACAATGACCACGCCCACGACCATGCGCGTCTCATAGCCTGCGCCATGCCCGAGCATCAGCGGCAGTGCGCCCATGACCGTGGAAAGCGCGGTCATGATGATGGGCCGCAACCGTTGCTCACAGGCAGTGAGGATGGCCTCGCGAAACTCGACGCCCTCGTCGCGAAGCTGGTTGATGAACTCGACGATGAGGATGCCGTTTTTCGCGGCCAGGCCGATGAGCATGATGAGGCCGATCTGGCTGTAGATGCTCTGGCTCTGCCCCATGATCTGCAAACCGAGCAGCGCGCCAGCCACGGCCACAGGCACGGTGAGCATGACGGTGACGGGGTGGATGAAGCTTTCAAACTGCGCCGCCAGCACCAGGAAGGCCACCAGCAGCGCCAGCCCAAAGATCAGGCCCATGCTGCTGGAGCTTTCCTTGAGCTTGAGCGAGTTGCCCTTGTAGCCGATCACCGCCCGAGCAGGCAGTGTTTCGCGAATGATCTCCTCCATGTATTGAAGCGCCTCGCTGAGGCTGTAGCCGGGTGCCAGCTCGGCGTCGAAGGTGATGGAGCGCAGGCGGTTGTAGCGGGTCAGGCTGCCGCTATCGGCGAATTCATTGAAGGTGACGAGATTGGAGAGCGGGATGAGCTCCTTGCTGCGGTCACTGCGCACAAAGATGTTGTTGAGGTCGGTGGGGCTGCGTTTGTCGCTGTAGCCGCCCTCCACCAGCACGTCATACTCTTCGCCCTGATGGATGTAGGTGGTCACGCGACGGTTGCCCAGCAGGGTTTCCAAAGTGCGCCCGATGTTGGCGCTGCTCACGCCGAGGTCGGCAGCGCGGGTGGTATTGATGCTGATGCCAAGCTGCGGCTTGGTGTCGCGGTAGTCACAGTCGATGCCCAGCAGCCTTGGGTTCTCACGTGCCTTGTCCAGGATGATGTCCCGCCACTGCGCCAGCTCTTCGAAGGTATTGCCGCCCACGACGACCTCCATCGCCTTGTTCAGGCCGCGGGCCAGCCCCTGGCGCATGATGACGGAGGTCTTCACCCCCGGCACGTCCGCCACCCGGCCTCGCACCTCGGTCATGATGTCAAAGCCGTTCCTGCGCTGATCAAAGGGGGCCAGTGTGATGACGCCGATGCCCTCGTTGAAGTCAGACACGGTGCTGAAAGAGCGTGGAGCGCGCACCAACACGCGTGTGGCTTCTTTTTTCTCATCCACGAGGTACATCAGGCGGTCTTCCAGCTCGTCGAGCATCTCCACGGTGTAGTTGTAGGTGGAGCCGGGCGGGCCAGAGGCCACGACGAAGAAGGAACCCCGGTCCTCACGCGGAGTGAACTCCTCCGGGATGGTTTTGAGCAGGTAAAAGCACAGTCCCGCCAGACCGAGCACCAGCGGCACCGTCGTAGCGGGGAAATGCAGCGCGTAGGCCAGTGCACACCGGTAGCCCCGCTGCACCCAGCCGAAAAACCGCGCCAGCAGCCGCGCCACCAGCCCGTCCCCTTCCCGGTCTCGCATGATTTTGGAGGCCAGCATGGGCGAGAGCGTCAGCGCCACAAAGCCAGAGAATACCACCGCCACCGCTAGGGTAACTGAAAACTCCGCAAACAAACGCCCCGCATCTCCCGGCATGAACGTGATGGGCAGAAACACCGCGAGCAGCACCAGCGTGGTGGCGACAACGGCGAAGCCCACCTGCCGCGTGCCTCGATAAGCAGCCACCAGCGGTTTTTCTCCCATCTCGATGCGTCGATGGATGTTTTCCAGCACCACGATGGCGTCATCCACGACGAGACCAATGGCCAGCACCAGCGCCAGCATCGTCAGCGTGTTCACGGAATAGCCCAGCACGTCCAGCGCCATGAAGGTGGCAAGAACCGACACCGGCACCGCCACCGTGGGCACCAGCACGGCCCGGAAGCTGCCCAAAAAGACGAAGATGATGATCACCACTAGAACGATGGCGATCACGAGCGTGCGGTACACTTCGTTCAAAGACTCCTCCACGAACTGGCTCAGGTCATAGCTGTTCTCCAAGGACATGCCTGGCGGCAGCGTGGGCCGCACCTTTTCCGCCTCTGCCCGCACTGCGCGTGACACGTCCAGCGTGTTCGCTCGTGACTGCCGCACGATGCCTAGCGAGATCATTGGCAGGCGGTTGCCACGGTAAGTGACCCGCGCCTCGGAGGACGCCAGCTCCACGCGTGCCACCTCCCCCAGCCGCACCTGATAGCCGTTCTCACCCCGGGCGACGACGAGCCGCTGGAAGTCCTCCGGCGTGCGGTACTCGCGGTTGATGCGCACCGTGAACTGGCGGTCGAGTGACTGCACCGCGCCTGCGGGCGGGTCGATGTTCTCACGACGCAGCGCATCCTCGATGTCATTCACCGTGAGCTGACGCGCCGCCAGCGCCTCACGGTCCACCCAGATGCGCAGGGCATAGCGGTTGCCACCACTGACCCGCACCCGCGCCACACCAGGAAGGCGGGAGAAGCGGTCCACGAGGTAGCGCTCCGCGTAGTCCGTCAGCTCAATGGTCGGGTGGTGATCGCTGGCCAGGTTCAAATACATCACCACCTCGGCACTGAGCTCGGTCTTGCCCACGTTCGGAGCCTCGACTTCCTCGGGAAATTCCGCCACTACCGGGCCGATGGCCTCGCGGATGTCGCTCGCCGCCGCGTCCAAATCGCGACCAAGGATGAACTCCACCGTGATCTCCGATTTGCCGTCCGTGCTGATGGAGGAGATGTTCTTGATGGCCTCCACCATGCTGACGCGGTCCTCCAGACGCTGCGTGATGCGCCGCTCCACCACCGCCGCGGATGCGCCGCGATAGTAGGTCTCGATGCTGACTACTGGCGGCTCGATGTCCGGGTACTCGCGCACCTGCAGCCGCGTGTAGCTCACGATGCCAAAGGCAATGAGCAGCAGGTTCATTACCGTGGCCAGCACGGGACGGCGCACGCTGGTATCAGACAGCCACATCGTCGCCTAGCGAACCGCCTCCGGGTTAAACGCCCGCGCGGGCGCTTTGAACTCCGCCGTCACCTTCACCGTGGCACCATCCAGGAGGCCCACCAGTCCGTCGGTGATGATGGTCTGGCCTTCCGTGAGGCCTTTCAAGACCTCCACGAAGCCCGGCTTGCGCCTTCCGATCTCCACCTCCACACGCTTCGCCCGGCCATCCACATGACTGAAGACGTATTTCTTCGTCCCCACCGGCACCAGAGCCCTTTCCGGCATGGAAAGGGACACGCGCGGCTCCAGCGCCAGCCGCACCATCACCAGCATGCCGGGCCTCAGCGCCAGCTCTGGGTTCGGCACCTCCGCACGTGCTGCCACTGAGCGCGTCACCACGTCGAGGCGTGTGTCCAGTTGCGACAAGGTGCCTTTGAAGTCCTTGCTACCAGCGACCGAGGCCCGCGCCACGATGGCCGTGCCGGGCTTCACACTTTCCAGATGCGTCTCCGGCACCGAAAAGTCGATCTTCACCACATCAATCTTGTCCAGCGAGGAGATCACCGTGCCGGGAGAAACGAGCGCACCGACGCTGATGCGCCGCAGCCCCAGCCAGCCATCAAACGGTGCCGTGATGCGCCGATCCGCCAGCCGCGCTTCCGCCTCGCGGATTTTCTGCCGGGCGATTTCTGCCAGCGTATTGCGCTCTGCCAGCCGCGCTTCCGGGGCCGCGCCGCTTTCCACCAGGTTTTTCAGACGCGCGATCTCACGCTCCTCCTCCGCCAGCGAGGCCTGCGCCGAGGTCAGCATGGCCTGCTCCTCCTCGTCGCTGAGTTTTGCCAGCAGCGCACCCTTTTTCACAAAGTCACCGTCCTCAAAGAACAGCTCTCTCACCACTTCGGAAACATTCGGGCTGATGTCGATGGACTCAAACGAGCGCACCGTGCCGATGGCGTCCAGATCCAGCGCATAACTCTCCTTTTTCACCTGCGTCACCTGCACCTGCATCGGCGGCTTGGGTGCCGAGGCCCCCATCACCGCTGCAGGAGCCTGATTCCGCTGCCAAAAGAACCACCCACCGGCCACCACACCTCCGGTGACGAGGAGGAACATGAAAAAACGTAGAGATGCGCTTGGCCTAGCTTCTGGCATGAGGGGGCAGAAACAAACGCAGACCGATTCAAGTCACTAGCAAGAAAGCGAGTGATTCACGCCTGGGCGGGTTTGGGATGGTTGGCGATGGTTGGCGATGGTTGGCGATGGTTTTCGGTGGTTTTCGGTGGTTTGAAAACCACGGTCAAGGTAGGGCGGCTGGTCCCCAGCCGCCGGGATCGGCAGCGCGTTGAGGACAACGCGCCCCACCTCCCAGCCGCCGTCGTTATTCTTCCCCCCGATGTGCTGGCACAGTGCCCCCCCTCTTCGCGGGCAAATAGCCCCCTATGTGCGGGCACAGAGACCTCTCTTCGTGGGCACATAGACCCCTATGTGTGGGCACATAGACATCTCTTCGTGGGCACATAGACCCTTATGTGCGGGCACAGTGCCCCCTATTCGTGGGCACAGAGACCTCTCTTCGCGGACACATAGACCCCTTTGTGCGGGCACAGTGACCTCTCTTCGTGGGCAACATGCCCCCATGTTCACCCCAACATGCCCTCATATTGCGGGCACAATGACCTCATATCGTTGGCAACATGCCCCCATGTAGCCCGCAACATGCCCTCATGTTGGTCTCAAGATGACCTCATAGCGAGGGCAACATGACGGCGGATCGCGGACAGCCCACCCCCATAAAGCCCTCAGTGTCAGCTTGAACCGTCCCAACAACTGTTTCGATGAACAGTTTGAAAGGCACCTTGGCCGGAGGCGTCTTCCACCGCACCGACGACTTCCGTTCCCGCGCACCGGACCACGCCCTGCCCCGCCGCCTCGAACGCTTCCGCCAGCAGCGGCCCGGTGGGCTGTGCCCCGAGCTGGAACAGGAGACAACGGAGGAAACGGAGACCAGCATCGAGCATCGAGCATCGAGCATCGAGCATCGAGCATCGAGCATCGAGCATCCAGCATCCAGCATCCAGCCCCAAGAATCACGCCATCAGCATCCAGCATTCCTTGCCTTCCACATGCCACGCGGCTTTGATAGGAAAACCACCGCATGGATCATTCCGCCCACAACAAGATCGTCTCCTTCATTTGGTCCATCGCTGACGACTGCCTGCGGGATGTCTTCGTCCGGGGGAAATACCGGGATGTCATCCTACCCATGTTCGTGCTTCGGCGCATTGACTGCCTGCTGGAGGACACCAAGGCCGCCGTGCTGGAGGAGGTGCGCTTCCAGAAGCAGGAGGCGAAGATGGTCGTGCTTGACCCCGAGGGGCTGAAGGACGCTGCGAAGCAGGTGTTCTACAACACTTCCAAGTTCACGCTCAAGACCCTGCTCGGGAACCCCTCCCAGCTCGTCGCGAACCTGCACCATTACCTCGACGGATTCAGCGACAACGTCCGCGAGATCATCACCAAGTTCGGGCTCTCCACTCAGATCGCCAAGCTGCACGAGGCCAATGCCCTGTTTGGCGTGTTGGAAAAGTTCGTCGCCCCGGAGATCAACCTCAGCCCGCATGACGTGCTGGCACCGGATGGCAAGAAGCTGCCCGGCTTGAGCAATCTCGGCATGGGCTATGTGTTTGAGGAACTCATCCGCAAATTCAACGAAGAGAACAACGAAGAAGCCGGGGAGCACTTCACCCCGCGTGAGGTCATTCAGTTGATGGTTCACCTCATCTTCGAGCCCATCAAAGACAGACTCCCTCCCGTCATCACCATTTATGATCCTGCCAGCGGTTCAGGCGGCATGTTGACCGAGGGGCAGGACTATCTGCTTCATCCCGAAGGCCCCATCCGCACCAGTGCCGCCGTCTATCTCTATGGCAAGGAGATCAACCCCGAGACCTACGCCATCTGCAAGTCGGACATGATGATCAAGGGGAACAACCCCGAGAACATTCGCTTCGGCTCCACCCTCGCCACCGACGAGTTCAGCACGCTGCGCTTCGACTTCATGCTCTCCAATCCGCCGTATGGGAAGAGCTGGAAGACCGATCAGGGGCAGATTCTCGAAAAGAAAGGCAGCGAAACGGTCATCATCGACGGTCGCTTCGAGGTCGTGCTTCCAGACGTGAATGGGGAAAAGAAGACCGTCCCTGCTGCTCCGGCTGTGGATGACGGCCAGCTCCTCTTCCTCATGGAGATGGTCAGCAAGATGAAGCGCCTGAGCGACAGCCCACTCGGCAGCCGCATCGCCACCGTTCACAACGGCTCCGCCCTCTTTACCGGGAATGCCGGCGGCGGTGCCAGCAACATCCGCCGCTACCTCATCGAGAACGACCTGCTGGAGGCCATCATCCAGCTCCCGAACAACATCTTCTACAACACCGGCATCACCACCTACATTTGGGTGCTGTCCAATCACAAGGCCAAGGAGCGCAAGGGCAAGGTCCAGCTCATCGACGCCTCCCAGCTCTACGAGAAGCTGCGCAAGAACCTCGGCGAAAAGAACTGCGCCTTCACCCAGGCCAACATCGACCAGATCACAAAAGCCTACTTGGAAATGGCCGACACTGGCAAGGGTTCTGTAGTCCCGGCTTCAGCCGGTTCTTCGACGGCAGGCCTGAAAGCCCAAGTCTTCCCCAACCACGAGTTCGGCTACTGGAAGATCACCGTTGAGCGCCCCCTGCGGAAGTCCTCCCAATTCACCGCCGACCGCACCGCCACCCTGCGCTTCGTCCCCGCGCTCAGCATCGAGATGGAATGGATGTGGCAGCAGTGGGGCAAGAAGGTCTATGACAAAGCCTTCCTCGCCACGCAGAAGGAAGCCCTCGACCACTGGCTGGAGAAGGAGCAGCTCGAAACCTCCCCCGCGAACAAGAAGAAGCTCCTCGACACCACCCTCTGGACCTCCCACCGCGATCTCATGCAGGCCGCCGAAAAGCTTCACGCGCATCTCGGCGAAACGACCAGCGACGACTTCAATGCCTTCAGCGAGACCACCAAGGCCGCCGCCAAGAAGCTCAAGCTCGACCTCAAGCCCGCCGACCTGAAAGCCATCCTCGATGCCGTCTCGTGGCGTGATCCCGCCGCGAAGCCGGTCCTGAAGAGTGGTCCGCTCAGTCCCCTGAGCGGTCAGGCCACAGAGCCGCACACAGGACTGTGCGGACCACTTGGCAGCCACTACGAGCCCGATAGCGAACTGCGCGATACCGAAAACGTCCCAATGACCTATCTTAGCGGCGTGGCCTCCGAAGCCTTGGCGAAGGAGGCCATCGTCGCCTACTTCACCAGAGAAGTGCTGCCCCATGTCCCCGATGCCTGGGTGGACAAGGAGAAGACCGTCATCGGCTACGAGATCAGCTTCAACAAATACTTCTACCAGCACCAGCCCCTGCGGCCGCTGGAGGAGGTGGTGAAGGAAATCCGTCAGCTCGAAACCGAGACCGAAGGCCTCCTGGAGCAGATCCTCCGCTTCGCCCAGCCCTGAGCCATGACCGCCTTCCCGAAATACCCCAAATACAAAGACTCCGGCGTCGCATGGCTCGGCGACGTGCCGGAGCATTGGGAGGTCAGTCGGAGCCGACGAGTGTTCAAGCAGCGCACTGAGTTGGCGAGACGTGACGACCAACAGCTATCGGCTACTCAGGCCTATGGAGTCATCCCTCAAGCCGATTATGAGGAACGCATCGGGCGAAAGGTCACAAAGATCTCCATGCACTTGGAGAAACGCAAACATGTCGAGCTGGACGACTTCGTCATCAGTATGCGCAGCTTTCAGGGCGGGCTCGAACGCGCGTGGGCACAAGGCTGTATCCGCTCCTCCTACACCGTTCTCGAGCCAGCGGTCAAGGTCGCCCCATCCTACTTCGCTTACCTTTTCAAGTCTCCTCAGTATATCGGCGCACTGCAAGCCACTGGAAACTTCATCCGCGATGGACAGGACCTAACATTTCAAAACTACATCTTGGTGGACCTTCCTTTGCCACCGTTTGCCGAACAAGAGCGCATCGGAGCCTTCCTGGATGAGAAGACGGCGCAGATCGACGCCTTGATCGCGAAGAAGCAGCGGCAGATCGAGCTGCTGGACGAGCAAAAGGCCATCCTCATCAACCGCGCCGTCACCCGCGGCCTCAACTCCCAAGCCGAACTCCAAGACTCCGGCATCCCCTGGATCGGCCCGATTCCGAAACATTGGCAGGTGGCTCCGCTTTATGGACGATGTGAAGTGCGCCTTGGAAAAATGCTGGATGGCTCACGCATCACAGGCCGCCGTCTTCAGCCCTATCTCCGCAACACCGATGTGCAGTGGTTCAAGATCAACACGGACTCACTGCCAATGATGGATTTCTCAGTCTCGGAGTATGAGCGCTATTCAGTCCGCCGTGGTGATCTTCTCGTCTGTGAAGGCGGAGAACCGGGACGGGCTGCCATTTGGGAGAGTGACGATCTCTGCTTCTTCCAGAAAGCGCTTCATCGCGTCCGACCAATCAAAGGAGATCATCCTCGGTTCCTGCTCTATTTGTTCCGCAATGCGGTGACACAAGCCGCCTTCTCCGGCTTTGAAAAAGCAACGATTGCACATCTCACCGGCGAACAACTGCGCCGCTTCCGCTTCGCCTTTCCACCTCCCGACGAGCAAAAGCAAATCGCCGCTCACCTCGATAAAGTTGGCGATGCGTTTGAAATCGCACGGACCAATCTCGAATCCCAAATCCAAACCCTGCAAACCCTCCGCAGCACCCTCATCGCCCACGCGGTGACGGGGAAGATTGCGATTCCCGCCGCCACAGCTTAGTCTCCGCTCATGCGCATCGACCATCTCCACCTGGAAAACTTCAAGAAGTTCGCCGTGCAGGACATCGACCTGCACCCGCACTTCACGCTGCTCGTGGGGGAGAATGGCGCAGGCAAGACCTCCCTTCTGGATGCGCTGGCGGTGGCCTGTGCGGTGTGGCTTGTGGAACCACCTGATTCCGAACTTCAAGGCAGTGGACGCAATATTCTGCCGAATGAAATCAGGCTGGACCCTCAGATCAAAGGGGACCGCACTCAGTTCATTGAACGCCGTCCAGTGGTGGTCAGAGCACAGGGCAGCATTGCAAGCGCAGCCAACATTACATGGACCCGCCAGATTCGCGCCGATGGGACCAGAACAACCAACGCCGAAGCCAAAGAGGCGACCCAAGCAATTGAAGCTGTCTATGCGGCCTCAAACGGAGGTGACGACACGCTCTGTCCAGTGCTGGCCTACTACGGTGCCGGGCGTGCGTGGCTGCCATCCAATGAACGTGTGCCCAAGGGCAAAGCGAATGGTCCGGCGAAACGCTGGGCTGCCTTCTACGACTGTTTCAACGAACGTATCCGCTTTCCCGAACTTCAAAAATGGTTCAGCCGCGAAACGACTGAGCGAGGGAACCGTCAAGGTCGCTGGCGTCCGGGTTTTGAAGTCGTTCGTCGTGCCATCCTGCGCTGCATTCCAGATGCCGACAATGTTTGGTTCGACACGGACCTGGATGGCATCGTGCTGTCCATCGCAGGTAACGCCCAGCCTTTTGATAAC
>JBIKYB010000315.1:0-5833 GCA_044355475.1 Prosthecobacter sp.
CGTGCCCAGTTCGACCATTTCAATATGAGCATGGTCTCGGTGATGCCGCCGGATGGCTACACAGCCATCTGCCAGTGCCAGTTGTGTGTGGGCAAGGACTCACCGGAGCGCGACCAGCGCGGACTCGCATCGGATTATGTCTGGGGCTTCGTCAATCGTGTCGCCAAAGAGGTCGCGAAGACTCACCCGAACGGCAAGGTGCTCAACTGCGCATACGGCATCTATTCGCTGCCGCCGCTGAAGATCGCCAAGCTGGAACCGAATGTTGTCGTTTCCATCGTCGGGGCGCGGGTTCCCAGGAACAACAAGCCGGAGCAGCAGGAGGAATGTCGCCAACTGCGCGAGGCCTGGGTGGCGAAGACACACAACCCGATCATTAACTTCGAGAACTATCCCTTCATCGACCGCGGCTGGTATTTGCCCGCGTTCACGCCGCACGCGATGGGCGAGAGCGTGAACGCCACCAAGGGCATCTCGCTGGGTGAAGACATTTCATTGACCGTGCGGCAGGAGCCCGACATCTCCGGCATCGGCTTCAATCACTTCCAAGTCTATTTCACCGCGCGGATGTATTGGGGCGGCAAGGACGCGGACGTGGACGCGATGTTCCGCGAATACTGCCGCCTTTTCTACGGCCCGGCGGAGGCGGAGATGCGCACCTTCTTTGAATACTGTGAGGCCAACTGGCAGGAGATGGAAAAGGACAAACTCAAAGCCGACGAAGCGCTCGCCCTTTTCGAGAAAGCGAAGACGAAGGCCGATGCAACGAGCGTGTATGGCAGGCGCATCGCCCTCATCGACGACTTCCTGAAAGGCCTGCGCAGCAAGAGCCTGCAACTCAGCAAAGTGCGCGGCCCGGTCCCCGTGCTGCGGCTCGTGAATGATCCCCGTGAGAAGATCGTCATCGACGGCACACTCGATGAGGACGCATGGGTGAACAGCCCTGTGTCATCCACGGTGCGTCTTCGCGAACTGCAAACCGGCCGGCAGCCAACCTTCGGCACCACGGTGAAAACGACGTGGATCGGCAACGACCTCTACTTCGCCATCCGCTGCGACGAAAAGCGCGGCGAGAAACCGAACATCGGCACCACGAAGAAAGACGACAGCGCACTGTGGTATGGCGATGCCGTCGAGGTGCTGCTCGAAACCGAATCGCGCTCCTACTATCAGATCGCCATCAGCCCCGGCGGTGCCATCGCCGATCTGGATCGCGGCGCGGCGCGCGACAAGTGGTTCACCTGGAACTCGAACGCCGAAGTCGCCAAGCACATCGCCGGCGATCACTGGACCATCGAGATGCGCCTGCCGATTACGAAAGACGAGAACGATCCGCTCAATCAAATCATCGGCCGCAAGCCTGACAAAAGCCTGCCCTGGCACATCAACATCTGCCGCCAGCGCATCCGCGAGGACGGCACGGAGCATTCCGCCTTTTCCCCGACTGGCACCGATGGCTTCCACGAGGTGCTGAAGCTCGCCACGTTCTACTATGGCAACAGCTTCGAGTTTGATCATGGCCCGCCGGAAGACGACTTCCTGGAAGCCATGCGCATCGCCGCCGACTTTGCCCGCACGGGCAAGCGGGAGGAGGCCTTCACCGCCTACACCGCCGCCGCAGAGCGCAAGTGCACCGACCTGCAAAAATCCCACGCCCTCGAACTCGCCGCTGGCTATGCCCGCCATCTCCGCAAGCTGGACGTTGCCGATTCACTCACCGCACGCATTCCCATCGATGCCGTGAAGAAAGCCGTGCAAATGCAGGCCATGCTCGACTCCGGCAAAGCCGCAGCCCTCATCGAAACGTTCGGCAGCGAGGACATCGCCAAGTGGCCCTTCTGGAAACGCGGCGATGGCCTCCACCGGCGCGGACGAGCCTATTCCATCATGAAAGCCGGTGAGAAAGCCGAAGCCGACCTCACCGCTGCTCTCGACTGGACCAGCGAACCCCGCGTCCACGATGATATCTGGCTCCTGCTCGGCCAGAACCGCGAAATGAACCTGAACCAAGACACCCAAGCCCTCGCCGCCTACCACGAGATCGTTGCCGATCGCGTTCAAATCGGAGGCGCCAGCGAGTTCGCCGCCCTGCAAGGCATCGCCAGTATCCAGACCCGCCAGGGCAAGTTCGACGACGCCTTGAAAACCCTGAACCGCGCCGAGCCCGACAAACTGCAAGGCGTGTGGAAGACAAACATCCTCAAGTCCATCGAAGCCGTGAATCAGGCTCGTAAACCTCAGTAAAGCCTATCATCATGAAACTCACTTTCCTATTCCTTTGCGCCACCGCCCTGCTGCTCGCGCCGATCGTGTCGCTTCACGCCGCCGACCTCGTTCTCGTCGCCAAGGACACTCCACCGGCACCGATCGTCGTTTTCAAAGACGCGCCACCCCGCACGCGGGATGCGGCGGTGACGTTGGCGGAATACATCAAAAAGATCAGCGGCCAGAAGCCGGAGGTCATCAATGGCGAACCGAAGCCCATGCCCGAGCGGGCGATTTGGATCGGCGTTCAGCCAGCGGTGAAGGCGCTGTTTCCGAAAACGGACTTTGATTTCAAGCAGCCGGAGGAAACGCTCATCGTGGCGAATGAAAAGCATATCGTCATCGCGGGGCGGGACCGCTGGGACCCAGCGCACATGACCATCAAGGATCGCTACGGCAAGGAAATCGTCGGCGTGCAGCAGGAATACGGCACGGTGAACGCGGTGCACACCTTCCTGCAGGATCACCTCGGAGTGCGCTGGCTTTGGCCCGGCGATCTGGGCGAAGACATCGTCAAACAGGCGACTCTGAGCTTCAAGCCGTTCACGGCTCGCTATCATCCGCAGATCCGTGGACGGCAGTTCATATTCATGGTTCATACCTTGGAAAGAAGTTCACCTGGAGGCGAATGGGCCCGCCATCAGCGCTTGCAGCTCGACTCGCTTTTCATGAATCCTGGGCATCCGTTCCACGACTGGTGGGATCGTTTTCACGAGACCCATCCCGAATACTTTGCGCTGCAGCCCGACGGCACCCGGAGCGTCTCGGACGGGCGGACCGCCAAGCTTTGCAAATCGAATCCGGCGGTTTGGGAGGAGTGGATGAGAGACGTCGAGTTGCAGATGGCGGCGTATCCCGACCGCCGCACCTTCGGGGCAAACGCCAATGACGGCTGGACCTATGGCTATTGCACCTGCAAAAACTGTCTTGCTTGGGATGCGCCCGGCGGCGCGCCGACGGTCCCATACGTCGATAACAAGGGAAAAAACCGCACCTACCTGGCGATGGCCGACCGGCAGATTCACTTTGCCAACACGCTCGCTCGCAAGCTGCGCGAGCGCTTTCCAGAGCGGGACGATTTGCTGGTCTCTGCCATGGCCTACGGCGCGTCGCGCACCCCGCCTGTGGCCGCGAAGCCCGATGCCAACGTGATCGTCTCCGGCGTGTGGAGCTTCCACAACCAGCCCAACGAAAAGGATCGCGAATCTTTTGTGCAGTGGAGCAAGATCGCACCGCGCCTTGGCTGGCGTCCCAACCTGACCTCGGACGCGGGCTGGAAAGCCGGATTTCCCAATTCGGCACCGCGCCGCGTCATCGACGACCTGCGCTTTGCAGCCGAACAAGGTGTCGCTTCACTGGCCATAGACTGGATTTTCGATAGCTGGGCGAACCAGGGGCCGCACTATTACATGCTCGCGCAGATGGCCTGGAATCCCTATGCCGATGGCGAGGCCATCCTGGCCGACTATTACCAGCGTGCCTTCGGCCCGGCGACGAAGACGATGACCGGTTACTGGGAGTTGATCGGGAGCGCCGCGACGCGGATCGGATACGAGAGAGTGCCGGAGCGGGAGGTCTGGAACACGGCGTTCTTCGATGACGCGTATGCCCGGCTCGACCAGGCGGCGATAGAGGCAGTCAGCGGCGAGGAGAAATATGTGAAACGTGTCGCCTTCGTGCGTGCCGGCTTGGATTACCTGCGCCTAATCCGTGAGATGGAGCCGTTCATAGACCGGATGTCAGCGACGAAAGGCAAGGACCCCGCCGCCAAGGCGGCCGCGCAGGCGAAGTGGGACACAATCTGGAAGGAAATCCGGCTGATCCCCCAACAGCATACCTTTGCGATCAGCGGCTCCTATGTCACGCCCGGCAATAGGTATCTGCAAAAATACAGCCCCGACCAGAAGCTCGAGATGCTGTTGGAAGACAGGCCGGGATTTAGGTGAGCACCATGAACCTTAACTCATCCATGAAGTCTCCTCTCTTCCACATCATCCTCTTCGTTCTCGCGGCAACCGTCGTCTCCGCGCAGGAACCGCCGCGCCGGCTCATCGCCATCGACAATGTCTGCGCGTGGCCGAATCTCGTGCAGCTCAAGGACGGCACGCTGGTCGCCATCGTTTTCAATCAGCCCAACCACGGGCGCACCGAGGGCGATGTGGATTGCTGGGGAAGTGTGGATGGTTTGTCTTGGAAGAAGCTGAGCACCGTCACGCGGCATGAGCCGCAGACGAATCGCATGAATCACGCGGCGGGATTGAATGCCGATGGTGATCTCGTGGTGCTTTGCAATGGCTGGGACAAGGTCGCGCCGCAGCGCAATGCCGAGAGCCGCACGATTCAGACCGTGGTGTGTATTTCGCGCGATGGCGGAAGGACGTGGGAACAGGGCGGACCCGTCTTGCCGAAGGACGATGGCCTGTCGTGGCAGGTGCCGTTTGGCGACATCACCCAGGCGGCCAATGGCGATCTCGTGGCCAGCACTTACGCCTTCGGCAAGGGAGCCGGGAACATCCACGCCGCCCGCAGCAAAGATGGAGGCAAGACCTGGCCCGTCATCATGCCTATCGTCAAAGACAAGCACTGCGAGTCTGCCATCCTGCATCTCGGCGGCGGCAAATGGCTGACCGCGAGCCGACGCTTCGGTATTCTCGATCTCGATGTTTTTGCCTCCGATGACGACGCGCTAACCTGGCATCACGTCACCACGCTCGACATCAAGCCCGTTTCCTCCGCGCATCTGCTCAAGCTCAGCGATGGCCGAGTGCTGCTGACCTATGGCAATCGCGCGCAAGGCAGCTACGGCATTGAGGCACGGACCAGCGCTGATGGCGGACGCACTTGGGGAAAGCCACAACAATTGGCCTCCCTCGAGCACAGCGATTGCGGCTATCCCGATGCCATCGAGCTGCCCGGCGGACGCCTCATCATCGCCTATTACGCCGACCGCATCACCCAGCATCAGCGCTACCACATGGGCGTGCTCAATCTATCCATCAGTGAGCTGCGCTAGGATCATCATTCACTTTTGACCACATGAAACACACACCAGCCCGCATCACTGCACTGCTCCTGCTCCTCCTCTCCACCACGCTGCACGCCACGGAGTTCTTTGTGAACAAACAGGGGCTCGATTCGAATGCGGGCACGAAGCGCGAGGCGGCGTTTCTCACGATTCAGAAGGGCGTGGATGCTTTGCAGCCGGGCGACACGCTGACGATTCTGCCGGGCGAGTATCTCGAATCCGTCGAGGTGCGGAAGCTTGTTGGGACAAAAGAAGCGCCGATCACGATCCGCGCACAGCGCGTGGGCACGGTGCTGTTGCGCGGGGACGCGGAGGTGGCGGGCTGGGAGGCGGTGGCGGGACTCGATGGGGTGTTTGCGGTGAAATTTGAAAAAACCACGCATGGGGTGGCTGATCCGCGCACGCTGACGCACTACGAGCCCGCTGCGAACGTGTCGGAGCTCAGCCGTAAGCCGGGTTCGTTTTTCCATGATTCGAAATCAGGCCGTCTGCTCGTGCGCACGCCGAATGCGCGACCTCCGTGCGTGCTCATGGTGTCCGTCA
>JBIKYB010000316.1:0-5817 GCA_044355475.1 Prosthecobacter sp.
CGCATCTGTGCCACTGCCGACTCCCACGACGTGATTCGCACCGAGAAACGCAGCGAACTCGCTCTCAAACGCCGCCACCTCGGCCCCCAGGATGAGGCTGCCGCTTTCCAGCACTCTCCGCACCGCCGCATGCAAGGCCACCCGATGATGAAGCTGGTCCGCGTGAGGGTAGGTGGGGAAAAGGGGGCTGGTGGTTGGGAAGGTCAAAAGTGCCGCATTTTCCCGTCTCCACGCCCTGTCGCAAATAACGCCACATGTGGCGCAAGCCGCCACGGCGCAGCCGTCTCGTGCGGAGGCTTGCGCCGGTGTCGCCCTCTGCTAAGCATCCGCCCCCATGAAAATTCTCGTCACAGGCAAAGGCGGCCGCGAGCACGCCCTCATCACGGCTCTCAGCGCGTCGCCCCAGAAGCACGAACTCTTTGCCTATCCCGGCAGCGATGCCATCGCGGCGCTCGCAACGCGTGTGGATGTGCCTGGATTGCCGGAACTCATCGCCTGGATGCAGCAAAACAGCATCGACCTCTGTGTGGCGGGCGAGGAGGCCTGGTTGGTCAAGGATCGCGGGCTGGCCAATCTCTGCGCCGAGGCGGGCATCCCATGCTGGGGGCCGCTGAAGGAGATCGCGCAGTTGGAAGCCTCCAAAACCTTCGCCAAGAAGTTTTTGCAGCGTCACGGCATCCCGACGGCCAATTTCACCATCTGCACCAACGCTGCCGAGGCCAAAGCCGCCCTCACCGAGACGCCCATTGTGCTGAAATTCGACGGTTTGGCCGCTGGTAAGGGCGTGGCCGTTTGCACAAGCCAGGAGGAGGCGGAGCTGTTCATCGACGACGTCATGGAAAAGCGTTGCTTCGGCCCCGGCGACCTTCTGGTCGAAAAATGCCTCACCGGCCCGGAAATCTCCGTGTTCGCGTCGGTTTGCGACGAGTCCTATCAAATCCTCATGCCCGCCCGCGACTACAAACGCATCCGCGACAACGACCAAGGGCCAAACACTGGCGGCATGGGTGCCGTGGCCTCGCTGGAACTCGCGGAACCGGCCTTGATGCAGCGCATTGAGCGCGAGATCGTGCAACCCACCGTGCAGGGCATTCTCAAAGACGGACTCAAGTATCGCGGCTTCCTTTACTTCGGCCTCATGCTCACGCCCACGGGGCCCCAGGTCATCGAGTACAACTGCCGTTTTGGCGACCCCGAAGCCGAGGCCGTGCTGCCCATGCTGCGCGGTGACTTCGCTATGTATGCCTTTGAAGCCGCGAAAGGAAACTTGCAGCCGGATCTGATCCAGTTCGCGCCCGGTTGGAGCATTTGCCTGATCAGCGCCAGCGCCGGTTATCCCGCCTCCTCCCGCAGCGGGGACGTGATCAGCGGTTTGGAGTCCGTCAGCGGTGCGCGTGTGTATCACTGCGGCACCAAGCGCAACGCAGGCGGTCAGTTTGAGACCAACGGCGGTCGAGTCCTAGCCATCGTGGCGCAAGGAGCCACGCGAGTCGAAGCGCGAGACAAAGCGTACGCGGAAAGCACCAAGGTGACCTTCGACGGCATGCAGCGCCGCTCGGACATCGGCAGGATGCACTTTGAGTGAAGTTAGAGGGTTCTATTGTGGCAGTGCCACATCTAACTACTCACTTCTAACGTCTTACCCGCTTTATCAGAAGTCACCCGCCTTGCAACGTCCTCGCCTGCTCCACGATGGAGTTCGCGGCTTCCGTCTCATCATTCACGACCTGAGTCGCGCCGAGTCGCTTCAGACGTTCCACATCCGAGCTGAAACGTGCCCGTGCCAGCACGGGGATGTCCGGCCTCAGTTCGCGGATTGAGGACAATGCCTGGGCGTTGACCGTGGCATCAGGAAAGGTTAGTGCGACAAGGCTGGCATGCTTCAGGCGGGTCAGCTCCCACGTTTCCTCATGCGAGGCATCGGCAAACAGCACCGGCTGGCCGTGCCGCTGGAGGGTGCGCACGGTTTCCGCATTCAGTTCGACCACCAGCGTCTGTACCCCAGCATCACGCAGCGCGTTGTTGAGTTTTTCACCCACCGGGCCGTGACCGCAGATGATTGCATGCCCGGAAAGGCCAGCCACACGCTTGCGCAGACTGCCCGCGTCAAACTTGACCGGCTTGCCACGGCCCCAGCCACGTTTGACCAGCCAATCTCCGAGCGGCTGGCCGAGCTTCAGTAGGGCAGGGAGCAGGCCCATCGAAAAAGCGCTGGCCACCAGCAGGGTCTGTTGCGTTTCGTTGCTCCAGAGCCGGGCAGTGCCGGCCTGCTGAAGCAGCACCAGGGAGAACTCACCCGCGCTGCACAAACCGATGCCTGCCATGAGCGCCTGGCGGTGGACGAAGTTCAAATAACGCGCGATGAAGGTGATCACACCCGCTTTCACAAGCATGATCGCCGCAGTGAGACCGCAAATCGGCAGCCAAAGCTGCACGGCGGCCTTCAGATCGATCATGAGGCCCACCGAGACGAAGAACAGCGTCAGAAACAGATCCTTCAGCGGCATCACATCCGCGAGGATGCGGTGTTTGAAGATCGACTCGCTCACCGCCAGCCCCGCCACAAAAGCACCGAGCGCCAGCCCAAGGCCAAGCAGCCCGCCGATGAAGGCTAGCCCCACACAACTGCCGATGACCGTCAGAGTGAACAGCTCGCGGCTGCGTGTTTGTGTGACCGCATTCAGCACCCAGGGGATGATCCAGCGCGCCGCCACTCCTGACAAAATCACGAACGCACCGCCCCGCAGCGCCAAAGAGCCAAGCCGAGGCAGTACCTCCGCTTCCACGCCCGGCTGGGGCAGCAGCAGCGGCATGAACAAGAAGAACACGATGATGAACAGGTCTTGAAAAATCGCTACCGCCAGCGCCATGCGTGCGCCCGGACTGGCTTCGAGGCCGAGATCTTGAAAGCTCTTCAAACTGACCGCCGTCGAACTCATCGCCAGCGCCACGGAGAGGATCACTGCCGCCTGCCAAGGCAGTTGCATCAGCGTGGAGGCCGCGCCGGCGATCAGCATGCACAGCCCCATCTGCCAGCCGCCGCCCACAAAGGCTTGGCGGCGCAGGAAGCGGAGTTCGCCGAGGGAAAACTCGAGTCCCAGCGTGAACATGAGCAGCACCACGCCAAATTCCGCCATCTGCGACACTCGCTCGTGCGATTCACCGCCGCCGAGCAATTCCAACACGCCTGAATTGGCGATCACGATTCCGCAGATGAAATACCCCGCCAGCATGGACTGCCGCAGCCTCAGCAGCAGTAGAGACACCAGCACCACGCCCGCCAGCATCAGCGCCAGCAGCGCGAACAAGGGCGGAATCGCGTTTCCGGCGGCAAGCAAGGGAGTGATCACGGCAGCATGGCAGATGAGTGTTGGGTCAAATGGAACACGGTCACCCATGCATTCAAACCACGGCGGCTCAAACTCAAACCCCGCCTGCGGCTGATTTTAGGCCGCCAGCTTGCGATACAGCTTCTCCATCGCCTCTCCACTGCGGCAGGCGATGGCGGCTTGGGCCAAAATGCTTGCCACATCAAGGCGCGAGATCTTGATGCCTTGCTGAACCTTGCCCCAGGAGGCGGAGCGCATTTTGGCAACGGTTTGAATGCCGAGCAGCAGCGGCAGGGCAGTGGCGTAGCGCAGTTTGCCGTGGGTGACGTGCTGGACATAGCGCAGGCCGCATTCGAGATGCTCCGTGCAAGTTTGCAGCCACTTGCGCCACTCGGTTTGAATCTCTGCCGCAGGGCAGGGCAGATAGCAACGGCCATCACGCGTGTCTTCGCCGATGTCGCGCAGGATGTTGATGAGTTGCAGCCCTTTGCCCATGCGCGCGCCCCATGCTTGCATTTGCGCAACGGTGACGGCGGGATCGAGCGATGAAGGCAGCTCGGTGGCACAGAGCTGGGTCCAGAATTCGCCGACACAACCGGCGACGAGCCAGGTGTATTGATCGAGTTCTTCCGCGCTGGCGAGAGAGCGAAGCTGGCCGTCGGAAGGGAAACGGCGAATGTCGAGCATCTGGCCGTCGATGATGTGCTCCAGCACACTTTGGATGGCCGCCAAGGGCGCGGGCTGCATCGTGCGCAGCCAGCCAATGCCATCCGCGAATTTTTCCATGAGGCGGCGTTCGGCTTCGTCCTCCTGCTGCGGGCAAAACTGCTCTCGCAGTGTGCAGGCGAGCGCTTCGACCGCAGAATTACCGCGCACGAGGGCGCGGTAGCGTTCGAGGCAGTCCAAACGCACTTCGGCGCTTACGCTGGCCGTGTCCGCGATGGTGTCGGCGGTGCGGGCAAGCAGGTAGGCGAGGGAAATTGGCTCACGCAGCTCCTTGGGCAGCGCTTTGAGCGTGAGGTAGAATGAGCGGGACACTGCCGCCAGCAACTGGCCGCCGAGTTCGCGTTCATGGTGGGATTCGTCGGACATCTGGCTGCTAGATGCTGGATGCTGGATGCCGGAGCAAGCAATCTCTGCTAGCATCGACATCCAGCATCCAGTCACCAGTATCTAGCAACCTGTGCATCACCTTTACGTCCACATCCCATTCTGCCACCGCATCTGCCCGTATTGCAGCTTTCACAAGCACACGCCGGGCGGCACGGACATGGTGGCGTTTGTGGATGCGCTGCTGAAGGAAGCCGAAAAACAGCCGCTGAAACCGCGCACCATCTTTTTCGGCGGTGGCACGCCCACCATGCTGAGCGAGGTGCATTTGGAGCGGCTGCTGCGCGGTTTGCGTGAGCGCTTGGACATGTCCGATGTGGCTGAATACACCATGGAGGCCAACCCTCGCACGATCACCGCTTCCAAAGCCGCGCTCATGCGTGAGCAGGGAGTCACGCGTGTCTCGCTGGGCATCCAGGCATGGGATGAGGCGACGCTCAAAACGCTGGGGCGCGATCATTCACCGACTGAGGCCGAAGAAACCTGGCAGGTGCTCAAGGCGGTCGATTTTCCGAGTTTGAACCTCGATCTGATGTTCTCCATTCCCGGCCAGAGCCTCGAAACTTGGCGTGAAACGGTTCAGCATTCACTCTCGCTGAAACCGGACCACATTTCGGCCTACAACCTCAACTATGAGGAGGACACGGACTTTTTCCGCCGCCTCAAAGCGGGGGAGTTTCGTGCGGATGAAGGCCGCGACGCGGACTTTTTTAACCTGGGCATCGACCTGCTCGAAGCGGGCGGTTTTGAGCACTACGAGATCTCGAACTACGCGAGACCGGGCCATCGCAGCGTCCACAATGAGTCTTACTGGCTCGGAGAGGACTATCTCGGCATCGGTCCCGGCGCATTTTCGACTGTGGGCGGTAAACGCTGGCACAACGTGAAGGACACCCCGCGCTACATGGCGCTGGCGCTCGCGGGTGATGACACGGCGGTGGAAGTCGAGGAACTCACGCCAGAGAACAGGCGCACCGAGCGCTTTGGCTTGGAACTGCGCACCGCGCGCGGCCTGCCGCTGGAAATGATCGCTCCTGAGTCACGCCGCATGCTCGACACGCTGCGTGACCAGGGGCTGCTGGACTTCGATGAGCAGTTCGTGCGCCTCACGCGCAGTGGCAAACCGCTCGTCGATCCCATCGCGGTGGCGCTGATGGGTTAAAACTGCTCAACCAGATAGCGGATCAGATCGGTGGAGGTAACCATGCCGACGAGCTTGTGGCTGCCGGACACGATGGGAAGCGAGTGGAACTCGCTCTTGGCAAGAATTTCGGCGGCTTCGCGAACGGTGCCGGTTTCAGGCAGCGTCACCGGGTCTTTTTTCATCACTTGCTCCAGGGTCAGCGTGTGGTCGAGCGTGGCATCGACCGCGCGCTCG
>JBIKYB010000317.1:0-5811 GCA_044355475.1 Prosthecobacter sp.
CCAGATTCGAGCGCAAGCTGTTCACGGTGTCTTTGCAGGGGAAAAGATGGTGGAGGTCGCTGTAGTCCGCGCCTTCATCACCCACGCCGTCGCTGCGGGGCCAGACGTGCTCGCGGTTCCAGCCACCGGCGATGTTGTTGCTGGTCTTGGGCAGGCTGGCGTTGGAGTAAAGCAGGCGCACATGAGCGGCATTGCTGGCGGATTCATCAATGACCTGCATCACATCGTCGATGGTGCCGTAGTCGATGATGACATGGTCGTCGATGATGTTGTGGAGCGCGGTTTGCAGCGCGGAGCCGGTCAAACCGGAGGCGGGGGCGTAGTAGGTGGTGAGGTTCGTGCTCGGCGGCAGCGTGACGCCGCTGAGCGTGAGATTCACAAAGACCATGTGGTGATCGGAGGCGGTGATGGCACCGCTCATCGGATCGCCCGCGCCAGGCCAGAAAACGCCGCCGGTGGGCGCATCAAAGCCGAAGATGGAGGGCAGCGCGTAGTCCACCCGCACGCCCGCGCTGAAGCCAGCGGTGTCATCCGGCTGCGGGCCTGCGCCGCCAGCGGGGACGAAGGTGCTGTTCACCAGCGAATTCGCGGGAATGGTGGCTCCACCCACGGTGGCGATGCCGCCGATAAGCTGCTTGATGGCCGGATCGGTGCTATCGCCTTCGTTGTTGTCCGCGTTTTGATCGCCGCAGATGATGAAGCGCGAGTTCGGTGCGAGGCCGCCACCGGGCGTGGTGGACGTTTCGGTGTCGTCGTAGATGTAGGCGCTGTTGGCAGGGTTCACATAGTCGCTCCAGAAGCGGATTTCATCGCTGTTGCGGCGGCCATTGTGATCGACACCGGCTTTCCAGGGCAGACCAGCACCCGGCGCATCAAACACGGGCGGTGTAGGATGGCTGGCGAGGATGTGAACGGGCGTGCCATTGATGAGCACGGGCACGTCGGCGTGATTCTTTGAGGAGAGGCGATACACGTTCAGCTCGGCAGGTGAATACCAGTCGCCGGTGCCGGCGAGGTCGGGATCGTCGGGCAGCAAGGCACCGGGCATGTCTTTCCAGAGGAATTTTTGGAAGGTGCGGATGTTCGCGGTGTCGATGGGATGCTTCGAGAGCACCACGAAGGCATACTGGCCGGGGAAGACGCCAAAGCCGAGTGCGTCCTCGCCATAACCCGTCGCTCCGGGTGTGGTGACGACGGTGCCGTTGTTGTCGAGGTCGAAACCGGAGGCGATGCCGGTGTTGGCAGGCGCGATGAAGGCATAAGGGTAATAAACCGGCGCTTCACCGCTCTGGCCGACTTCGAGGTAGTTCTCCTGGAAGCGCTTCAAGGCCTCGCCCTTCGCGTCGTAGTCGAATTCATTGAGGAGGAGCACGTCGGGATTGTTGCGCTGGATGACGCGGGCGATGTTCTGGCTCTGCGTGGCCGTCACGGTGGCCAGATCGGTGATGAGAGCGCCTGCGGTGGCCCGGTAGTGGCTGATGTTGTAGGTGGCGGCTTTGAAGCTGTTGGTGGTGGTGACGCTGGTGTTGGTGATGTTCACCGTGACCTGGCTGAGCGTGTGATTCGTGCCGTCAAAAGCCTGCAAGCGGAGCTGATGCGACGGCTGCGCGGTCATGTCGATGGCATCGACATTCGCGATGGTGATGATGCCGGTGTTGGGGTTCACTTTGAAGGCACCTTTCTCGATGCCTTTTTCGAGGAAGCAAAGCTGGCCGCCTTCGTAGAGCTGCTTGGAAGAGATGAGGCCGTTGTTCACGCTGTGCGCTTGAAGGTCGAAGAGGAACAGCTCGCCCGGAGCTTCGCCGAAGAGAGAGGACACGTCGATGATACCGGAGGATTCCCAGTTGCCGACATCGCCCGGATTCGTGTCCGTGGAGCCGAGCGGCATCACCGTGCTGCGATCGGTCTGCGTGAGGCGCACCGCCGATCCCGTGGTGGAGTTCAGCTTCCAAATGGAGGTCTCAAAACCTGCCGCGCCGAAGTTGCCGACCTGGTTGGCCTGATCCTCCTGCACATAGATGAAGCCGTCATCGGCCCAGTCGAGATTGTCCGGACAGCGCAGACCTTCTTCGGGGCTCATGAACTGGCCGCCGCCCGCGTCATCGCCATCATAGAGGATGCGGATATTGCCTGCGGTGGGCACGGCGCTGCCGTTGAAGTCGATGTCGAGGATGTAGGTGTCGCCCCAGTTATCGAGCGGATACACGCTGCCGCGTCCGGTGGAGGTGAAGGCGACGATGCTGCCATCGGTGGGACTCGCGCTGAGATCCTCTGGACGTGAGAAAAGGAAGCAACCCAGCCCAGCGGCTTCGCTGCCGAGCGTGGTGTCGTTTTTATAACCCTGCGCGTCATGCCCGGCGGTGTTCGCATTGGCGATGTTTCGCGCATTAACAGCCACCCAGATGCCGGTGCGTGTGGCGTTGGTGCCGTTGAACTGCTGCGGAGTGGTGTTGCCATTTGTGGTCTTCCACACATAGAGCTGGCCGCCTTTGAGGCCGTTGCGCTCGACGAAGTTCGCTCCGGGAGCCGTGCTCTTTTCGCCGACGTAGAGGTAAAGCGCTCTCGCTGGCGCATCATCGCCCAAAAGGAAGGCCACATGCGTCGTGGTGCCGGTATCGACCAGCGCGGCATTTTCCCAGGAACCGCGCCCAAAGTCTGGCAGCGCCCAAAGATCGCCGTTGGAGGTATCGAGAGCCCAGCAGGTGCCACCATGCGGATGCCCAAAGGCCGTCGAGGTCTCCTCACCCATGATGTAAGTGCGATCCACGAGGCCACGACCTGCGCCCCAAAGATTGGGCTCAAACAACGCGGAGGAGCAGGTGCGGTCGAGGCCGCCGAGTTCGAGCTGCGCCGTGCTAGTGACCACCGTGCCCGTGCGATCATACATACGGGCGATGGCGAGACCGCCGTCGATCACGCGGCGAGTGGTCTTGTCGATGTCCCAGTAGCTGATGCGAGCGCCGCCTTTGGTGATGACGGTGCCGTTTGCGAGTGTGTAAGGGTAGCCAGCAGAGCCGCTGGCGGGCAGTTCGATCTCGTGATTGCTGAAAACACGCACCGTGTTTGCATTCAGCGAGAAGGCGCCGAGGCCGTCGAGTGTGCCCACAGGCGAGAAATTGCCCGCCGAGGTCGGATTGAGTGCGCCAGTGGCCCCGGTGATCGTATCGCCAATGGTGAAGATGGGATTCACGACGTAACCATTGCCCGGAACGGCCTTCATCATCGCCGTGGCACCGCTGCCGCCGAGGATGGTGTATTTGATGCCTTCCTTGCCGTTGATGTTGGAATTGAGCTGACCCACCACGGTGCCCGCAGGAGCATTCTGCGAGGCGCTGAACGGCCCCAGGTTCGTGATCGGCGGCTGCGCGGTGCTGAAGTTCCACGTCGTCGTATCGGCGATGCCGGCGTAATCATTGCCTGAAGTGTCCTCGATGGCTCCAGCGCTGATTTGCACATAATAACTGCCTGCGGACTCCAGCGAGGCCGTGGGATCAATCGTCACCGTGCCGAGATTCACGGTGATCTGGCTGCTGGTGACCGGAATGGCTTCGAACACGGAATTGTCGCCGCTGCGAAGAATGGTGATCGTGCCGCTGGTGCCCTTTTGGACAATTTCATTGAAGTTGATGCGCAGATTCGACGAGATCGGCAAACCGCCGCTGCCATCCGCAGGCGTGAAAAAGGCCACCGAAGGCGCGGTGGTGTCCACACCGGTCGTTTCATTCACCGTGAGCTTCAAAGATGGATCGCCGGGGTCAAAGGTGTTGCCTTTGCCGGAGTAGGTGATGGCCGCCATCGGCGTGGTGGCCGCGATGATGATGCTAAAGTCCTCGCCTGTGTTCAGACGGGAGACAAGAGCCGGACCTGCTGCGGCGAGAACGAGCGTGAAGACATCCGTCTGCCCGCCAGCCTTCGGCGTGTAAGGGAATTTGCCCAGCGAGATTGGCGCAAAGGTGAACTGCGCGTTGTTGATGCCATTGACTTGAGCCGCATCGAAGGTTTTGCCCGTGGCGGCATCCGTGGTGAAGAAAAACTCCACTTCCGTGCCCTGCGTGAAGGTGCGGTCATTGTGGGTGAGCGTGAACTCCGCGCTCTGCACGCTCGTGATCGTCGAAGCGCCGCTGAGGCCGAAGTCCAGCTTCGTCATGTTGAAGATGCCGAGGTCGAAACGGGCAAAAGTGCCCTGGCCGTTTCCTTCCGCATAATAGTCTGCGCTGGTGCTCGCTCCGGCAGGAAGCACACGCCAGCCGGTGGTGAAAGTCTCCGTGGCATTTGGCAGCACCGAAGGCGCGATGGTGGTGAAGTTCCAAGCTGCCGCGCCGCTGATGCCGGCATAATCATTGCCCGCGATGTCCTCGATGGCGGCTGCAGGCACCTCAATGTAGTAACCGGTGGAGTTCGCCAAGTTCGCCGAAGGCGTGATCGTGACCTGCGCGCCGGTCACCGTGACCTGCGTGGAACTCACCGCGATGGTTTCCAAGATCGAGTTGTCGCTGCTGCGTTTGATGAGGATGCTGCCGGTGCCTTTTTTGACGTTTTCATTGAAGGTGATCGTCGGTGTCGCAGTCACGGGCACGTTCGCGGCATTGTCCAGCGGCGCAAAAGCAGTGGCGAGCGGCGGCGTGCTATCGGTCGTCTGCGTGGCGGAGACGAGCAGGTTGTCGATGCGGTTGTTGCCAGTGGCATTGGTGGCTCCACTCAGGGTGTAGCGCAGGCGCACATTCGCCTGACCATCCACCGCGTTGATGGTGGTCAGATCGACGGTGGCGAGGGCAAAGGTCGTCGAAACCGTGGCGGTGTTCACACCGGAGATGGGAGTAAAGGTGCCGCCCGCCACGCTGTAGGACCACACGCCGCTGTTGAAGCCCGTCGAAGTGCCGCGTGTGGCGAAAGTGATGATCGGATCACCAAAATCCGCCAAATTGAGCTGAAGCTCGATGTAGCTGCCGTTGCCCGCATTGCTCGTAAGGCTCAGTGAAGCCCCCGAGGCGTCCGGTGAGATAGCATTGATTGTGGAGCCGCCAAAATCATCCACAAGGCCTGTCCAGCCCGTGAGAGAAACGGCGCCGGTGCCTTGATTCGCCGTGATGGAGGTCGGCACACCGCCTGTACCCGGTGCACTCGCCGTGCCGATGAGGAGCGAGTTGAAGTTCCAGTAGGCCACCGTATCGGCAAGAGCACCGGAGGCGGTCATGAGCACGGTGAGGAGAGAGAGAAGGGGGCGTTTCATGGCGTCGAGAAAATCTTCGAGCCATCTCATTCATCATCTCATTCGCAGGCGCACCGCATGCCGGGTGAATCATTTGACACTGCCTTTTTTTTCACAAAAAAGCCTGTACGCGCCAGTGTGACGAAGAGGGAACATGCTACTGAGATGCGCGGATGCATGCCATGCGGCAATGACCTCAAGTAACGCTCCATGACGAAGGCAAAAATGCCTACCCACATTCAATTGTGGACACACAGCGCCTGGAACAGTCCGGCCTTGGCACTTGGGCCTGCCTTGGCAGTGACCATAGCTCGCAGACGAAGACGCGCACGATGCGCGGCAACGCGCAGTGCGGGTGGCGGACGCACTTGGCCTTCCACTGCATCCGGCCCAAAAAACGACATCTCGATGCATTGCCAGACGGCCGGACTGACAGTGACACGGAGCAGATCAAGACCATCCTCCAGCAACATCATGGCCCAACGGCGGTCATGCTCGGACGCAGGCGTGTTGGAGATGGCGGATAAAAAATCACGCCCATCCTCCATCAAAGCTTCAATAGAATCATGCGGCGAACCGCCACCGCGACGAATGGAGACGCG
>JBIKYB010000318.1:0-5803 GCA_044355475.1 Prosthecobacter sp.
ACCAGCGGAGCTGATGCGGCCAGTCTTCGGGACGCTCGCATAGATTCTTTCTCACCGGATTGTGCCGGATGTAGTGATGCTTGGCGTTCTCTTCCTGGGCATTGCGCAGGCGATGATCAAAGAAGCCATCCTGCCAGTCGATGCCAAGTTGCCTCGCGGTGTAGCGCTTCCAGTGCTTGAACAGGTCAGCCATCACAACATCGCTCGGAAAACTCAGGATGGCGTGGAAATGATCCGGCATGAGTAGCCACAGGGTGATGTACCACTTGCGCTGATCGTGATAAAACCGTGCGGCATCGAGCAACGCCACAGCGGCTTGAGTCAACGTGAGCTGCTCACGGCCACGTTCCGCGCAGTTCACCGTGATGAAAAAGAGCGAGCCATCCTCAACCCAGTGCGGCACGTCGTGATGCAGGCGTTTCCGGTTTGGCAGGTCGTCTGGCATGCCAGACGATGTGGTAGGGCGCTTGCTCCTGCAAGCGCCGTCATTCGCGAGCCGATGGCCTACGATCTCATCAAAGCATGTTCGTACATCTTGTGGCCCAGCGGCGGCGGGCTGAGGACAGCCCGCCCTACCCGGCGGAACGCGCATATGGTAGGGCGCTCGCTCCTGCAAGCGCCGTCATTCGCGAGCCGATGACCTACGATCTCATCAAAGCATGTTCGTACATCTTGTGGCCCAGCGGCGACGGGCTGAGGACAGCCCGCCGAATCGCCACGCCAGGATGCGGCTTTTTTTCTGCCCCTGCGCCATGTCGATGATCCGCACTTCGTCCGCCTTCATCTGTCGCAGCGTTTTTTGGAGGCGCGGCAGATGATCGCTTTTGGAAACGAGCGTCGTGAACCAGCCGCAGTTCGTCGCAAAGGACACGCTCTCCTCGATCATGCGACGGATGAAGGCCAATTCACCGCCCTCGCACCACAACTCACCTGCTTTGCCGCCAAAATTGAGTCCATCCTTCTTCCCGCCGAGATTTCGCAGCTTGCGCTGGCTTCCAGCGGCCGCTTCGGCTGCCGAAGCATGAAAAGGCGGATTGCACATCGTTAGATCAAAGCGTTCGCCTGCTTTGATCACGCCCTGAAAACATTTCGTCGCCGAGTGCTGCTGTCGGCACTCGATTAAGGCCGCCACGCTCGGATTCAATGCGACGAGTTTCTTGGCCCATCGCAGCGCCACGGAGTCCACCTCTGCGCCGACAAAGCTCCAGCCATATTCGCTGGCACCGATGAGAGGGTAGATGCAGTTTGCACCCGCGCCGATGTCGAGCACACGCACCTCTGGACCATGCCGCGCCGACATCAGATCTGCCAAATGATGAATGTAATCACTGCGCCCCGGAATCGGTGGGCAGAGATAGCCGGGCGGGATGTCCCAGCGCTGCAAACCATACGCCTGCTTCAGCAGCGCCTGATTCAGCGCCTTCACCGCTAGCGGGTCGGCGAAGTCGATGCTGTGATCCCCATGCGCGTTTGGTTTCACCAAAGCCGCCAGTGCCGGACTACACGCCATGAGCTGAGGGAAGTCATAGCGAGTGCGGAAGCGGTTTCGCGGATGTAGACCGTTTTTCGTAAGCCGAACTTCCGAGTTCGGCTTGAGAGCGAGCTTGGAAGCTCGCTCTACCATTTTCCACCTCCCGGCGGCGTTCGCTCATCACCAAAGTATTTCTCGCTGCGATAGCGCAGCCATACCCGCAGCTCCTGCGGCACTTTCTCGCGTTCTGCCTCACTCAGCGACTCATAGAGCGCCATCGCCTTCTCACGTTCGCCCCGGCAGGCGCGGTTGTTATGCGCGTCCCAGTAGCTCCGAGCCACGCGGATGCGGCGGCAGACCTCTTTGACGAGGGCGGCCCCGGTGAGTGGCTTGGTGTTGGCTTTCTTCTTCGCGGGCATGATGTCTTGGGAGTCCCGCCTTTCGGCAGAGAAGGCTGTTTCGGGTGAGGCGCACGCCGATTAGAAAAATAGGCGTCGCTGCATCCAAGGCCACCTTCTTGTTTCTGAGTGACTCAGCAAGCAGCTAAACCGGCGGCTGAAAGTTCAGCAGCTCAATCTCCACCGCATGTTTCCGCTCAGGCAGCAGCTCCACCACGCTGATGCTGCCGTACTCGATGTTGAAATGCGCCATGTGCGCCAGCGGCCAGCCCAGCAGCAGGGCGATCATCACGCGGATGATCCCGCCATGGCAAAACACCGCCACCTTCTGATGCGGGTGCGCCTTCACGATGCGGATGAGGCACTCCTGCACGCGTGTGCGGATGCCTTCCACACTCTCCCCATTCGGGATGCCGTTGCTCTCGATGATTTCGAGCCAATCAAACGCGCTCACGCCAAATTTCGACTGCACCTCGTCCCAGCGGTGCCCGGTCCAGTCGCCAAAGTCGATCTCCCGCAGCCCCGGCATCATCTCCGGCTCCAGACCGCGTTGTTTCGCCAAAGGAGCCAGCGTCTGCTGCACGCGGAGCATCGGACTCGCATAGATCTTGTCGAGCTTCGTGTCCTTCAGCCACGCCGCCACACCCTCGCCATGTTTCTGCCCCAAAGGCGACAGCGCCATGTCGATGCGCGATCCGCCGAAGACCTTGTGATACTTCTCCTCCACCTCGCCGTGACGGATGAAATAAAGTTGGGTGGGATGATTCGGAAGATGGGATTTCACGCCCTGTCTATGAAACAGGCCGCTGCACGAAGCAAGCCGAGGCTGTGATCACATAATCAACAGCAAGCGGGACGCATGCAGTCCACTATCCCTCACTGCTTCACCGTCACATCCGGTCACTCTTTTTGGAAGGCGGCGATGGCGGGCAGACAAAGCCGCGATCACGGGCGACGAAGCACAACTTTCGCTTTGCCGAGCGCTTTCTGAATGACCTCGGCAGCCTTGATGAATTTTTCGTCATCTGGGGTTTTGGTCAACAAATCCACTTTCTCGAGACTCCGAAAGAGCGCCAGTTTGGCAGCCAGATGTTCGGCATCATCAGTCACATAATCCGCAATAAACGAGATCCTATTCAAGTTCTTGAGAGCTTCCAAGCCGCTTAGCTGATCGGCCTTGAGGTTCATCGTAAAATTTATCGACGCAAGTTTGGTGAGTGGTGCGAGAATGGCGAGCGTCTCTGGCTCTTGTGGCGTGTTAAGAAGTTCGAGAAAAGTCAGGTTTTTGATCCCTGCCATGGCTCTGAAATGCTCAATCTTCCAATCACGGCTGATGCATTGCAGCGAGTTTAGCTCCGGCAGTGTGGCGAGCGATTGCAGCATCTCCGGCGTCGGCTCACCATGAATGGCGAGCGACTTTAGTTTTCGCAGCGGAGCCAGTGAGGCCAGGGCTCCCGCCACCGCCCCACCAGGGACCCGCATTCTAATGAGGTTTGGAAAAAGCGACAGGCTCGTTATGTGCTCAGGCTGGAAACTGCTCTCGGAGATATTGAGGTTGTCCAGCTCACGCGAGGCTGAGAGAGAGGCAAGAAACGAGCCAGTAAATCCGCTGCGGCCTTGCAGGTGAAGTTCCTTCATGTCTTTCAGGCCTGAAAGGTGCTCCAGTTCGCTGTCTGGGATTGGATCTTTTGGTTCTGTCGTTTTGTTGAGATCGACTCCAAGAATCTTGAAGGCACCGGAGGGAATCGGGATTCCGGCTTCAATAGTCATCTTCTGTCCGGATTTCTCGATGGTGATCTTCCCCTGACGCGAGAGCACCCACTCGACGATTTCCTCTGGCGACAATTTGTTGGCAGGAGAGCGGGCACTCTTGTCCGCCTCATTCGTCGTCGCGGCTACGCCGCCTGGAGTTGCAGAGCGGTAAGGAATGTCCGCGCTCCCTTCACCCAGCCCCTCCCGATACTCCCGCACGGTCTTCGCATCGGGCACGCGGTCCTTCTGGGTGAGCTCGGCTTCGAGCTGCTTGAGGCGCACGCTGAGCGGGTCGGTGAGAGCCTTCAAGTTCTCGGCGCGGGCGGCCTCGATCTTCGCATAGGCCGTGCGGTAGATGCCACGCAGCTTCTTGAGCGCCTCCGTAGTCGCCGCGTCGTCTTCGGCGGGGATCGGAGAAGGAGCGGGACCATCCTGGTCCCGTGTTTGTGGGGACAGGGATGTCCCCACTCCTTGGATGAGCTTCTTCTCCGCCTCCAACGCGATGACGCCATCCAGATGCCCGGCCTTCTTCTCATTGGCAATCTCCCGGTCGATGCCGCCGACGTAGCCCGCGTTCAGCTTCGCCACCTCGGCCTCGAAGGGCGCGGTGACGCGCTCGGCCTGGAGCTTCACGAACTGCTCGTGCAGCGTCTTCAGCTCCGGGATGGCGGCCATGGCATCCGCCGCCTTCGCCTGCTCCGTCATCTGCTGCTCCTGCTTCGCGGCCAGGGCGCGGAGGTCGTTGCCTTTTTCATCCACGCCGAGCAGGCGCAGCGCTTCGGCTTCGGGCAGGCCGTCGAGGTTGATGACTTCGATGTCGCGGAAAGGCCATTTCGCGTTAACTAAGGCGGGTTTTCCACTTTCAATGGTCTGGTCTTCATATTGAAGCACCAATCGACTATTCACCCAGGCATAGACCTTTGAACCAACGACGAAAAACTCCACAGTTGAAGTTTCTCCGGCTTGCCAGCCTATAATAAGTGGCGAGAGAGCCAAAGGTACCTTTTGCCATTTGGATTGAATCTGTTTGAAGGCACCAATCGAAAACTGTGGTGCGCTTCCTGCTCCCAGCGTGTAAGCCGCAGAGCCATAGTTCCGCACACGGATTTCGCCCGAACTCATTGTCGAAACAGATTCATTTCGATAGGTCACCTTAATTCCGTGGTTCTTGCCTCGAGGAAAGCCGGTTGGTTCGAGCGATAGGAGTTTCATTGGATCGGGAACAATCCAGCCATCCTCAAACTTCACGCCACTGTCCGGCTTACGTAGATTCTCCGTCAAGTCCTCGAACTTGGTGAACACCTTCACCCACTGGCCGGGAGGGAACTTGTCGGAAGACGGGGACCCGCCCGCATCGCTACGCGAAGCGTTGCTGGCGGGGACAGACGGAGCCGGAGCGGTGGCAGCAACGGCGGCAGGCTTTGAGGCATCAAGGTCGAGTAGTTCAAGGGCCTTGACCAGCGCCGGGGTGGTGGTGCTTTCAATGGTTCCTGCGGACCAAGAGCCTGCCGACAAAGTGCTGTCCGTGACGGTGCCGAGCACTGCCCCGTTGAATTTGACAGTAAGGGTCTGGCCCACCACCCTCAGTTCGAGCTCGTAGTCCTGACCGAGCTGGAGCGGCTCAGGCAGGGGAAACTTGCGCAGGTCCGTGAACTTCTGGGTGGCTCGGTCCAACCGCCCCAAAGTGATGTCCTTGGTCACATGGCTGAGGTGAATCTGATAGAGACCGGCCGCCGTGGTCTCACGCGCGCGCAATTGCACACGGGAGCCGCCATAGTTCGCGATCATCCGCACCGCGCCGTCGCGGGGTTCGGGCTTGCTGATGCGGGCGGTACCCTTGCCGCCAAAGAGCAGTCCCTCGGCGGTCCGCTCGGTTCCGCCACTGAGAACGAGCTGGGCCGGATCACGCAGGACATCCTGCCAAGGCTCGGTGGAGGGAGAGAGGGCAGACTTGGAGACTGTTTTAGACAGCGGCTTGGAGGCAGGAGCGGTTTGAGCCGCTTTCGGCGGCGTTGGCGGAGCGGGTGGTGGCAGAGTGGTCCGCACAGTCCCCTGTGCGGATTTGGCAGCGCCCGGTGCGCTCGACGCGCCGCTCAGAGGACTGAGCGGACCACTTTGCTTCGCCTCTTTCTTGCCACCCATCATCACGAAAGCACCGATGCCGATGGCCGCAGCGGCTGCG
>JBIKYB010000320.1:0-5767 GCA_044355475.1 Prosthecobacter sp.
CGGAAACGGGTCGTGCGCTTTTTCATTTCGTATGCGCATGAGAATAAGGTGCTGGCCGAAGCCCTGGTGAAAGGACTGCGTTCGCAGTTTAAGCCGTCCAAGAACTACGAACTCGAGTTTTGGAACGACCGCGAGATCATGGTTGGCGAGAAATGGCATCAACGAATCTTGCAAGCCATCACCGAATGTCATTTCGGTCTCTTCATGGTCAGCCCGGACTTTCTGGGCAGCGACTACATCGGTGAAAACGAAATCCCGCCCTTTGTTAGCGGTGAAGGCTGCAAACCGGTCATTCCGGTGGGTCTGGTTCCCGTCAACTTTGACCGCCACGACCTGAAGGGCTTGCAGGAAAACCAGCTTTTCTTCCTGCGTGGCCGCACCTTCGATCAAATGCGGCTAGCCACGGAAAAGACGGAGTTCGCTCGCCATCTCCACGAGGAAATGGAAAAGCGCCTCGACGCCTATTTCAGCCAGCAAACCGGCCTTGATCCCAATCTCAGCCCCTCCGCTCCTCTGCCCCTCGGCGGCAAATCGAAGGCCGAGAGACGTTCGTCTTTGCCGCAAAGGGGCGGCGAGGCAGAGACCGACGATCCACGCCACATCAGCCCCGAAGACGCGCTGCGTTTGATGCGCACGCCGGAGGAGACGCGGCACTTCCAGCGCACGCGGGGCTTTGCGCATCATCTCTCGGAGCGTGAAGCGCTCGATCCGGCGAAGGCACATCTCGGCGAGGCGCGTGACGCGCTGGATGAACTCGAAGCCTGGGCCGTGCGCACTGAAGGCTCGTCGTTCTTCGCGCTGCTGGGAGAGGTCGGCATCGGCAAGACCACCACGTTGAAGCAGTTCACGCGGCTGCTGATCGACAAACGCGGCAGGGAACCCGGCCAATACCCGCTGCCCATTTACATCGACCTGCGGGATTACGTCGGCGACCGCCCCGGCGCGGTGCCCACCATTGAGGAGCTGCTTACCAGCGTTATCCAGCACTCCTGGCACGTCACGGACCGCACCGTCACCGCTGCCGATCTGCTGCGCCTCGTGCGGGAGGAAGGCGCGATCATCATTTTCGACGGCCTTGACGAAAAAATCGTCCACCTCACCCAGGATCGCGCCCGTGACTTCATCCGCACGCTCTGGTCCGCCCTGCCCCCGACCGCTCAAAAATCTGGCAAGCTCCTCCTCTCCTGCCGCAGCCATTACTTCCGCGATGTCTGGAGCCAGAACGCCATGCTCACCGGCGAGGACCGCGAGGGCATCGACCGCAGCCAGTATCCCGCCTTCTGCCTGCTGCCCTTCGATGAGCGGCAGATCCGCGACTACCTCGTCTCTTTCCTGGGAGATGCGAAACGCGGCGGCGAGGCCTTCGATCTCATCGCCTCCATCCACAATCTGCGCGACCTCGCCGAGCGTCCCTACCTCCTCAGCCTCATCAGCAGCCGCCTCGACGAGCTGGAGGCCTTGAAAATGCGCGGCGAGACCGTCAATGCAGCCCGCCTTTACGATCTCGTCGTCCGCTCCTGGCTCAGTCGCGATGATGGCAAGCACCAGCTCGACGCCGCGCACAAACGCCGCCTCATGGAGGCTCTGGCCGCCGCGCTCTGGCGCAGCGGGGAAAAGCAGTGGGACGTGGACCGCCTGGAGGACTGGCTCGACGACTTCCTGCATCAAAGCCCCGCCCTCGCCGCCGCTTACGCGAACAAGGACCGCTCCCTTCTCAAAGAAGACCTCCGCACCGCCACCTTCGTCCTGCGGCCGGACACCGAGGAGAGCCACTTCCGCTTCGCCCACACCTCCTTGCAGGAATACTTCCTCGCCTGCCACCTCGCCCGCGCCTTGAAGGAAAAAGCCGATGCCCAGTGGGACATGCCCATCGCCTCGCTCGAAACCCTCGACTTCCTCGGCCAAATCCTCGCCTTGGAACCGCAAACAGCGTCCATTCAATCCCTCGAACGCCTCCTCGGCAGCGATTGCCTGCCTGCGGCCACCATGGCCTTCCAATACTGGCTCCAAGCCATCCAGCACGGCCACCCCGAGCCGCAGCCAAAGCATGTGAATCTCGCCGGCGCGAATTTCGACGAATGTCGCATCCGCGGTCATGCCAAAGACCGTGCGCTGAACCTCCGTGGTGCCAATCTACGCGGAGTGCAGCTCAACCGCGCTCGCGTCGAGTTCGTCGATCTCAGCGAGGCCGATCTGACCGGGTTGGAGGCACGCCAAGCCTTGTTCCTGCATGTCGATGTGTCACATGCTAAACTGGAAAACGCAGATGTGGCGGGTTTGCAGTGGCGGCATGGATCATTGGAAGGAGCAGATTTCCCCAATGTCTCTTGGGATCAATGCGAATGGGTTCATGTAGCAGGTCAAAGCCTGTTCAAATTCCATGACATGCGTCTGCGTGCAAAAGCTGACATGTGCTATGCAAAGGTTTTCATGGGACACACCAAGCCTGTAAACCAATTTGCCTGGAACCCGGCTGGAACCGCGATTGCGACATGCTCTGATGATAGGAACCTCTGCATCTGGGAAGCTCAAACTGGCCGCGAACTGCTAAGGCTCACAGGTCACACTGACGCCGTGCAAACGTGTGCCTGGAGTCCTGACGGTGCATTCCTTGCCTCAGGCTCCAATGATCGGACGATTCGAATTTGGCAGATAAGCACTGGCACCGAAGAAAAACGGCTAACAGGCCACACTCACGGCATTTCATGCTCTGCGTGGAGTCCTGACGGGAAAAGATTGCTCTCTGGTTCCTTTGAAGGCGATGTTTTGGTCTGGGATCTTGAAAAAATGGCGCTGCTACGGAAGCTGGAAGCTCACTCGGCGGAGGTGACAAAAGTCGAATGGCACCCTGGCGGAAGGCGCTTTTTGTCCACGAGTTATGATGAAACGATCAAAATCTGGGACTCCACCGATGGTTCCATGAGCCTGTTGATGAAGCATCCGGTCTTTGCCGTTGAAACACGATGGGAGCAAAGTGGCGAAAAAATCTTGTCCGGAGGATGGGATGACCAAGTCATCGTTTGGAATGCCAGAAATGGAGAACCCTATGCCAAGCTAGGCACCGGGCATGAATCAATCTATTCATGCTCCTGGACGGCAGACGGATGTCGATTCGCAATCACTTCCCTCTCTGGTGAGCTTGAGGTCTGGGATGCGGGCTTTTCGCGCAGAATCATGGTGATCAAGGACACAACCAGCCACTTTGTGTCTTGCCTTATGTCCCGAGATGGGCTGTCCGTTCTCACTTCAAACTCGAATCACCACCTGGAGCTGTGGTCTGTTCCAAATGGACAACGACTACTGTTTTTCAGAGCCAACACTTCATACGCTCAAAAAATCGATCCCGATGGCAGCCTCCGGCACACACTGCCTTATGACCAATGCTGCGTGATCAGCAATGATGGCAAACGCATCCTCCATGCCACCCCCGAAGCCTGGCGCTGGCTTGGCTGGGAGGAGCGGGATGCGAAGGGGAGGTTCATCCGGCGGCTGCCGGCGGAGGCGTTTGGGCCGATTCCGGGGATGGATGATTGATCGCGCGGCTCGTCGCCAAAAATCAGTCTCCACCGCCGCCACATCCCGAGCCGCAGCCGGATGAACCACAGCCCGAGGAGCTGTCGTGGTGGCTGGAGCAGCCGGAGGAGCCACCACAGCCCGAACCGCAACCGTCGCCGCCGCCTTTCTTGCCACCATGGCGTGCTGCCCTGATCGCGAGGCCGATGACCAGCAGCAGGATCAGGAATACAAAGACATCACCGAGACTGATCTCGCCCGTGTGGGTAGCGCATGCGGCCAGAGTGACCAGCGGGAGCGCTGCCAGCAGGCATGCTGCGGCCACGCGGCTGACGCGTTGTTTGGACAGCATCCAGTACCCCGCCGTATTCACCCGTGCGAAGCGCGCCCGAGGTGAAAATCGAACTGCCGCAGGCGGCCAGATGTCGGCGGGTGGTTCGTGGCCAAACCATCGGACGTAGCTGGCCTGGGTCTCGGCGTACTGGTGCTCGAAGCGATCATCTTCTGCGGCACCGCCCCGCGTGGGCCCGTGATGCAGCGGGCGTCCGAGGATGTCCCGGCAGAGTTCCTCCCAATAGGACCGTGTGTACACGAGGTGCAGGTGCCAGGCCTGATCGATTTCATCCGAGGGCGTGACCGGGTGCCCCGCACGAAGAGCCAAAAACAGGAAACGGCGATATTCATCCACCACACGTCGTGCGAATTCGGGTGACCAGTTGTTTTCCCGTGCGAGACGCCGGGTGAAGGGCAGCGCGTCCTGATGGTCGAAGGCGAAGTCCTTGAGCTTGAGCCACAGCGGATCGTTCGTCGTGTTCATGGCGGCCAAGGTGGGCGCGACACGAAGGCTGGCAAGCCTTGTCTGTGAACTGTCGTGGCGGTATCAGGGTCGAATCCAGGCATGGACTGAGCCGCAGGAACGCGGTGCTCTGAAGGACGCGGGCTTTCCGCCACCTAGCGACGGGTTGCCGTGCGTTGTCGAGGCCACCCTTGAAAGAGCCGTGTCGAAGCCGGGGACGCCCAGGTGTTCCGCCCCGGCTTGGTTCCCAGGCAGATTCGGAACAGCTTTGGCGTTTGCTACTGTTGAAAAGAAGAGGTGAATGTCCTTATTATCATCATGAAAATCATCATCACCGGCGGCGGCGGCTTTCTTGGCTCTCAGCTTGCGCAGAAGCTCCTCGAACGTGGCACTTGGAACGACCAGCCGATCACCGAGATGGTGCTGCTGGACGCGTTTTTCCGTGAAGAACCCACCGATGCGCGGGTGAAGCAGGTGAAGGGCGACATTGGCGACCGGGCGACGGTTTTTGCCGCCACAGGCTCCAAGTTCGATGTGATCTTTCATCTGGCCTCCATGGTGAGCGGGGAGTGCGAGGAGCGCTTCGATGACGCGATGCGCGTGAACCTGGATGGTGGCAGAAATGTGTTTGAGGCCGCACGGGCAGCGGAAGGACGGCCGCGAGTCGTGTTTGCGAGCAGCGTGGCGTGCTACGGCGGCCTGGAGATGTCGCAAATGATGTCCGACACCACCAAACAACTCCCGCAGACGACCTACGGCATGACGAAGGCGATGTGTGAGATGATGGTGAACGATCACACACGCAAAGGCCACTTCGACGGACGCAGCGCACGCCTGCCGACGGTGATCGTGCGTCCAGGCAAGCCTAATGCGGCTGCTTCGAGCTGGGCCAGCGGCATGTTTCGTGAGCCGCTCAATGGCGAAGCCTGCCATCTGCCGATCCGCCGCGATCAACCGCATCCAATGACCGGCTATAGCACGGTGATCGAGTCCTTCATCGCTTTGAGCGAGGTGGAGGAGTCCAAACTCGGCAAAGACCGTGCCTATGTGCTTCCCGCCCATCGCGTGACGCCGCAGATCGCGGAGAAGGTGATTCAAGACGTGGCAGCGGAGCGTGGAATCAAGCTAGGACCGATTGTGGATGCGTTTGATGCACGGATTCAAGGAATCGTGGATAACTGGCCGCAACAGGTGGATGGCTCACGCGCCGTGGAGGTCGGTCTGCCGCGTCCGCCGGAGCTGAAGGTGATCGTGGAGCAGTACGTCGAGGACTTTGGAGCCAAGCAGGCTTAACAGCGACGGTGGATGAGGCACTTGAAGGCGGTTCCTGCACCCTCAGCGTCGAGAAGCTGTGATGAGGCGCCGTGTGGCTGAAGAAAATCGGAGAGTGTTTGATGCGCGGTCTGCTCCAGACCGAGTTCGCGCAGCCAGGCAGCGTAGTCGGTGAAGTTGATGTCA
>JBIKYB010000321.1:0-5739 GCA_044355475.1 Prosthecobacter sp.
GATGCCTTGAAACGGTTCGAAGGGCATGCCGACGATTCCCACATCGCCTATGCGCAGCACCTGAATCTCGACATCGAGCGTCCTGGCCACGCTGTCTCCCCTGCCCTGCTGCCGCAGTTCGAGTGCCCACTTGCTCCAGGGCAGGATCATCTCGATCAATTTCCCGCGATAAGCGGGTGTGAGCTCGCGTGGGAAGTTGTGCCCGAGGCAGCGCAGCGTGTTCTCATCACCGGCGGTGGCGCGCTTGATGAAGGCCTCCATCTCGGCGATCTCCCCTTTCAGCGCTTCTTCTGTGGGCAGAGGCGCGAGTGGGATGCCCACCTTCTCGGTGGCAAAATCAAGACCGTCGCGCTTCGATGCCTTCAAGTCGGCCAAAGCGGTGATGTAGCTGTCCGCGAGCATGCGACCGTATTTACGCGAGAGATCGGCATCGCCACGAAACATGCCTTTCGAGTTCACATCACCCGCGCAGCCTTGCAGAAAGCTCACCGTGATCGGCTTCGATGGCGAGAGATGCTGCGCGACGTGCTCGCAGGCCACCTGCGGCCAGTCGCCGAAGACAATCGGCTTTTCAGGATGAAAGCAGGAGCAGGGATGGCTGGTGAACTGTGTGATCGCCGTGACGACCTCGCCTCGCTCGTTTTTCAGCACCACGATGGGTGCCTGCCGGTCCATGTCACCATTGAAATCGACACCCAGCAGGTCGCGATCTTCCTCGCGGATGAGATACGAGGTGCCGTCAGCGTAGCGGCCTTTGCGATTGTAGCTGATGCGCCCCTCCGAGCCTTCCGCCCACCAGACGGTCACGGGTTGCAGCAGCGCGGGCAATTGTTTCGCTGTTGCGGTGAGCTGCTTTAAAAACTCCTCGCCCGCAGGCACCAGCTTCGGCGCGGGCAGGTCTTCCGGTTTCATCGAGATGGCGGAGTAGGCCTCGATGTGATTGCTCACGAGGTTCAGGTCCGTGTGATTGTGCGAGACCATCAGCAGCACATTCGCCAGCGGCAGTCCCAGAGCCTCCGCTGCCGTGCGGCGGATCAGCGGGCTGATGTTTGCGCCCTTCGGAGAATTCATGTGCGGCGTGATGAGGCACACACGCGTCTGGCCCGACTCCAGCAGCGTCACCGCCGTCTTCAGCGGCCCTTCCACCTTCTGCACGAGAGCGCCGACCTTGCTCGAAGTATGCCCGCCCGTACCCGGTGTGATGCTGAACTCCAGCGCTACTGCCTTCAAAGCATCAGCCGCGTTCACAGCAAATTGGCCACCGTGAAGCAGCAGGACCGTGAGAGCATAGGTGATGGATTTCATGCGTTGCGTAACGTGGCAATTTCTCCGCCGTTTCTTGATTTAATCATGAGACCAGGAATCTAACCGACGATGGGCCGTAGATTCGATTGGCAATCGAATCATCCGGTGGCCTTCGGAATCAACGGCCCGTCCAATCGACGAGCCGCCAGCACCAGCAGTGCCGTCAGCACCGATGATGCCGCCAGCATCCACACACCCGCTGCGTAGCCCGTGGTGTGCTCCTTCAGCCAGCCCATCGCATACGGTCCCGCGAAGCTACCGAGATTGCCGATGCTGTTGATGAGGCCAATGGCGGCTGCATTGGCCGTGCCTGCGAGAAAGCTCGTCGCATAGGCCCAGAAACTCGGCGTGTAACCCGTGAGGCCGATCACCGCGATGCACAGGAACAGCAGCGCGAAGGCGAGGTGCGCCTCCAGCACGGCCACCGCTGCCAAACCCGCACCACCGAGCAGCAACAAGCCCGCCGTATGCCAGCGCCGCTCCCCTGTGCGGTCCGATGACCAGCCCGCGATCACCTTCGCGATCACGCCCAGCGAGTAGGGCAAGCTCACGATCAGCCCCACGGTGAAGTTCGAAAAACCGGAGAGCGATTTGATCATCGTCGGGAGCCAGTAGCCAAGTCCGTTTGACGCCAGCAGGCCGAAAAAATATGCTGCGGAAAAAATGAGCACGCGCGGATCACACAAGGCCTGCCACACCGTTGGTTTGCGCGTCTGCAAGGCCTCACGCGTCATGCGTTCGCGCCAGTGACCGAGATACACGATCATCGCCGGAAAAAAGCCCGCCTCCGCCGCACCTATGAGAAAACGCAGCCAGTAAAATTGCTGCGCGTTTTGGATGAAGCCCATCGCCGATGCCAGCACGCCCCAGGTGATCATGATCCGGCACACCAGCACCCGCACACCCCAGCGCTGCGCGATCACTGCCCCCGGCACCTCCAGCAAAAAATACCCCAGGAAGAAAATCCCAGCGCCCAGACCATACATCTCTGCCGTGAAGCCCAGATCCGCCGTCATCTCCAGCGCAGCGTAGCTCACATTCACCCGGTCCAGATACGCCACCACATACAGCAGGATCAGATACGGCATCAACCGCCCCATGACCCGGTTGCGGACACGATTCGCGATGTCAGGTCTGGGGGTGGTCATACAGCGAGAATGGGGCACACTCCCCAATTTGGCTTCAAAAAAGCGCGTGGGAGGGATTGATAGGCGAATGAAATTTCGCCGAAGGCCTAAACGAGGCATTTTTCGTGGTTGATCACGAGTGTGGGGTGCTCTGCCTCATTCTGAAAAAACTGCGGCACAGCATTTGCAGGAACGGCGCTTTCTCAGCACAATGCCGCAATGATCACCCGCGACGAGCAAGGACGCGCCCACTTCGGCCGAGTGGAGGGATTTCTCCAACTGCTGATCCTTCTGAACATGCTCGCATTCGCCTGCGAGACGCTGCCGGGTTTGAGTCCAGGTTGGCAGCGGTCATTTGGCATCTTTGAGACGGTCAGCGTGATCATCTTCACCGTGGAATACCTTGTGCGCGTGGCCAGCACGCGCCCGCGCATGAGCTACGTCCGTTCCTTCATGGGCGTCATTGATGTGCTCTCCATCTTGCCGTTTTACCTGAGTCTTGGCTTCGACCTGCGCAGCATTCGCGTGTTCCGCCTGTTTCGTATTTTGCGCCTCGTTAAGCTCGCCCGCTATTCCGCTGCGGTGCAGCGCTTTCACCTAGCCTTTTGCTATGCGCGTGAGGAACTGGTGCTGTTTGGCACGGCGGCCCTGATCGTGCTCTACCTCGCTGCCGTGGGCATCTACCATTTTGAAAATGAGGCTCAGCCCCAGGTCTATGCCTCCGTGTTTCACAGCCTTTGGTGGGCCATCGTTACATTGACCACCGTCGGTTATGGCGATGCCATCCCCATCACGCTTGGCGGACGTGTTTTCACAGGCTTCGTGCTCATCGCAGGACTCGGCATCGTTGCCGTGCCCACCGGCCTGCTCGCTGCCGCCCTCGCGAAGGCCCGCGAGCATGAAAAAGAGGTAGCGGATGCCGAGAAGAAAGCGGACGAGGCAAAATCTGGTCGCGGTTAGCATCATTTGCACCCACCTCCTGCCCGCCTAGTCTGGCATCGAATGTCCCAACGCCTCTTCCTCCTCGACGGCATGGCGCTGCTTTACCGCGCGCACTTTGCCTTCATCAAAGCCCCCATCCGCACCAGCGACGGGCTGAACACCTCCGCGCTCTACGGCTTCGCCAACACGCTGCTCGACATCCTCAAAAATCAGCAGCCCACGCATCTCGCCGTGGCTTTGGACACCTCTGCACCGACGCCGCGCCATGAGATGTTTCCTGCTTACAAAGCGCAGCGTGAGGAGATGCCGGAGGACATCAGCATGGCCATCCCGCAGATCAAACGCCTCATGGAGGCCATGAACGTGCCGATCCTCGTGCGCGATGGCTATGAGGCCGACGACATCATCGGCATCCTGGCGAAACGCGCGGAGAAAGAAGGCATCGAAACCTTCATGGTCACGCCGGACAAAGATTTCGGCCAGCTCGTCTCCGAGCACGTCAAAATCTACAAACCCGGCCGCTCCGGCGCGGAGGTGGAAATCCTCGGCGTGAAGGAAATCTGCGAGCGCTGGGGCATCGAGCGCCCCGAGCAGGTCATCGACATCCTCGCGCTCATGGGCGATGCCGTGGATAACATCCCTGGAGTGAAAGGCTTTGGCGAAAAAACCGCCACCGCGCTCATCCAGCAGTTCGGCAGCGTCGAAAACCTGCTCGCCAACACCGACCAGCTCAAAGGCAAGCAGAAGGAAAAACTCGAAGCCAGCAAGGACGACGCCCTGCTCTCCAAACAGCTCGCCACCATCTTCGTGGATGCGCCTTACGACGCGCAGGTCGCTGATCTCATCCTCAAACCGCACAACGACGAGGCACTGAAGGCCTTCTTCACCGAGTTCGAGTTCAACGCCCTCGGTCGCCGCCTCTATGGCGATGACTTCAAAGCCGGTCGTGGCCGCAAAGCGGCTGCGGAAGCCGCGCCGAGTGATCTCTTCGCTGCTGCGGAAGTGGAAGCTCCTGTTGCTGCGAAGCTCACCACCATCGCCGACACGCCACACGTTTATCACCTCGTCCAAACCGCCGCAGAACGCCAAAACCTCCTCACGCAGCTCGCTCAGCAAAAGTCCTTCTGCTTCGATCTCGAAACCACCGGACTCGATCCACGCGACACGAACATCGTCGGCATTGCCTTCTCGTGGAAGGCGCATGAAGGCTGGTTTGCGCACTTCCCACGCGACAAAGCCGCCGCGAAGGCTGTGCTCGAAGAATTTCGCGACGTGCTCACGCGCGAGGGCATCGAGAAGATCGGTCACAATCTCAAGTTCGACCTCAGCGTGTTCCTCGCGCATGGCGTCGAAGTCGCCGGACCGTATTTCGACACCATGCTCGCGCATGCCTTGATCGAGCCTGAGCAGCGCCACGGCATGAATTTCTTGTCCGAGACTTACCTGCACTACACGCCCGTGCCCATCACGGCGCTCATCGGCGTCGAGAAGGACGATCTGTTTAGCCAATCGACCATGGCCGATGTCGCGGCAGAAGATGCGCGCAAAGTCGCCGACTACGCCGCCGAAGATGCTGATGTCACCTGGCAGCTCGCCGCCAAACTGCGGCCTGAAATGGCTCCGCACGGCCAGACGCGAGTGTTTGACACCGTCGAGTCGCCGTTGCTGCCCGTGCTTACCAGCATGGAGAATTTCGGCGTAAAGATCGATGTGCAGGCCTTGCGCGAATACGGCGTCGAACTCGACAAGAAAGCCGCCGAGCTGCAAAAACGCATTCAGGAAAGCGCGGGCGGCCCCTTCAACCTCAACAGCCCCAAACAGCTCGGCGAAGTGCTGTTTGATCGCCTCAAGCTCATCGAAAAGCCGAAGAAGACCGCCACCGGCCAGTACCAGACCAACGAGCAGGTCTTGCAGTCGCTCACTGGCCTGCATCCCATCATTCAGGACATCCTCGACTACCGCGAGGTCACCAAGCTCAACAACACCTACGTCGAAGCGCTGCCGCATGCCGTTTCCAAAGTCACCGGACGCGTCCACACCACCTTCCATCAACTCATGGCCGCCACCGGCCGCATGGCATCGAGCGATCCCAACCTGCAAAACATCCCCATCCGCTCCGACCTCGGTCGCGAGATCCGCAAGGCCTTCGTGCCCGGCTTCGATGGCTGGGTGTTGATGAGCGCCGACTACTCGCAGATCGAACTCCGCGTCATGGCCGCCCTCAGCGGCGACAAAGCCATGATCGAAGCCTTCGCCCAAGGTCTCGACATTCACCAAGCCACCGCCGCGCGCGTTTATGGCGTCGAACTCGACGGCGTGCTGCCCGAGATGCGCCGCACCGCCAAGATGGTCAACTTCGGCATCA
>JBIKYB010000006.1:0-53455 GCA_044355475.1 Prosthecobacter sp.
CATCGAGCTGCGCAGCCGCGTGCTGGAGCACCTCGCGCACATCCAGGAAACCGCCGAAGCCATCGCCGTGCTCGATTCACTCGGCTCGCTCGCCGAGACCGCGCGGCTCTTCAATTACACCCGCCCGGTCCTCAACGAAACGCGCAACCTCTTCATCCGCGACGGCCGCCATCCCGTGCTCGATCAGAACCTCACCAGCGGCGAGCGCTTCGTGCCGAACGACGTCACCTTGGAGCCCGAGGAAAGCCGCCTCATCCTCATCACCGGCCCGAACATGGCCGGTAAGAGCACCTACCTGCGCCAGACCGCGCTGCTCACGCTCATGGCGCAGATTGGCAGCTTCCTGCCCGCCGCCAGTGCCGAGATCGGCCTCGTCGATCGCATCTTCACCCGCATCGGTGCCAGCGACGACATCGCGCGCGGCCAGTCCACCTTCATGGTCGAGATGAACGAGACCTCGCTCATCCTCAACAACGCCACCGAGAGATCATTGGTGATCCTCGACGAGATCGGCCGCGGCACGTCCACCTTCGACGGCCTCAGCATCGCCTGGAGCGTCGCCGAGCATCTGCATGATCACATCGGCACCCGCTGCCTCTTCGCCACGCACTACCACGAGATCACCGCCCTCGCGCAAAGCCGCAGCGCCGTGAAGAACTACAACGTCGCCGTGAAGGAGTGGAACCAGCAGATCATCTTCCTCCGCAAGATCCTCCCCGGCTGCGCCGAAAAAAGCTACGGCATCCAGGTCGCGAGACTCGCCGGCCTCCCCGAAAACGTCATCGCGAGAGCCAAAGAAGTCCTCCAACAACTCGAATCCGGCCACCAGCCCGCCGAAAGCGTCAAAGAAGTCCCCGTGGCGACCAGCGTGCCCGCGAAGACGAGGAAAAAAGCCGTCAGCGATGCGGACGCGGGGCAGATGAGTTTGTTTAGTTAAACACTTTCGAGTCTTACTTCCTCTCATTTTATGTCTTGGCGTTCTTATCAAGAAAATGTGGCAGGTTTCTTCAGATCGTTGGGTTACACAGCGACGGTTGAGGCCAAGGTGGAAGGCGCACGGGGACAGCACGCGATTGATGTTCTCGTCACGTTCCGAAAACACAATTTTGACTGCAAATGGGTCGTTGAATGTAAGGACTGGGATAGTGCGGTTCCAAAAGAGAAGGTATTGGCTTTGGCGTCCATTGTTATGGATGTTGGCGCGGACAAAGGAATCATTGTTTCAAAGTCAGGATTCCAGTCCGGGGCTTACAGTGTTGCCAATAACACAAACATACTCCTTACAGGCCTTGACGAGTTAAAAGCGTCGCATGACACAGAGTTGCACGAAGCTTTCGTTGATGGACTCATTGCGAAGTATCGAGCCGTAGAGGCACGCATCATGGCCGCCTATCCTGTAAAGTTATACTCTAAAGGAATGCTGCAATACTCAGTCGGAGGTCCAAAAGTAGAGATGATGAGCAGGCTGTGGTTGCTTGAAAACGGATTGAAAAAGCTTCGAGCAAAGAGGTTTCCCATTCCAATCGACTACAATGAATCAGGCAACTATGCGCATTATGCGACGAGTATTGACGGGTTTATCGATGCCATGAACAAGCATCTCGAATTCATTGAAAACGCGATTCTATGCGCCGAGAAATCACATTAGAGTACAACTGGATGACAGTCGGGCGCAGTTGCCTGATCTCTTTTTGGATCTCGAAATGGATTCGAGCATTATGGCGGCATTAGTCTTTCGCAGACTAGATTGAGTCGCTCTTTTTGCGATTACAATGCTCGCATAACAAACGTAAATTCCGTGCAGTGTTTGAGCCGCCTTTAGAAAATGGAACGAGATGGTCATATTCGAGATTCTCGACCGAACCGCACTCAACACATTTGCCCTGGTCTCTGCGCCATACTTCGTGCCTAACGGCCTCTGGTATTTGGGTTCTACGACGTTCGAGGCAATCTCCACTTAGCAGAGGACGATCTCGATCCATGTCGAATTTGCGATGAGTAATCTCAGCAATTCTGCATGCTTCGTCTGGGCGAGTGCTCGAAGGCACCGAATAAAGAGAGCCTGAACACACCACCCATCTAAGAGAATCATCAGTCAAAACTCGCACTATCGAGGCTGCTTTTGCGACCTTCTTGATGACCAGCAAGGCGTTAAGGTCAATTTTTTGTGACTCTCTCAGCAGACGACCATCCACAAGTTTCGTCATGGAGAATAGACCCTCACTATCAATAAGACTTTTTATGCAACCGATTGCTTGGTTGAGAAACCTTATGGCTGAGTTTGCTACTTCAAGTGAAGGAACGGATATACGTCCTGAAGTGCTGCGTCCACGTTCGCTTAAATGCACGGCTTGAATTGCAGAATTGAGCACTTCAACATCTCGCCGCAGCTGTTGCTTCCAGTCATTGTGCCATAATTTAGCCTTCATGATGTAAAGTAGCATGTCGGGCTAATCAGTGGGATGCAAATAATCTGAAGAGGTGGCCGGAAAATGTTACAAGGCCACTGCCTATCCAAAAACTGGCGGCCATCAAATTCTGCGAAGAATGATTCCATCGATTTACTGAGCGGAGCCATAACAGCCTGGCAACTGACGCCAAAAAACTCGTTTTTGCTCGTGGCGTTGTTTGGCGTTGTTGAATAGCGGCTTTTTCATGGTCACCCCCAGAAAAAAGATGCCAGGCATTTAGTGCAATATTGCACCCCGTTTCCACCGTTGATTCCCTGCCATGAAGACCGCTCAAACCCTTGATCCCCAGTCACTTCCTCTCGAAGATCAGCTCATTGGCATCAATGCCAAGACGGCACCTTATCCTGCCGCGCGTTCGTGGTCGGGCGGACGCCGGCGGATTTTGGGCAAGGGGGCCTTGGAGAGCTACACCTACCATGTCATGTCCCGCACTTGTGGCGGGGAGGTGTTCTTTGATGATGTGGAGAAGGAGGCGCTGCGACGTCTGCTTTGGAAGATGGCGGAGTTCTCGGGGGTGCGGCTGGTCACTTACTGCATCATGGGCAATCACTTCCATGCGCTCGTCGAAGTGCCGAAGCGCGAAATCTGGCTGGAGCGCTTTTCCGGCGAGGGCGGTGAGGAGAAACTCTTGACGCATCTGCGCACGCTCTACAGCAAGGCATTCGTCGGTCTGCTGAAGCAGGAACTGGAGGAACTTCGGCGGCTGGGCATGGAAACGCTGGCTTTGGCGAAGCTGGAGGCGATCAAGAAGCGCTTCTGCGATCTGTCGATCTTTGTGAAGGAAGTGAAGGAGCGCTACAGTCGCTGGTTCAACAAGCGGCGCGGACGCAAAGGCACGCTGTGGATGGATCGCTACAAAAGCGTGATGGTGGAGGGCAAAGGCGAGCCGCTCCACACCATGGCGGCTTACATCGACCTGAACCCAGTGCGTGCTGGACTGGTGGAAGATCCAAAGGACTACCGCTGGTGCGGCTACGCGGAGGCGGTGAGCGGTAGCCGCAGAGCGCAACGCGGGCTGAGCAAAGTGACGGCGAAGCCGGTGGATAGCTGGGTGCAAAAAGGAGCAGCGGCGGCGTATCGCTGCCTGTTGTTTTCCAACGGCGTGGAGGTCAAAGACGCACAGAATGAGGGTGTGGCGCGCCAAGGCCTCACGGCAGAGGCGGCCAGGCAGGTGCTCAAGGAAAAGGGCAAGCTGAGCCGTGCTGAATTGGTGCGCTTGCGCGTGCGATACTTCAGCGATGGACTGGTCATTGGAGGGAAAGAATTTGTGGAGAGCGTCTTCACCGAAAATCGTGACAAGTTCAGCCCGAAGCGACGCGATGGTGCGCGAAAGGTGAGCGAGTCGAAATCCCCGCTGTATTCGCTGAGACGTTTGCGTTTGAGGGCTGCAGGAGCCGACTAAGGCCTCCCCGTCTTCAACTCGATCTCTCGAAACTCCGCGCCTCCCGCAGGCAGATGCACGCGCACGTGGATGACGCGGCCGGTGGTCGGGATTTCGAGGGTGTGGGTTTGCCAATTGGCAGTGGCTTGGAGAGGGAAGGTGAGGCGGTTGGCGGGGAGGAAGTCTTTGTCGCCGTCGAGACGCCAGGCGAGGGCTCCTTGGCCGGTGGCGGCGGTTTTGAGGGTGAGTTTGGCGGTGACGGGACCAGCGAGCTTGAGCTTGGCTTTGGTGGTGAAGGTGGGTTTGTCAGCCTTGTCGGGGGTGAGGATGAAAAGGCCGTCTTTGGCGGTGAGAGTGCCGTTGCGAGCTTCCCAGCCGTGGGTTTCGGAGGTGGTGGCGGCGGGTGCTTCGGCGCGTGGGGCGATGGTTTTGCCTTCGAGGTAGTGATCGAAGTAATCGTTCCAAGTGGCGGCCATGGGTCCGAGGGCCATGCCGGGTGGCGTGAGGCCGTCGGCCCAGGTTTTGAGCTTGGTGCGGAGTCGGGTGGCGATCTCGGGGTGCTTTACGGCGAGGTTGTGCTTCTCCTCGCGGTCGGTGGCGAGGTCGTAGAGGTATTCGCGATCTCCACCGCGCAGGAGTTTCCAGTTTCCTTCGCGAATGGCGCTCTGGGCCATCCATCGCCAGTAGAGCGCGTCGTGCGGCGGCGATTTGTTTTCGCCGGTGAGATGCGGGAGGAGGTTGACGCCGTCCAAAGTAGCCTGACTCTCCAGAGTCGGGTCTGTGGGTACTTTCGGCGCGGCTTTTTCCCGGCTCTGGAGAGCCAGGCTACTTGCCGTCGCCGCGAAATCGAGCGCACTCACGGGATGCTCATACGTCTGCCCGCCGGGGATGGTGCCGGGCCAAGCGATCAAAAACGGCGTGGACATGCCGCCTTCGGCCAGCATGCCTTTTTCGCCATTCAGTGGCGTGTTGAGGCTGCCGTCCCAGCCGCCGGGATCGCCTTTGAGCGGCGAGTCGATTTTGTGGATCTTCAGCGGAGCGCCGTTGTCGCCGATGAAGAAGATGAGCGTCTTCTCGGATAGGCCGTGTTTCTTCAAGGTGCTCGTGATGAGGCCCACGCCGTCGTCGATGGCGGTAAGCATGGCCAGCGCGGCGCGGCGTCGCTCCGGCATCTCGCCAGGAAAGCGGTCCATGTAGCGCTTGGGCGCGTCCAGCGGCGTGTGTGGGCCGCGATAGGCCACGTAGAGGAAGAAGGGCTGGTCTTTGTAGCGCTCGATGATCGCCGCCGCGGCCTTGGAGCAGCCATCGAGGTGATACTCGGTCGGCGGCAGATTGCTCATCGGGCGGTCTTGGCCATCAAGCGTGATGTTCGCCGAGAAGGGCCGCTGCGCGTTCTGCGAGAACACATGCTTGAAACCATGCTTCGTGATCGCCTCCGTGGGCCCGAGGTGCCACTTGCCGAACTGCGCCGTGGCGTAGCCCGCGTTTTGCAGTCGCGTGGCGATGGTTGTCTGCTTGTTGAAGCCGTCGAGCGCGGAGCCGTTGTTATCGAGGTCAAAGCGGCCCTGAAAGCGCCCTGTCATCAAACCGCCACGCGAGGGGACACATTGCGGTGCCGTGCTGTAGCCATGCGTCGCCACCACGCCGCTGCGGGCCAATGCATCGAGGTTCGGCGTCTTGATGTCCTTCACCACGCCATGAATGCCGAGATCGGCGTGACCGTGGTCGTCGGTGTAGATGAGGATGATGTTTGGCTTCGCCGCGAAGAGCGAAGGGCAGAGGGCGAAGAGGAAAACCAGAAGACGCATGGCTTTCCTGAAACGAAGCCGCTGGCCGGAGATTCCAGCAAAGAGTGTGTCGGATCTGGTAAATCGCTCTTTACGGGCAACGGGCGTTTGTTTTACGATTTAGCCGCCATGACTGCGAAACCTGCCTCATCTGCCGCCACTAAGCCGAATGCCGAATACGCCATCTACAAGCCGAACGGTCGCGGCAATGGCGGCGTGATTCGTTTTGAGTTCAACCGCACCAAAGGAGCCGTTTTCGTCGATGCGGCGACGCAGAGCGGCGAGAAGCAGTTCGATTGGGAATCGAAGATCACCATGAAATGGGGCCTGAACGACCTCGGTGCCGTTTTGGCGACACTGCAAGGCCGTCAGGAGCAGGCGAAGCTCTTTCACCAGTCCGAAAAGGCCAACAGCGCTTTCGAACTGACCTATCGCGACGATCCGCAGAAAGCACCGTTCTTCATGAGCATGTCCCGCCAGGAAGGCGCGACGAAGAACGTGAAGAAGGTCACGATTCCCATCACGCACTCGGAGGCTGCGATCCTCGAAACCGCACTGCGGGCGGCGATTACGCGGCTGATCGGCTGGTGATTATCTTGTTCCGCGCCACTCTTTGATCAGATTGAGCGGGCATTTTGAGTTTCCAGCAGTGCTTCTGAGACTCGAGAGCTACGAGTATTTCACATCCTTGCGCGGTTCCATCTCAAACGCGGTGGACTCTTGCTCGGAGATGTTGGGCTTGAGGACTTCCTCGCGGAATTTGATGTAGTGCGGGTCGTCCTGACAGATGGCGAGCTTGTCCATGCTCTCGACTTCAAGATAGACGAACCATGGGTAGGGTTCGGAAGGATTGACGCGCTTGCCCGTTTTGACCGTGAGCACCTCGGGGACGCGAAGGAGCATCACGCGGGTCTGGGACATCATGTGCTCCAGCTTTTCCTCTGTGACCTGGGGCTTGAGCTGAAACAGGCTGAGGTAGGCAATCATGGAGGCAAAAACGGGCTGCGGAAACGCAAGACTACGACTTCCAATCAAGAACGCCCTTCTTCCAGGCATACACGAAGGCCACGAGCAGGATGGAGACGAAACCGGTGGCCACAGCGAGGATGGAAGGACCGAAAGCGGCGAGGTAGTCCTTGTAAATGATGGCCCAGGGATAGAGGAAGACGACCTCAATGTCGAAGAGCACAAAGAGCATCGCGACGATGTAGAACTTCACGCTGAAACGCGGCTGGCTTTCGCCGATGGGCAACATCCCGCACTCGTAGGCGGAGTCTTTGATCGCGTTGCGTTTGGCAGATTTGCCGAGGAGCGCGGAGGCGATGAGCGTCACGACGGCGAAACCACCGGCGATGACGATCTGGAGCAGGACAGGAATGTAATTCTCAAACATGGGGGTGAATGATGCAGGATGGGTAGCGAGAGGCTGGGCAGCGTCAAACCCTGAAAGCAAAAGGGCCGCCATGCTCGGAAGCAAGGCGGCCCAAAGTGAAGCCGAGATTAACGAGCGGCTGCGGCAGCCGTGGTGCGGGCCACAACGGCGGCGCTGCGGGCGGCAATGGCAGCATTGTGCGCGGCACGGAGACCCTCAAGGCCACGATAAGTCTTACCAACCTTGGCGCAGAGGCCGCGGCTCACGAGGTTCTGCAGTTTCTCGTAGGAGCGCAGACGGAGCATTTCTTCACCACCGCTGACGGCGTTCTTCAGCTTCAGATTGTCGTAAACCAGGCCAAAAAGCGTGTTGAACTCGTATGTTTCAGGCTTGGAGAGAACGTTAACGAGCTCGTCAGTGACATGATCAGGAACTCGGCGGGAGAAACGTGTCTTGCGTGTCGGTGTAGTGGTAGCCATAGAGAAGGGCAGAGTAGCACATCTTTCACTCCTTTGCGACGGTTTTGTGCCAGGAGGCAGCTTTTTCTCTTACGCCGCATGTGCAGCGTAAGAATCCAAACCTTGGCATCGTAAGGCCCGGCCAGCCGCGCAAAAACCCGATTTCACGCAGGCAGGCGGCATTTCCGGCGGTTCGGGTGAACAGCCTCGCTTTACTTGGCCGAAATCTTGTAGAGCGCTCCTTTGGCACGGATGAAGATGGCCCCATCGGCCACCACTGCGGAAGACGTGATCGGCTCGGCCAGTTGGTTTTTCCCCACCAGTTCGAACTTCTCAGGCGAGGCACGGACGAGGAAAGTCTGGCCGCGATCATTGGAAAACAGCAGTTTGTCCCCGAGCACGACCGGGCCGGGCAGGTGCTGGCCCTCCATGCGGTCTTCCCAGAGATCCTTGCCAGTCTTGGCGTCGAGAGCGCTGACGATGCCACCACGGGTGGTCTGGTAAAGGACACCCTTCACCAGCACCGGGGAAGATTCGCTGGCATTGCGCTTTTCGCGGTCCCAGAGGACATGGCTCTCAGTGATGTCTCCGGCCATCTTTTCATCAATGCGGACGCCGAGGGTGTGAGCGCGCTCGGAACCGGTGTTCAGGATGAGCCTATCATCGAGCCGGATCGGCGGAATGGCGGCGTTGAAGCCGCCGTGACGGATGGTCCAGAGTTGCTGCCCTGTTTTGACCTCGTAGCCAAACGCGGCTCGTGAACCCACCGAGACGAGCACTTCTTTGCCCCCGATCTCGAAGACGGCAGGCGTGTGATAAGCCTTGCGCATGTCGCCGTCGCGCGTGGGATGGCCGTCTTTGTCCAGATCGCCATAATCAGTCGTGCGGACGGTCTTCCAGATACTCTTGCCGGTTTTTTTGTCGAGCGCGGTGACGTACTGCTGGTCGATGCCATCAAAAGTGAGGATGAGCAGGTCCCCATGGATGATCGGGGATGAACCGGGACCGCGATAATGCCGCGCGTTGATGTCTCGACGCTCCCAGACCTTTTCGCCGGTAACTGGGTCAATGCGGGCGGTGCCATAGGTGCCGAAGTGAACATACAGCGCGTCCTCTTCGAGCACGGGCGACGGCGCGGCGTAGTTGTTGAGCGGATTGCCGAGTTCTTCCGGCGCTGGATTTTCAAACACCCTCTTGTGATGCACGATCTTGCCGCTGTGACGGTCGATGCCATAAACATACATCTGCTTGCCGTCCGTGGTGGCCGCAGTGAACCAGATCAAGTCGCCGCCAATCACCGGGGTGGAGTGACCCTCGCCTTCGAGCGCGACACGCCAGGCGATGTTCTTGCCGGACTCAGCGTCCCACTCCAGCGGCACCCGCGCCACTTCCGCCGAAGGCACGATGCCATCTCGTGCGGGGCCATTCCGTGCTGGCCAGAAAAGCGGCTTGGTGGCAGGCTGGGCGCTTGAAAGCGCAGACAGGAGGACAAGAGTGGTAGTGGTGAGGGCGAGCGGGCGGATCATGAGCATGAAGTTGACGGTGCGGCGTGGAAATTCTTTCGCCAGTGAAAAGAACCTGCATGGTTCATGTGGAACTGTCGTATCCTCGCCCAGATGAAAACCGCCCTCCTCTCCACCCTCGCTCTCTGCCTCTGCCTCGCATCTACCCAGGCGGAAGACAGTTTCACCGAGCAGCTTCGCAAGGCCGCTGAAAAACTGAAGAACGAAGTTTCCAAAGTGAAGGAGCAGACCGAGGTCAAAGGACGCGAGTGGTACAAGAAGGCCAAAGAGCGCCTCACCACCAGCCGTGAGGAGTATGTGAAGAATGCCTCTGAAGCCTTGAACCGCTGGAAAGCCGACATCGACGTGCTCAAGGAGCAGGGCGGACGCGATTACTTCAAAACACGCGTCCAGGCGCTCGTGGAACACCACACCTTCGCCATGCAGGAGCTGGCCATGCTCAATAGCCTCCCAGACGAGGCTTCCTTCCGCGCACGGCAAAAGACCTTCGACAAAACGCTCTGGACGCTCGAAGCCGCCATCGAGCAGGCCCAAGAAGAGGCCGGTTTCTAGCCGCAACGACCGCCTAAAACGACGCAAATGCCGCAGGGCATTGCCTTTCGAGAGCGTGTATGGTGAAATCGCTTTAATCCAGCCAACCACCATGAAAAAGCTCCACCACATCATCGCCGCGATCGACTTCACGCCCTCGTGCCGCAACGCCCTGCGCGAGGCCGCCCGCCGTGCCTCGCTCGACGGTGCCGCCATCACCGCCGTGCATGTCATGGACGAGTTCCTCGTGCATGAGCTTAAAAAAGCGCTGTCCGCCGATCAGTCTGCCGTCCGTGCCGAATGGCTGGAGCGGCTGAAGAAATTCGTGGCGGAGTCTGAAGTCGGGGCCGGGGCGGTGAATGCCGAGGTACGCATCGGTCATCCGTTCAGCGAACTCGTCGAAGCCTGCCGCGCTCATAGCGCTGATCTGCTCGTCATGGGGGCCAAGGGTTCCAGGAACGAACCCAACCGCGTCGGTGCCATCGCTGCCAAATGCGTGCGCAAAGCACCCGTCGATGTCTTCTTAGTTCGCGAAGACGCGCAGGGGCCGTTCAAGAAGATCGTCACCTGTGTTGATTTCTCAGAGAACTCCGCCAAGGCCGTGCAATACGCGCTGCATTTGGCGCGGCAGGACGATGCCACCCTCGACTGCCTGCATGTGTATCAGAGCGCGCTTGCCATGTCGCTCGACTACGGCGGCTTCGCTCCGTCCATGCCCGCCACCATTGATCCTGAGGCGGTGGACAACTGGCGCAAGGACCTGGACGCCTTCCTCGCCCCTCTCACGCGTGAGGCGGGCGATGTCAAAGTCACTGCGCTGATCAAAGAACGTGTGAACATCCGCGAGGCCATCCTTGATCACGTCAATGAAACGCATGCAACGCTCGTCGTGCTCGGCACGCGTGGCAAAACCGGCCTGCGTGAGATGCTCATTGGCACCACGGCGGAAAAAATCGTCCAAAACGCCCCGTGTTCCATCCTGGCCGTGAAACCAGACGGATTCATCTCCGCCGCTGATTAGAACACCGCCCATGCCGAAACAGTCCGCTGAACCCAGCATCGCCGAGCTGCAAGACGCGCTGAAGGCCAGCGAGCAGCGCTCCGCCGCCATCGTCGAGACAGCGGTGAATGCGATCATCACGATTGATGAGCATTGCATCATCGAGACCGCGAACTCCGCCACCGAGCGGCTTTTCGGCTACCCGCGTGAGGAAATCATCGGCAAAAACATCAGCGTGCTCATGCCAGAGCCGTACCGCGCCCGGCATGACAGCTATGTGGCCAATTACCTCAGCAGCGGCGTGAAGCGCATCATCGGCATCGGGCGTGAGGTCGTGGGGCAGCGCAAAGATGGCTCCGTGTTTCCCATCGACCTCTCCGTGGGCGAAGCCCTGCTGCCCAGCGGCCGCCGCATCTTTACCGGCATCATTCGCGATCTCACCGAGCGCAAGGCCCTTGAGGACAAGATCCTCCACATCAGCGAGGACGAGCAGGCGCGCATCGGCCAGGACATTCATGACGATTTGTGCCAGCAGCTCGCCGCCATCGGCTGTCTGGCCAAGGTGGCGCAGAAAAGCCTCATCAAAGCCGGCAGTCCCGAGGCACAAAGCCTCGAGGAAATCGTCAGCCTCGTCACGAAGGCAAACATGCGCGCCCGCGAAACCTCACGTGGCCTCATGCCCGTCGTGCTCGACGTCAACGGCCTCATGGCGGCACTGGAGGAACTCGCTGACAACACCGCGCGCGCCTATGAGATCAAGTGCGACTTCCGCTATGACAACCCGGTGCAGGTGAATGACAACAAGACCTCTGTGCAGCTTTTCCGCATCGCCCAGGAGGCGGTTTCGAACGCGGTGAAGCATGCTCAGGCCAGGCGCATCGATATTCACCTCGCTCGCCAAAGTGGAAACATCGTCCTCACCGTGCGCGACGACGGTGCTGGCATTCCCGACACACCTGCCAAAGGAACTGGCATGGGCCTCTTGACCATGAGCCATCGCGCCCAGATGATGGGCGGCACCATCCATGTCTCGCCGCGTCCCACAGGCGGCACCCAGGTCACATGCAGCGTTCCAGCACCAGCCAAGATTCAGTGAAGCGCGTCGTCCTCATCGACGACCACCCCATCATGCGCCACGGGCTGGCGCAGCTCGTCCGTGCCGAAGTCGGTCTGGATGTTTGCGGCGAGGCTGGCAGCGCCCGTGAAGGGCTGGAGGTCGTCGGTAGGCTCAAGCCCGACCTCGCCATCATTGATCTGACGCTGCCAGACAAGAACGGCCTTGAACTCGTCAAAGACATCCGCGCGATGCACCCTGCCACGCAGTGCCTCGTACTCTCCATGCACGACGAAGCGCTCTACGGCGAGCGCTCCCTCCGCGCCGGAGCACGCGGCTATGTCATGAAAGAAGAAGCCGCTGATCATCTCATCAACGCTATTCAAAAAGTGCTAAGCGGCAGCCTTTACGTCAGCGAGACACTCAACGCCCGCATGCTGGAGCAGGTCACCGGCTCTTCTAGGAATCGCACCACCGGCATGGACTCACTCACCGACCGTGAGCTGGAAATCCTCGCGCTCATCGGCAAAGGCGTCGCCACCAAGAACATCGCCATCCAGCTCAGCATCAGCGCCAGAACCGTCGAGGCCCACCGCGCCCACATCAAAGAAAAACTCGGCATCACCGATGGTGCGGCGCTTGTGCGCTACGCGGTGCAGTGGGTGGAGACACGCGCAAAGGTCTGACCCCCTCGGCAAGGCATCAAGTGGGGTCCACTTTTTTACCGCGCCGCAGATTCCACGCAAACGGCTCCCACATTTGCCCCAGCCATCCTTTCGGCATCGGCTCGCAGATGCCGAAGTTCTCTGGGTATCGCCCCTTGGGCATGTAGAACGTGCCAAAGAGCATGTCCCAGAATGGAAACAGCCCCGCGAAGTTTTTGTCCCATGCCTCACAGTCCCTGGAGTGATGCCAGCGATGAAACACCGGCGTCGCGATCACATAACGCAGCGGCCCAAAATCCCAGTTCACATTTGCATGCAGGAAGATCGCGTAAAACGTGAGGATGGGAGCACTCGTCAGCGTCACGGTGGGATTGTAGCCCATCAGCAGCACCGGTGTCACCTGCACCAGCTTGTTCACCAAGTCATTCACCGGATGCACACGCAGACTCCCCAGCCAGTCCAGATCTTCGGATGAATGATGCACCGCATGAAACGGCCACCAGCGTCCGCGATGAAACAGGCGGTGGGACCAGTAAGAGAAAAAATCCACCAGCAGATAGATCTGCACCGCCTGCAACCACACTGGCTGACGGCTCAGCGGACCATAACCTGTGTAAGCTCCCAGCTTGAAAGTCTCCGCAGGCACGATCTTCGCCAGGATCAAAATTCCCGCAGGCAGGATGAGCAGCACACGCACCAGCGGCTTCGTCAGCAGCACCGTCGTGAACCAATAAATCACATCCGTGAGCCAGCCGCGCCGGATCACTGGCTGCACGCGGTTTCGCCCGCGTGCCACGATGCGCTCGATCACAAAAAAGATCGCAGAGAGAATGACCAGCGTGACGAGCACACTGAGAATAGTTTTGTCAGGATTCATCGGCAGAAAAACGATTGATGCTGCTGCTTCAACCATCCGCGAGGCCATTGGTTCCAGACGACTTCGTTGAAGTCATGCGCCATCAACAACGCGATTTTAGAAACGCTGTTTCCCCTGGGGCAGAAGCTCGTGAAAGAGGCTTCTGCGCAGGGAAACAACCCTAAAGATTGATTAAATTTGCGTTGACGCTTCGCGGGCCGCTCTCATAACCTGCAAATACGGCAACAGCCGCCAACAACACTATGGCCAAGAAAGCAGCAACCAAATCCAAACCAGCAGCTAAAAAGGCTGCCAAACCAGCAGCTAAAAAAGCTGCCAAGCCAGCCGCCAAAAAGCCCGCAGCCAAACGTAAGCCAAATCCAGCCCTGATGAAGCCGGTGCAGCCTGACGCGATCCTCGGAGTCGTCGTCGGCAGCAAGCCTGCTCCTCGTGGCCAGATCACGAAGAAGCTCTGGGACTACATCAAGAAGAACGGTCTCCAGGACGCCAAGAACAAGCGCAACATCAATGCCGATGACGCATTGAAGGCCGTGTTCGGCGGCAAGAAGACGGTGACGATGTTTGAGATGACCAAGCTCGTCTCCAAGCACATCAGCTAATCTGATCCTGCACTCCACAACGCCGCGCCGAGGTTTCAACCCCCGGCGCGGCGTTTTCTTTTTCACTCACAGAGCACCGACAGCCTCGTAGTCGATCTCCATGAACTCGGCGACTTCGGGAATCCAGCGACCTTGGACAAAGGCGGTGTGATCGGGGTGATCGTTGTAGAAAGCGTAGGCGGCGCTATCGGCAAACTCCATGCTCAGGCCAAAGGTAAAGTTGTTCTTCGGGCTGGTCTGGCGGAGGCACTCGAACTTCTGCACGCCGTCGATCTTCGTGAGTTCGCAGGCGGCGCGGAGGAAGTCACGCTCGGCTTCGGAGCCGGGGGCGTGTTTGAGACGAAAGACAACGGTGTGGCGGATCATGAGGGGAAAGGACGAGTGGCGAATGATGAATGACGAAGGTCAGAAGTTCCAGTGTTCGGTATTGCCTTTCGCGGGAGTGAGTTCGATGGAGTCGATGTCGCTGTCGGGAAGGTAAAGGCGGAGGGTGCCAATGGGGCCGGGGGCTTTGAGCTGGAGTTGCACGTCTTGCCAGTCGCCGGGTTTGACCTCGAAAGGCAGGGAAAGCATGCCGGTGGTGTCGGCGGAGCCTTTGGGGAAGCTATCGACCTTCCCTGCCCCGCCGGTTTGGCTGCGCACGCGGAGTTTGATGGTGGCAGGACCGGTCATTTTGCCGGTGGCGTGGCCGAGGAAGGAGACCTCTGGCTTGCCGGTGGCTTTCATGGTGAGAATGCCATTGGCGAGGGTGGCTTTGCAGCCGCGTTCTTTCCAGCCTTCGAGCGGATCGGCACTCTTGGCGGGTGTTTTGGCCGCAACGGGTTTGTAGGCGGGATTCGGGCGCGGAAAGGCAGCGCCGGTGTCTTTGAGAAAGGTGTCGATGAGGGCGTCGAGTTCCTTCACTTTGTCCGGTATGCTCGTGGCGAGATCTTTGGACTCGCTGAGGTCGTCGCGGAGGTTGTAGAGCTCGTGGGTGCTCGGATTGCCGAACCATCGGAGGAGCTTGAAGTCGCCGCTGCGCACCCCGACGCCGCCGGCTTTGTTGGCTCCGGCATGGGGGTGGTAGTTGAAGTAGGCGGTGCGATTGAGCGGGCCTTCGCCTTTGAGGACTTTGGCATAGCTGATGCCATCCAAGACCTGCTTCTCCGGCTTGGCGATGCCAAGCAGGTCGATGACCGTGGGATACACGTCAATGGGGCCGACGACGGCCTCGCTGGTGCTGCCATGGGCGATTTTTCCGGCCCAGGACCACATCATGGGCACGCGGGTGCCGCCTTCGTAGAGTGTGCCTTTGCCTTCGCGCAGCGGGGTGTTCATCGTGGGCGGTTGATTGCCCGCCCACTTCGTCCAGGCCTCAGTGGCGGCTTTTTTGCCTTCGGTGGTGATGTTGCTGTGGGTATTGCCGCCGTTGTCGGAGGTGAAAAGGATGAGCGTGTTGTCGGTGAGACCGTGTTTGTCGAGTTCATCAAGGATGCGGCCAAAGCACTCGTCCACGCTTTTGAGCATGGAGGCCATGATGGGGTTCCCCTGACGACCGGTGGGATCTTTTTTCGCCATGAAGGCCTTCGTGTATTCTTCCTTGTGACCCCACGGGCCGTGGACGCCGTAGCACCAGAGATTGAGGAAGAAGGGGCCGCCTTTGCTTTCCCGGATGAACTTCGCCGCCTCGGCGGCCTGACGATCGACGATGTATTCGCCCGCCGGGCCGTCGGTGATGGTGCCGATCTTGTTTTTGGCATTGGCGACGCCATCGGGCTTCACGCCGTAGGGTGAGAAATACTCGCCGGGCGGGCCGGGATCGGGGTGGCAGTGAAAGGCCACGTCAAAGCCCTGCTGCTCCGGCCAATGCGGCTGCGTGAGGCCGAGATGCCACTTGCCGATGTGTGCCGTGCGATAGCCGTTTTGCTTCAAAGCCTCCGCCAGCGTGATTTGCGAAGGTTCGAGGTAGTTTTTGCTCTCCGGCAGCAGCATCGGCGCATTCGGTGGCGCGAACTCCTTTAAAAACAAATGCCCCGCTGGCTGCGGCGGCTGATGTCCGCTCGCCGTCGTGATACCATGCCGCGCCGTGTATTGACCTGTCAGCAGCGAAGCCCGAGTCGGCGAGCACAGCGGCTGCGAATAGGCGTTGGTAAACCGCATGGCCCGCATGGCAAAGCGGTCGATGTTTGGCGTCTCGTAATACTTCGAGCCATACACGCCGCTGTCCATCCAGCCCATGTCATCGACTAGAAACAGAACGACGTTCGGCTGCGCGGCGGCGTGAAGCGTGGAGCAAAGGGCGAAGAGACAGAGTGCGTGGCGAATCATGGCTGCGCTGGGAACGGCGAGGACGCACGGTTCATTCTTCAAAAGCTGCCAGGCCTCCGCCTCTTTACAGTCCGTTTACAGACGCCTGAACTGGGCTGAATCACCATGGCGGCATGAAGACGATTCTTTGCGCCCTTTTTCTCGCCACGAACCTCATCGCGCAAAACGCGTGGATCTCGCCCAACACCCGCCTCATTCACACGCAGGCAGTCCAAGTCACTCAAGTCGATGCCCGCATCGATCTCGCGGATCAAATCGCCACGACGACGCTCGACATCGCGCTACGCAATCCGACGAACCGGCCGCTGGAGTCGGAACTGATCGTGCCAGTGCCGCATGGTGCCGTTTTGAAGGCGTTTGCGTTTGAAGGCGGCAATGCAGAAGCCACGGCTCGACTGCTGCCGCGTGATGAGGCACGTCGCATTTACGACAGCATCGTGGCACAGACGCGTGATCCGGCGCTGTTGGAGTTTGTCGGCCATGCGGTAGTGAAATCGAGTGTGTTTCCCGTTCCGGCCAACGGCACGCAGAAGGTGCGTGTGACGTATGAGCAGCTTCTCGAAGCGGACGGAGCGCGGCTTGACTATGTGCTGCCGCGTTCGGAGGCAGTGGAGTATTCCGTGCCATGGAAGCTCTCCATGCGCGTCAAATCGGCCTCCCGCATCGCCTCGGTGTATTCGCCGAGCCATGAGATCGCCGTGAAGCAGCCGAGCGGTAATGAAGCGAGCCTCACTTGTGAGACCAAAGACCCCGGAGCCTTCCGCGTGTCGCTGCTGCGTGAGACGAAGGACGAAATGACCGCATCGTTGCTCGCTTATCCCGATCCGAAGATCGGCGGTGGCTATTTTCTCGTCATGATCGCCCCGCCAAAGCCGAAAGCGGACGCAGTTCCGATCAAACGCGAGGTCACACTCGTCATCGACCGCAGCGGCAGCATGGCGGGGCCGAAACTGGATCAAGTCAAGGCCGCCGCATTGCAGGTGATCGAAGGTTTGAACGACAGCGAAGGCTTCAACCTCATCGTCTATAACGAAGCGGTCGAAATGTTCGCCGCGCAGCCGGTCATCAAGAACGCGGAAACCACGAAGCAGGCCCGCGACTACATCGGCGCTCTGCGCGTGAGCGGCGGCACGAACATTCATGACTCCATCGTCGAGGCGCTGCGGCAGAAGCCGCTCGATGGCATGCTGCCGCTCGTTCTGTTCCTCACCGACGGGCTGCCGACCATCGGCCAGACCTCGGAGAAGGCGATTCGTGAAGCCGTGGCAAAAGGCAATCCGCATCAGCGCCGTGTTTTCACCTTCGGCGTCGGTGTGGACGTGAACACGCCGTTGCTCTCACGCATCGCCCGCGAAACACGCGCCAGCGCGGAGTTTGTGCTGCCGAAGGAGGACGTGGAGATCAAAGTCGGTCGCGTGTTCGACCGTCTGCGCGGTCCGCTGCTCACTCGGCCAGCACTTCGTGTGCTGGATGATCCGAATCGCGTGAGCGACTTCATACCATCGCCGTTGCCCGATGTGTTCGAGGGCGAGCAGATTCTTTTGTCCGGCACGTATCGCGGTGAAGCGCCGCTGCACTTCCAACTCACGGGTGCATCGGCGGAAGGCGAGCGGAAGTTCGATTTCACCTTCAACCTCGACAAAGCGAGCACTGCAAATGCCTTCGTGGCCCGTTTGTGGGCCAGCAACAAGATCGCTGTGCTCAGTGAGGCGATTCGCGATCTCGGCGCTGATGGTGCGACGGCGAACACGACCGAACTGGTGAATGAAATCGTCCGTCTCTCGACGCAGTTTGGCATTCTCACCGAATACACCGCCTTCCTCGCCGAAGAAGGCACCTCACTCGCCGCAGCACCAGCGAACGCCAGCAAGGCAGCTTTCAACTACAGCGACAAGGCGATGAAAATGCGCAGCGGTCCCGCCGCCGTGTCACAGGCCGGCAATTTGCAGAAAGCAGTCGAGTCGAAGCAGCTCAACGTCCGCAATCGCTTCCTCGATGACAAGATGAAGGCCGTCGAGATCACCAGCGTGCAGCAGGTCCAGGCCGGAGCCTTTTTCAACAAAGGCAACCGCTGGAGCGATGCGAACGCCTCCAAGTCCGAGCGCGCGCCAGATCGCACCATCGAGATCGGCAGCGCCGAGTTTGGCCGCTTGGTCGATGAACTCGCCGCTGACAACCGCCAGAGCCTCCTCGCGCTGCGTGGCGAGCTGCTGCTCGAGCATCGCGGCCAGATCGTGCTCATCCGCTGAGAATTTTGATCGAGTTGGAAAACTCGATCTACAACCCAAACCACATCCATGAAAACGAAACACATCCTCATCGCCACGGCTCTGACCGCGTGCATCGCCATCGCCAAAGAAATTCAACCGCCCGCACCTGTGGCGGAAGTCACCAAGGTCGAAACCGTTACTGACGCGCCACTCGTGCAGATTGCCGTGTTGCTCGACACCAGCGGCAGCATGCAGGGCCTCATCGAGCAGGCCAAAACGCAGCTCTGGAAGCTGGTAAACGAGTTCATCACCGCCAAGCAGGATGGCAAGACGCCCGTCGTGCAGGTGGCACTTTACGAATACGGCAAATCGGCGCTGCGTGCCGAGGAGAACTGGATTCGCCAGATTCAGCCGCTCACGCGTGACCTCGACAAGGTTTCCGAGGAACTTTTCGCCCTCACCACAAACGGCGGTGACGAATACTGCGGCGCGGTGATCCAGCGGGCGACATTGGACCTCGCCTGGGATGCAAACCCGAAGGTTTACAAAGCAATCTTCATCGCCGGCAACGAACCTTTCACCCAGGGGCCGATTGATTCGAAGCAGAGCTGCAAAGACGCGATCGCCAAAGGCATCATCGTCAACACGATCCATTGCGGCGGCGAGGCGCAGGGCATCGCGGAGCATTGGAACCAAGGCGCGTTGCTCGCGGACGGCAAATACCTCGTGATCGACCAGAACCAGGCTATCGTTCACATCGAAGCGCCGCAGGACAAAGAGATCGTGAAGCTCAACGAGGAGTTGAACAGTACCTACATCAACTACGGCAGCGCGGCACCCGCCGCGAAGGCCCGTCAGGTTGCGCAGGACAGCAACGCCGCCGCTAAGCCTGAATCGGGAGCGCAGGTGCAACGCATCGTCAGCAAGGCCAGCGCGAACTACTTCAACAGCGGCTGGGATCTCGTGGATGCCAGCAAGGACAAGAGCTTCGACATCACGAAGGTCAAAGAGGCCGACCTGCCCGAGGAGATGAAGAAAATGACCGTCGAGGAGCGCAAGGTCCATCTCGTGAAGAAAACCGCCGAGCGCGCGGAGATTCAAAAGAAGGTGCTGACCCTGAACAAGGAACGCGAGGCCTACGTCGCCACCCAACGCAAGGAGTCCGCCAAGAACGACACGCTGGACACCGCGATGGTAAAGGCGCTGCGCATGCAGGCGGAGAAAAAAGGCATCGCGTGGGAGAAATAGACCCGTTAACCTTTCTGCATGCACACCATTCTGGTCATCGAAGACGACGCCGCGATCCGTCGCGGCGTCCTGGATGCGCTCAAGTTTGCTGGTCACACAACCTTGGAGGCCGGAGACGGTGAAAAGGGCATGAAGCTGGCCTTGACCGCCACGTTTGACCTCATGCTCCTCGATCTGGTGCTGCCGCAGGCCAGTGGGTTCGATATTTTGAAGGCGCTGCGTCGCGAACGCCCTGGAACGCCGGTGATCATCCTCTCGGCACGTGGCGAGGAGAATGATCGCGTGCGCGGCCTGCGCCTCGGCGCGGATGATTATGTGGTGAAGCCTTTCAGCGTGCGCGAACTGCTCGCCCGTGTCGAAGCGGTGCTGCGCCGCGCCCCAGAACGCCAGCCGGTGAGCGAAACGCTGACGCTTGCGGCTGCGACGATTGATTTCGGCCAAAGCGAGGCGCGATTCGAGAATGGTGAACGCGCCGAACTCTCCGAACGCGAGCGTGATGTGCTGCGCTATCTCGCGTTGAATCGTGGCAGACCGGTTTCGCGCGAAGAATTGCTCCAACGCGTCTGGCATATCGACAACAAGCAGACGGAGACGCGCACCGTGGACATGCACATCGCCAATTTAAGACACAAACTGCGAGATGATGCTGAGTCGCCCCTTGTGATCATCACCGTGCGGGGGAAAGGTTATCAACTCGCCTGAAATCATCATGCGCCGCCCGCTCCACATCTGGATCACCTTCCTCGCCTGCCTTGGGCTGCTGCTCGCGGCGATGGCGTGGGTGAGCTGGCACACGCTGGCGCTGGAGCGCACGCGTGAAGAGGCGGCGCGGGATGCGGATCAGCAGGAGCGTGTGCGGCTGGCGCTGTGGCGGCTCGATTTCCAGGCGAGCGCACTCATGATTCGCGAGAACGCGCGACCGCCACATGATTTCAGGCCGTTTCATGCGCCGGAAGGCTTGGTGAATAACAAGACCTACAGCAATGTGGCGAAGGGCGAGGTGCTAGTGCCGTCGCCTCTGCTCGCTGAGACGCCGGAGCATGTGCTGCTGCACTTCCAGATGGACGCACGAGGGCAGATCGTCTCCCCGCAGGTGCCGCAGAATGGCGAACGCACTCTGGCGCTGGCGCAATTCGTGAACGCGGACGACTTGACGCGCTGCGAGCAACGCCTGAGCGGCCTGCGTGAACTGCTGGCGCAACCGGCGCATTCGATCACACCCAAATCGGAGGTCTCATCCTACTGGCCCGACAGCAGGACTCGCACACCCGCGCCCGCCCCGGCCGGGCCTCCGATTTTCAACCGACAGATCCTCGCCGAACAGGCCAGCGTGCCTCGTCTTGGTTTGGATGACAGCAAGCCGCTCGCCTCCAACGACGTTAATCTACCGCGCAACTACGCCTGGACGGTCCAGGAAGGGCAAGCGACCACGCAGCAACAACTTCAGCTCAATAGCACCGAAAACGCGCTGCGCAGCCGGGCAGTCACCGCTCAAGCGGAAGAGGCCATCAAGCAGCAGCCGTTGTTCAAGATGAAGGAGCCGCCCGCGAAGATCCTACCCAAGGCTATTGCCTCGGCTCCCAAGCCGAGCGCCAAGCCTGCGGAGAAGAAGATCGACGCAGAAATGGACAAGGCCGCTGCCATGCCGATGCCCGCAGCAGCTCCTGCGGCGTCGTCTGCGATGGCTGGCGCGTTCAACGCACCGCCAAAAGATGGTTTTGGCACCTCCAGGACCGAAAGCGCGAAGGAAAACCTGTCTGCGCTCAAAGTTGATGTTTTATCCACGAGTTCGCGACCTTTCCAAGGCGTGTGGCTGGGCCAGCATCTGGTGCTGACGCGTGAGGCGGTGGTGGATGGCACACGCATGGTGCAAGGGGTGTGGCTGGACTGGCCGGCGCTGCGTGAGTCGTGGCTGAAAGAGATCACGGATTTGTTTCCTGATGCGCATCTCGAACCCGCCGCGAACGTGAGCCTGGGAACGAGGCCTACGGATGATCCGCTGCGCTTCGCCGCCCTGCCGGTGCGACTGGTGGCAGGCGTGATTCAACTGCCACCGCTGCCGTTTTGGACGCCGTTGCGTAAATCGCTCGCCATCGCGCTGGCCTGCGTGCTGCTGGCGGCGGCGGCGGTCGGCCTCGTGCTACATGGCACTGTGGCGCTGAGCGAACGCCGCGCGGATTTCGTTTCCGCCGTGACGCATGAACTGCGCACGCCGCTGACGACGTTTCGCCTCTATTCGGAGATGCTAGCGGACGGCATGGTGACGGATGAGGCGCAGCGGAAGACCTATCTCGACACGCTGACAGGAGAGGCGGGCCGCTTGAGTCATCTCGTCGAGAATGTGCTGGCCTATGCGCGACTCGAACGCGGCAGCGCGAAAGCGAGAGCCGAAAATGTGACCATCGGCGAGCTGCTGGACCGCATTTTTCCGCGTTTGAAGCAGCGCGCCGATGATTGTGGCATGGATGTGCGCCTTCATGCCACGGAAGCCGACCGCAAGACGCAGCTGCACATCGACGCGGCGGCGGTGGAGCAGATTCTTTTCAATCTCGTCGATAACGCCTGCAAATACGCCACCCCACGCGCGGCGGAGCCGGTGATCCATGTGGAGGCGGACACGAGCGGGAAATTCGCGATGCTGCGCGTGCGCGATCACGGCGGCGGCATCTCCCGCAGCGAGCGGCGGCGGATTTTTCATCCGTTTCACAAGAGCGCCGATCAAGCAGCGCATTCGGCTCCTGGTGTTGGGTTGGGTCTCGCACTGTGCCGCAGGCTGGCCACGGCGCTCGGTGGTGCGATCACGCTGGATGCAGCGCACAAGGACGGCGCGTGCTTCGTGCTCAGCCTGCCGAAGTGATCAGCGCTCTCCAGCGAGCGTGACCGATCCAGTGATGATGACGTTGCCCGCGTCATCGCGGATTTCACCGATCACCTGCCCCAGCGTGTCGAGCATGCCTTGCAGCGAACCGCTGAGGTGTAGCGACTGGCCGGGCGTGATGCTGCCGAGAATTTTGATCTGACGCACGGCGGTGAGGCGCAGGTTTTTGAGCGGCGCTTCGCCGGGTCGCGTCTGCACCAGGATGCCCCCGAGCTGCGCCAGCGCCTCGATCATGAGCACGCCGGGCATGAGCGGTGCGCCGGGAAAATGGCCGCGCAGGAATTCCTCGTCGCCTTTGAGCTTCCACACCGCCTTTGCGGAGACGCCGGGCACGAGTTCGGTGAGTTCATCAATGAAACGAAACTCAGGGCCGTGAGGGAGGGCGGAAAGCGCTTGGACAAGATCAGGCGGTGAATGCATGTTTTGCCATCTATTCATGAATCAACCGCAGGGCAAACCCCAAAGCACCATCGTCGCATGTTGAAGTTGCTGCATCGCTTGTGGCTCGGATGTGTTCTGGTGCTTAGCATGGCCTACTGGGCCGGGGGCGGACTCCTGTTTGTGCTGGCGGGCTTGGCACTTGCGCCGTTGATGTCGCTGGAAAGATCACGGGCGACCGGCCAGTGGCTGCTGCAGGAGGCATTTGATGGCTTTTTGCGTCTGCTGCGGCTGTGCGGGGTGTTTGAGTGCGAATTTCGCGGCTTTGAGGCGCTGGAGGGCGTCACCGGCGGGTTGATCATCGCGCCGAACCACCCGGCGTTGTGGGACGCGGTATTCGTGATCGCGAAAATACGCGGCCTGCGCTGCATTTTGAAGGCGTCATTGATGCACAACCCCTTCCTGCGCGGCGGGGCCAAGCTGGCAGGCTTCATTCCAAACAAACCCGCGCACAAGATGCTGCAGCACGCCATCGAGGCGCTGCGTCAGGGTGACCGCCTGCTGTTTTTCCCGGAGGGCACGCGCACCCGGAAGCAGGAGAACGCCGTGAATCGTTTCCAGGGCGGCATCGGCATCATCGCCACACAGTCGAGCGCACCGGTGTGGCCGGTCTTCATCGAGACCAACAGCGACTACCTGTGCAAAGGCTGGCCGCTGTGGCGGCTGCCAGACCGCAAAATCAAGCTGCGCATCACCCTGGGCGAGCCGCTGGCCAGCCCGCCGGACGAGAGCGCGGCAGATTTCACCGAGCGATTGCGAGCCGTGTGTCTAGCCGCGCTCAGCATCGGGCCGAAAACAGCCGGGTGAGCGGATATGGGGTGAGTTACCACCAGGGTTGATTTGCGCTTGCGGCAGGGGGCTTCCTCGTGTCCATCACGCCTCCCTTTGCGAGGGCGCATGAAGCTTCTTCTCCTCATCCCCAGCTACAACACCGGACGCCTCCTGGCGGACACGGTGGCGCACGCGCTGGAGCACTGGCCGGAAGTGTGGGTCGTGCTAGACGGCAGCACCGATGACAGCGAGAAGGCCGTGGAGGCACTCCAGCCCGCGCATCCCGGCCTGCGCCTGATCAAACAGCCGGTGAATCGTGGCAAAGGCGCCGCCATCTGCCGTGGTGCCGAGGAAGCCGCCGCCGCTGGCTACACGCATGTGCTGACGATGGATGCCGACGGCCAGCATCCGCCCGAATCGATCCCGAAGTTCATCGCACTCTCCCAGGCCTACCCGGAGGCGGCCTTGCTCGGTCAGCCGATCTTCGGCCCCGAGGCCCCGATGCTGCGCGTTCGCGGCCGCCGCATCTCGAATGCGTGGGCCAATCTCGAAACGCTCTGCTGGGGCATTGGCGATTCGCTTTTCGGCATGCGCGTGTATCCCGTGCAGGCGCTGCTGCGGGCGTTTCGCAGCACCTGGTTCGCCCGGCGCTTTGATTTCGACACCGAGGTGGCCGTGCGCATCTGCTGGCAGGGCGTGCCAGCCATCAACGTCCCCACGCATGTGCGCTACCTTACGGCGGCGGAAGGCGGCGTCTCGCAGTTCCGCTACGGGCGTGACAACGCACTGCTGACCTGGATGCACGCACGGCTGATGGCGAGCTTTGTCCTGCGGCTGCCGCTCTTGATCTGGCGTGCGGCGCGTGGCGGCAATCCGCTGAAAAATGTCGTCGCACCGTGATGTTCGGCCTGAAACGGGCCGTTCTCACCTCATGCGCCCGATTCTGCTCCTGCTGCTTGGCACGGCCTCTGTCTGTGCCGCGCCGAACATACTCTTCATCGTCAGCGATGATCAGCGACCGGATACCATCCACACGCTGGGCAATCCGGTGATCGAGACGCCGAATCTCGACCGCCTCGTCGCACGCGGCACTTCGTTCACGCGGGCGTATGCGGGCTATCCCATCTGCCACGTCAGCCGGGCGCAAATTCTGACCGGCACACATGCCTTCAAAGCGCTGCCGAAGTATCCCGGTGGCGCGATTGATCCCAAACTCGCCACTCTGGCCGGGACGCTTCAAAAAAGCGGCTATCACACCTGCTACAGCGGCAAATGGCACAACGACGGCCATCCGATGCAGCGTGGTTACACCACGACGAGCGGTCTTTACTCCAGCGGCGTCGGAAAAGGCGTCACGCAGCCGGAGATCGACGATCGTGGCCGTCCGCTCACCGGCTATCGCGGCTGGACCTTCAAAGATGCGGGCAACAAACCCGAACTCGACAAAGGTGTCGGCCTCCAGCCCGACAACAGCCGCCACACCGCCGATGGAGCCATTCATGCGATTCAAACCACGCCAATGGAAAAACCGTGGCTCGTGCATGTAAACTTCGCCTTTCCGCATGACCCGCGTCAGTGGCCCGCAGGCATGAAAAACCGCTACGACGCGGCCAAGATGCCGCTTCCGGTCAATTTCGCCGCCAAGCATCCTTTCGATCACGGCAACATCGACGGACGTGATGAACAGCTTCTGCCGAAGCCACGAGTTGAAAGCGAGGTGCGGGAGGAATTGGCGCTCTACTACGCGATGATCACCGATCTCGACGCGCAGCTCGGCCGCATTCTCGCCACGCTGCCGTCGCCAGATGAGACGATCATCATCTTCACCGCCGATCAAGGTCTCGCACTCGGCAGTCACGGCCTACTCGGCAAGCAAAACCAATACGAGCACAGCATCCGCAGCCCGCTGATCATCAGCGGCCCCGGCTTGCCGAAAAACGAGCGCAGTGCGGCTCTCGTGACGCTACACGATCTCTTCCCCACGCTCTGTGAGCTCAGCGGCATCGAAATTCCCAGCACCGTGACAGGAAAAAGCCTCGCGCCACTGCTGCGGCACCAAACCGACCGCATTCACGATTTTGTCACCGGCATTTTCACCGACACGCAGCGCATGATCTGCGATGAACGTTGGAAATTCGTGCTCTATCCAAAAGCGAACCGCGAGCAGCTTTTCGACCTGCAAAACGATCCGCAGGAACTTCATGATCTCAGCACCGATCCCGCGCAACAGGCCAAACAAGAAGAACTGAGGATCAAACTCGAGGCATGGCGGCAAGCCAACGAACCGCGGTAAAAAACTTCATTGAGCTTTCACAGGCACGACATGGATGTCGTCGATCTCGATGCCTTTTTCGCCGCCGTTCTGCATCCAGAGCAGCTTGCGCTTTCCGGCGTTGAAGTTGGGCCGCACGAGGCGGTGACTCCAAAGCTTGTCGTCGATGCTGATCGTGACGGAGTCGCCTTCAAAGACCAGCTTCACGGTTCGCCAAGCGTTGGTGCTGAGGTCGATCTTTTCAGCAGGAAAGTGCTCGTTGGTTCGAAATGCACCGCTGACGGCATCTGCCGGACGCGATTTCTGGAGAAGTGGATGATTCGGATCTTTCGTGTGGGCATCGACTTCGAGCGTCACAGAGTCACGGAGCAGTTTTACCCGCAGCATGTGATCCACGCTGCCGAATCCATCATCGCCATCGACAAAGAACCACAGCCAGCCGCCGTCACCGAGATGACGGTAGCGAAAGGAGATGCTCAGGTCCTTTCCCTCGACCGGCAGATACACCATCGGCGGATATTTCCCGCCGCTGGAACCACGAGTCCACAGCACGCCATCGCGCACCTCGGTGTTCTTGTTCGGGATCGGCGTGGTGAAGCGCTTCGCGTCAAATGTGGCGTCAAAGGCTTCGTGAATCGGCTCGGCGGCGCTCAGCGCTCCGAGGGTGAATGCCAGCAAGAGGATGGGGCGCATGGTTGCAGGCTTACTTTTTCAATCCGCTGAGCATCGCCTTCATCTTCGCGACCGTTTCGGCATGCGCCGGGTCTTTGACGAGGTCTTTGGCCTCCTGCGGATCGTTTTGCAGATCAAAGAGAGTCGCGCCCTGGCGGCCCTCGTCCCACTCGGTGTAACGGAACTGCTCGGAGCGCACGCTGACGCCGATCGAACCTTTGCCTTTCCCCTTTTTGCCCTGGCCTTTGGGGGGGCCATTGCCAGTGCCAGGAATGCCGCCGCGCATGACCTGCGTGAAGGCGGGGCGTTCCCAGGCGGCCTGTGGATTGTCGAGCAGCGGCTTCAGGCTCGTGCCATCACTCGCTGGGGCAGGCAAACCGCACACATCCGCCAGCGTGGCATGCAGGTCGATGAGCTCGACGGTGCGTGGGCAGGCCTTGCCGTTGTTTGCATTGCCAGGAACGCTGATGATGAGCGGAACATGCGCGGAGTTCTCCCACAGACTTTGCTTCTGCCACAAACCGTGGTCGCCGAGGTGATAACCGTGGTCGCTGTGGAAGACGATCACCGTCTTCTCGCGCAGGCCGAGCCGCTCCACTGCTGCCACGACCTCGCCGACCTGATCATCCATGAAAGTCGTGGAGGCGAAGTAGGCCTGGAGGATCTCCTTGCGCATCGGGTCGGTGAGCTGGTCCTGCTCCTTTTTGTAGCTCGCATAGGCCTGCGTGGGAATGCCAGGCGCGTCCTTCATCGGCCCGGTGGGAAGCTGGACTTTTTCGATGGGATACTGCTCGAAGTACTTTTTCGGGGCCACATACGGGGTGTGCGGGCGGTAAAAGCCGACCGCGAGGTAAAACGGGCCGCCCTTCTTCGCTTCGAGCAGTTTGATGGCCTCCGCTGCGCCCACGGCATCGGTCTGCAGCTCCTCGGAGGGATCATTGAACCAGCTCAGCGTGCCGCCGAATTGCCCTGGTGTCAGCGTGTGGATCTGATCCTCTACTTTTTTGTCGTGACCGATGGGATTCACCACCTGCTGCCAGGACGGCTCGTCATCCAGCCCGCTCGTGCCGATCTGCGTGGGCACGCCGTAGTGGTAGAGTTTGCCGACTCGCGCTGCGAACGCTCCCGCCTTGGAAAAGGTCTGCGGGATGCTCAGCACCTCTGGCAATGCCTGGCGGAAATGCGTGCTGTTTTCATACACATTCGTGCTGCCGGGCCGCATGCCGGTCATGAAGGACGCGCGGCTGGGATTGCAGAGCGGGAATTGGCAGTAAGCCTTCTCAAACCGCACGCCGGATGCCGCCAGCTTGTCAATGTGTGGTGACTTCACCTGTGCGTGGCCGTAGCAGCCGAGCGAGGTGTTCAAATCGTCCGAGACGATGTGCAGGACGTTGAACTTCGGCTGCGCGGCAGCGCAGACAACGAGGGCAAAAAAAGCAGCGCGGAAAGACTTCATGGCGGTGCGTGGTAACGCAGCCACTTCGGCGACTTCTCAACGAATTGTGGTTACTCGATGCCGTTCACGACATTTTCGAGCTTCGCCCCGGTCACAGCAGCCAGCGCGATGCGGGCCGAGGTGCTGCGCATCTCGATCTTCGACTCCACACTGCAAAACGCCGCGTGGCAGGTGGCGATGAGATTGGGAGCGGAGGCTTCTTCTTCGCTGCGCAGCGGTTCGTCTTCGATCACATCGAGCCCCGCGCCTGCAAGCCGTCCTTCGTAGAGCGCGGCGAGGATGGCGGACTTTTTGATGACCGCTCCGCGAGCGGTGTTCACGACAAAGGCACCCGGCTTGAGCAGCGCAAGCTCGCGCTCAGCGATCAAGTGCCGCGTTTCGTCATTCAGCGGGCAATGCAGCGAGAGGACATCGGTTTGGGTGAGCAATTCATCAAGCGTGCGCACGCGCGTGATGCCCACGGCCTTGTCCGCGCCATTGGGAAGATACGGATCGTGGAAGATGACACGGAAGCCGAGTGCCTTGGCCCGCAGCGCCGTCGCGGTGCCGATGCGACCGAGGCCGACGATGCCAAACGTGCGCGTGCTGAGACGGCGGAGCTTGGGGCCGATTTTGATGTTCCAGCCGAGTTGTTTGGCTTCTTGATCGAGTGGCAGGATTTGGCGGCACAGGGCCATGGCGAGAGCGATGGCATGATCCGCGACCTCCTCGGTGCCGTAATCGGGGACGTTGCAGACAGCGATGCCGCGCTCACGAGCTGCGGCGATGTCCACGCTGTCGAAGCCCACGCCGTTGCGAATGATGGCGCGGCAGTTCTTGAGCTTCGCGATGCCGGAGGACGTGAGCGGCATGTTGTGCCAGATGATGATGGCGTTGGCAGCAGCGATTTCGTCATCCAAGTCTGCGTCGGTGTCGCAGAGATGACGTGTGACCTTCGCGGCACTGCCGATGATGGCTTTTTCGATGGCGGACTCCGCATCGCCCTGTGGGGCGGTGCGCCAGTCGATGATGGCGATGTGAGGAGCAGTGGACATGTGAGGAGTCTGCTTATTTAACACAGGCGAGAATGGTTTTCATGGTCTTGGTATTGACGAGGTGCATTTTCAACGCGCGGGCAACATCACTGACTGGTTTTTCCATGTAACACCTTCCCCAAAGCTTTGCAGCGTGCATCGTTCGGTTTGCCATCGGCCCCAAGTGTGGGCTGGAGCCAGCCGCCTTCGACGTGCTCGTTCCAGGCGTAGAGGATGATGGCGTTGGCGGGATTGAGATCGCGATTGGCTTGGGGCCGTTCGATGGCTGCGCTGACATGCGCTGCGATTTCATCAGGCGTGGCGGTGGTGGCGTCAATGAGTGGTTTTTTCTGATCGATCGGTGTGGGATCGGGTGTGGCTTTAACCCATGAGCAACACGATGGCGACCGCCCCTGGCGCGGGCGTGTGTCCCATGCCGGAAATGCTCCACGAGCTTGCTCCACGCCTTGGTGCTCATTTTGTCGAGTCGCACACCTTCTTCGACGAGGCAGTAGCGGATGCCTTCTTTGTCCTTCGCAACGAGGTAACGGTTCAAGCCAATGCTCATGCCTGTAGATTCGTCCAGGTAGTCCACAAAGGCCCAGTAGTTCAGCACCGCCTGCGTCGCATACGCGATATGCCGCCGTGGCGGGTTGGGGGGGACTCCATATGGTCTCACGCGATCAATTCCTTCACCACGCCGGAGCTGTCGCCGTGGCGTTCGAGGTCGAGGCCGGAGCCTTGGAGCAGGGTGAGCCAGGCATTGCAGAGCGGTGTGTCTTTTGAAACGACAAGGTGGTGACCGAGCTTGATGCCAGAGCCGCCACCGGTGATGAGCGTGGGACAGTTGGTGAGGTTATGCACGTTGCTGAGGTTGCTGCCGAAGACGACGGTCGTGTGGTCGAACAAGCGGCTGCCGTTGGCCTCGGGCACCGCCTTCAGTTTGTCGAGCAGGCCGGCGAGCAGCTCGGTGTTGGCGGCATCGCGCTTCTGCGAGGCCTCCATGCGCTCGCCGGGGCTGTAGTGGCTCATGTCGTGCGCGGCGACCTTTACACCGATGCTGCTGAGCAGATTGGCGATAGGCAGGCGGTAGGTCAGCACGCGGGTGCTGTCGGTTTGCAAGGCGGCAGCCATGAGGTCGTACATGAGCCGGATTTCTTCCTGGCCTGAAGAGCCTTCTGGCGGCGGCTGGAGCGGCGACTTCGGCTTGGGCACGGACAGCCATTGCTCGTCTTTGGCGAGGCGCACCTCGATCTCGCGGATGCCTTGGAAATACTCGTCGAGCTTATCGACATCGTTCTTCGCAAGGCCGCGCTGCAAGTCCTGCGCTTCCTCCATGACGGTGTCGAGCATGCTGCGTTTTTGTGCCAAACGGAGCCGCAGTTGGTCCAACGGCACGTTCTCGGCGGAAAAGAGCCGATTGAAGGCAGTGAGTGGTGAGTTCTGTCCGCCGACGGGCTTGCCACGATTGTCCCATGCCAGTGAGAGGCCGGGGCCGTGTCCGGGGCCGGAGAGGTCCTTGTCGCTGCCATTGAGCTGAAGGGAGGCAAAGCGCGTGTCTTTGCCAAATGCGGCTGCCGCCACCTGATCGGCCGAGATGCCATTGTGAAACGCCGCGCCGCTCTCATGCGGATTCGCGCCGGTGAGCCAGAAGGTGCTGCCAGCGTGCGCATCCTCGGAGTATCGATTGGAGAGTCCCTGCACGATGGTGATGTCGCCCTTGTGACGCGCGAGCGGTGCGAGTCCGGGCGGCAGAGTAAAACCTGGGCCAGTTTGTTTGCGATCAGGGAACCACGTCTCCTGGGTCACTCCGTAGCCCATGGCGATGAAGATCATGCGCTTGGCAGGCGTGACGGGTGCGGCAGCCGCAGCGAAACGGCGATACCCGACGGACTCCAGAAAAGGCAGCGCCAGCGTGGCCGAGCTGGAGCGGAGGAAGTGGCGGCGTGTCTTCATGATGTGAATGGGGGCGGCACTGATTACTTGGAATGGAACTCTTCGCTGCGAATCAACGTGTGAATGAAGGAGCGCAGGGCGAAGTCCTGCGGCTTGGCCTCGGAGATCATCTTCTCGATGAGGGGTTCATCGCGGAAGCCGATGGAGCGACCGAGGGCGTATTCGATGAGCGCCATGCTGAAGCCGTGCGCGAAGTCATCGGCCCTGGCGTGAATGAGGTCACGCAGCTCGTGGTAGCTTTTGAAAGCGGGGCCTTTGTGAAAGGCTCCGGCGGGTTCCACCGGCCAAGTTTTCCGGCCCAGGCCTGCACGCTCGTAGGAGTCCTCGGTGCGCCACTGGCCAACGGCGTCAAAGTTCTCCAGGCCAAAGCCGATGGGATCGATCTTTCGATGGCAACTGGCGCACTGCGGCTGCTCCTGATGCATCGCAAAGCGCTCGCGTGTCGTCAGCAGCTTGTCCTCAAGTCGGGTAAGTTGCGGCACATTCGCTGGCGCAGGCGGCGGGGGATCATTGAGCAGCTTGCGCAATACCCAGGCACCGCGCTCGATGGGGCTGGTGTGCTCGCCATTGCTGCCCATGCCATGGATCGCCGCCATACCGAGAAATCCACCGCGTGGTGAATCCGCAGGCAGCTTCATCATCTGGAACTGATCACCCTTCACCCCTGACAGCTTGTAGTAGTCCGCCAGCAGCCCATTCACCATCACGTAATCGGACTTCAGCAGTTCACGTAGGCTGCGGTTTTGTCGCAGGATGTGCGCGAAGGTCTCATAGACTTCCATCCGCGCGGCCTCCTTCGCGCTGACGTCGAAGCCCGGATACAGTAAGTTGTTGAAGCGGAAGAAGTCGAGCCGGTCCATGCGCAGCCATTGGTGAAGAAACGGGCACAGAAAGTCGGCGGAGCGTGGATCATCCAGCAGGCGGTTGGTCTGTGCTGCGAGCACTTCCGGTTTCAGAAGCTCACCGCTCGCTGCGAGATCGCGCAGCGCCTGATCTGGCGGGGCGCTCCAGAGGAAATAAGACAGCCGTGTGGCCAGCTCGCGTGCGCTGAGATTACCCGTGCCACTGGGCTGTTGTGGCTCGCTGAGATACAAAAAGCGCGGTGATGCCAGCACCAGCGCGAGGATTTCCGTGAGCGCCTGACGATGATTATCGCCGTGACTGCGACGATCCGCATAGACCGACGCGAGCCGCTTCAGAAAGCCAGTCGAGGGCTGGTGCCCGCGAAAAGCCTCCAGACAAAAGACCTCCAGCGCCTTGCCCAGCACCTCCGGTGGGATCGAGCTATTCGCGTCACCCACCACGGCGGCGAGAGCCTTCATTCCGGGTGTGGGAGCCTTTGCAGGCAGACGCTCCACTTCCGCCCAGTCCACCCAGACTGCGAAATCCAGCCCGATGCCGTTTTCCGCAATGCCGACGTTTTGTTTGAGGTTCCCTTGGCTGTCATCGTCCTGAGTGCCGCGCTCCCGCACGAAAAACGTGCGCAACCCTTTGGCGGTCAGCGTCACCGGGATCTCGATGACCTGCGGATCGGCCAGCGTCCCGGTCACCATGTGGGTGCTGTCGTGCTTGAAAGGATTGCCACCGCCCATTCCGAGTTCGATGAAGCGCCGCTCCGGCGAGACCTTCTCCGAAGCCGCCACTCGCAGACGCACCACGTAGTCGCCCGCCGGCCAGCCGTGGATGCTGAAAGAGAAGTATGAATTGACCGCGTTGTCACCGACAGTCAGCCATCCGCCCGTCAAGTTCTCCGGCTGGGCCACGAACCAGGATTGATAAGGCATTCTCCGGTTCCAAGTCCCGTCCCAGGCCTCATGGCTGGCATTCACAGCATCCGTGAAGCCATAGTCCACGGGCGAGGGCGCGCCTTTGAGCCTCTCCCATGAGTGATAGAAGAGATGCGGACTCTGCTTCACCTTGCGTATCTCCGCCACCGCCGCGTGATTTTCCGGCAGCGCTGCCGCCTTGTCCACCGCCCGCGTCCACTTGTTGTAAGCCAGCCGGAACTCGATGCGCTGCTTGAGCGATTTGTTCACCCGCTCCAGGAGACCTTTCTCCGCCTCAAAGCGCTCCTTCTTCACCATCCCTGCGCGATCATGCCGCTCAAAAGCCTCCGACACGGCCTCGCGACCGAGTTCGACGTATTGCTCAAACTGATCGCCTGACATGAAGAGATTGGTGCCCGCCGTGTCGAAGCCCGAAGCGTTCGCGTCAGAAGGCAATTCGCTGACGTTCATCGTGACTCCCAGCAGTTCCCGCAGCGTGTTCCCATACTCCCGTTGATTGAGTCGGCGCATGGTGATGACACCCTTCGTATCCCCGAGGTTCCGGCGGGCCATCACCATCACCTTGGCCAGATCATCAAGGAAATCTGCCTTGGCATCACTTGGCACAGGTTTCTCCTCCTCGGGTGGCATCTCTCCCGAGTTCAGCGCATTGAGCACCTTCTGCCAGCGCTCGGCATTACGATTGTCCGTGATCGTGAAAGGGAGATCATCGACGCGGAACTTCCCCTTCTGCTTTTCAGCGCTGTGGCATGACAAGCAATGCTCCGTCAGCAAAGCTTGATGCTTCTCCGCCAGCACCGCCGCAGGCTCCTGACTGCGGCCGGATGATGCCATCATGGCGCAAGCCGCCAGCAATGACAGGAGTGGGGTAAGACGGAAATGGAGCGGGGGCATCGGACGTGCAGCGACTTTATACTTTGCGTCATCCAATGGCGTGATTTTCAGCCTCTTTTTTGCTTGGTCACTAAAAAGCCGAACTTGAATCATGATCCTCGTCGATAGCGCTTACGGACGACGGCGCCGGGATACGAGACCCGCGAGGCCGAGCATCATGAGCAACGCGCGGCTTGGCTCAGGGACGACTGCGATATTGCCGGAGGAGGCGAAGCGGCTGATGTCCCAGAAGTAGCCGGAACTGCTGATGTCCGGCAGATCGAACTGGCTGCCGTTGTCGCCCGTGCCGTCGCGGTAATTGGTGCCAGTGGCGAAGCCGGAGAAGTTGCTGCTCACGAGACTGGCCCAATCGAGGAGGTTAAACACGTCGCCAAGCTGTGCGCTGTAGCTGCTGCCGATGACGCTAAGGTTGCCACTGAAGGCGAGCGTGCTACCCGAGGTGCCGTTGAAGACGAGGCGGTCGTGACCACCCACGCCACTGATGCCATCAAGCCAAGCGTCATAGCCCGCCGAGCCAACCGTATTGCCGCCGAAGGTGGCATTCGTGGTCGTGGCAGTCGAGATGCCCAGGATCACACTTGATCCGCTTTGCACGTCATGGGTTCCCGTAGTAACGGGCGAAAATGTAAGCGTGCCGTGGCTGCTGTTCGCCACGGTATCACCAGGACGAATGGTGGAGCCGCTCTCAGCCGTGAAGCTGGAGCCTTGAACAACTCCAGTGCCCAGGATGACGCCGCCTGTTTGGACGGTGACAGCTCCCGTGCCGGTGGTGCCAGTGCCGCTGCTGCCAACTTGGAGACTGCCTGCGCTCACGGTGGTGACACCGCTGTAGGTGTTCGCGCCGGTAATCGTCTGCGCACCGGTGCCGGTCTTGGTCAGTGCCAGGGTTCCTGCGGCACCGTTCTGAATGATGCCGCTGAACACGCGGTCGGTCGTATTGACATCGAGCGTCAGAGTCGAGGTGCCGGAGGTGCCGTTTTCGATGATGCCTGCGCCGCTGGTGCTGGCGATGCCGCCGACGGTTTCATTCTGCGCGTTCATGCGAAAGGTTCCCGCGTTGGCGCTGGCCCCATTGAAGGTGAGGATCGAAGTGTTCGCGATCTGGTCACTGGCCGACAACTGGAGGATGTCCACGCCTGACGCATCGCCAATGGTCACGTTTCCGGCGATCGCGTTCACGCCTGCGGTCTTGTTTAGCAGCAACGTTCCGCCATTGACCGTGGTCAGGCCGGAGAAGGTATTGGCCGTTGTGCCGGAGAGGGTCACGGTGCTGGCGCTGTTGCTCTTGATGAGAGACCCGGAGCCGCTGATGACGCCGGACAGCGTCTGGGCACCGCTGCTGCTGTGGCTATAGACCCCGTTGTTGAGAATATCACTGGTGACCACGCCAAAGGCCTGACCGGAGGTGGTCAAGCGTGCGGTGCCACCCACATCGAAGGTTCCGGCATTGATGGTGAGATTGGGCTGGGCGGCACCTCCTCCGAGAGTGCTGAAACTGGTGATCGACAGGGTTCCCGCACCGCTTTTGGTGTAGCTTCCGCTGCCAATGGCCACCGACACGAGGAGATCGACCGCATCCGAGCCGTCCGCGATGTCGAAGTTCACGGTGTTGGCACCTTGGGGATTGATGAACCCACCATTGGCACTGCTGATGGTGTTTTGCGTTCCTCCGGTGGTGACAAACTTTCCTACACTGTTCTGCCAGAGGTGGTTGCCCTTGTCATAGATGATCGAGCCTCCTCCGGTGCTGCCAAACGTGAAGGTTTTGCCGTTGCTAAGTGTGGTTCGATTAAAGTCCGAATAAATAACCAGGGATGCCCCATTGTTGATGTTGATGCTTGAGCTGTTGATGAAATTAAGGTCAGCTTGGCCGACAAATTTCAAGGTGCCGCCGTTGATCGTGGTGGTGCCAGTGTATTGAGCGGCCGCGCTCATCTTGAGCTCAAGTTGTCCGGCCCCCTCTTTGGTCAGTCCGCCAGTGTTGGTGCTGGAGAGTGCGGTGCCGAACGTGACATTTTGGCCGTTGGTGTCGAGTTTGATGGCAGCGGCGGTGCTGCTACTGATGCGGGTGCTGTAGTCGGTGGCGGCGCTGTTGGCTGTGTATTGAAGGGTGCCGCCGGTGAAGGTGATGGTGCCGCCATTGCCCAGGGCACCCGAGGTGGCGGGCACATCAGCCGCGTCTGCTCGCAGCGTGCCTGCACTGAGGGTGGTGGTGCCGGTGTAGGTGTTGGCACCCGAGAGACTCAGCACGCCAGCACCTGCCTTGGTCAGCCCAAAACCACTGCCAGAAATCGCTCCGCCGACGGTGAGTGTGTTGGCGGTCACGGCAACTTGCCGCGTTGCGTTTAAAGTCACGGCACCAGTGCCGAGATTAAGGCTCTGCGTGCCGACAAAGGAGAAGTTGCTGTTCCAGTTCTGTGCGTTGTTGTTGGCATTGACGAGGTTCGCCACCGAGCTGTCCAAATTGCCACCGCTGAGGGTCATGGCACCAGTGCCGATGGCTGTCGTGCTGCCAAATGAAAGGGTTCCGGCACTGACTGTCGTGCCGCCCGAGTAGGTGTTGGCTCCAGAGAGTATCCAGGTGCCTGCGTCCTGTTTGTTAACCGAGAGCGCCTGCCCTGCGTTCGTGCTGTTGATGATCGCCCCTTGAAAGTCGTTGGCTCCGGTGTTGCTGCCGCCGAGATTCAGCGTGTTCGCATCGGTCTTCGTGTTGGCAAAGGCCCCTGCCCATACCAAAGCACCGGTGCCATCGTTCTTGAAAGTGCTGGCTCCGGAGCCGACCAGAGAGAGCGTGCGGTTGGTCGAGGCTGCGCCACCCGTGTATCGCATCGTGTTGTTGATTCCAGTCTCGACGATACTGCCAGCGCCGGCAGCACTGGCTATGCCGCCGTTGGCAATGGAAGAAAAGCTGACGGTGCCGCCATTCTGGCCGAAGAGCTTGCCAGTGAAGTCGTTGGCATTATTGGTGAGGGTGATGTCTCCGGCGCCAAACTTGGAAAAACTAGTCCCAGCAGACACTTCAGTGACCTTCGCGGAAATGGTCAGGGCATTGGTCCCGGTCACCGAGACACCGGTATTCAAAATCGTGACTGTGCCATTCTGGATGGTGAGTGTCGCACCGGAGGAAATGGTCAGACCGCTGCCCCTCCACGCTAGTCCCAGGCTGTTGAGATCGAGCACATAGTTCCCCGCAGTGACATTGATTGAGTTTGGATACGCGCCGGAAGTACCCATGTCAGAACCGAGCGTCACCGTGCCGCCGGTGCCACCGAAATTGGCGATGTGGCCGTTGGCACCGGTCCCCCAGGCGGTGTTCACCCCGCCAGTTGCGGCGTTGTCCCAGTTGGTGTTGGTAGTATTCCAGATACCAGCACCGCCGTCCGCATTGGCCGTGGCATCCGTGCCGTCCCAGAACAAACTCGCCGCCCAGGCTGGAGTGGCCGCTAGAATGATGGCCATGATGACAGGCTGGAGCCGGGCAAACGTGAAGTTTTGCAGCGAAGATGGTTGGGGTATCAGATCATTCATCGGTCTGGTGGTGCCCGAAGCGGAAAAACAGGGCCAAAGTGCATACCGACCCGTCCGGCTTGGTTACGAAAAAAGACTCAAAAACCTCCATCAGGCCGAAATCACGACTTTGGGGAGCGAAACAGTCACTGCCAGCGCCACGGCTGAGAGTTGACCAAGTGGGGCTGTCAATGCCCCCAGTTTTCGGACCGCTACGCTTATCGCGCAGTCAGTTCCAGCTCCATGCTGCCTGCGCGATACACGATGCGTCCCGTCATGCCTTGAAAGCCGGTGAGGCTCATGTTCTCGGGCAGGAAGCGCCCGTCCACCTTGCGCGCACCACAAATCACCAGCGGGATTGTTTTTGGTCCGCCGCGATACTGTGAGCCATCGATCACCAACCGCGCCTTCTCGCTAGAGACCAGCGTGTCGCGCAGCTTGATGAGACTTGAGCCGTCGGAGTCGAGCACAAAGGACAACGTAGCGCCCTGACCAAGATTCATACGATCCGCGGTGACGACTGTCTTACTGCCCTTCAGCGTGAACTCCGCCGGACCGCGAAGGCCGACGATCAATTCATGCCCGACATTCAAGGCTCCATTCGACAAATGATAAGCGCTTTGGGTCGGCGCCCCCTCGTGTGAGGACGCGATGAATGAATCTGTCACGTTCAGGGTGCCACCCGTCTGCCGCACCAGACCGTCCGCCTTGTCCGCCGTGGCAATCCGCAGGACCTGGCACTCTAGACTTCCAGTGATCTCCAGCGTCGCATCCGGCCCCTGAATGCTCGTCTCATGGCCATTGCTCACATGAATGTCCACAGGATGGGCCGAAGGCGGCGTGTCTGGTGTGACCTGAATCACCTGCCCGTGATTGATCACCGCGCGCTCAAGCTCATGGGCACCGGGCTGCGCGCCGCTGCTCCAAGCTGAGGCTTTGCCCCACTCTCCGTTTGGCTCTAGGTAAGTCACCACCGTCTGCTCGTCTGTGGTAGGTGCGGACTTCACCTTTTCAGCCAGCATGATCGCCGTTTGAAAGGGCCTCACCTCCGTCGTGTTCATCGCCAGCGGCGGAGCGGTCAGTTCCCAGTGAGCCGCCTTACCAGTGGTCAAATCCAATGGCCTAGCCACCGCATCGCTAATCTTCACTTCACCCTGCATCACCTTGACCTGGGCCCCGCCCTCCGCGTCCACACGCGCCCCGAACTCGGTGCCAAAGTCCACCAACTCACGACCGCCGGGCATCCGCACCGCAAAACCGCGTGCTTCCTCTGAGCAATGCGCCCAGAGACTGCCGTAGTTCAAATGCATGGTCGCCGCATCCACCAAATCAAATGCTGCCGGCCCCTCGATTACCACATCTGCGCCGTTGCCAAACCGCAACTGCACACTTCCCCGCTCCAGCCTATAAGTGCCCGCACGCATCGGCTGCTCACCAAGCAACACCTCGCGTCCGTCGATCACCGCCTCGAAGCTGGATTTCAAAATCGCCACTGCAGCATCACGATCCCGTAACACCTGCGGACGTTGCCCAAAACCCATAAACGCCAGTGCCACCACCGCAGCCGCCGCACTGGCAAAGGCCGCGATCTTCCAACGACGCAACGCACTCACCTCCTTCTTCACTGAACGGCGCAGAGCGACCTGCGGCATCGGAGCCGTCTCCAGCATCGTGTCCATTTGCTTCGCACGCAGATAAACACGCCGTGCATCCGCATCGCTAGCCAGTAGCTCACGCAGTTTCGCCACCTCATCAGGAGTCGCCTCGCCTTCACGCAGCTTGATCAGCATGCGCTCAAGCCAGTCGCGTGGGTTTTCATCGGGAATCGGTTTCATAGGGAATCGGGAGAGATGGTCTGACCTTCAATGCAATCCTGCAACAAGCGCCGCAGTCGGAAGAGCGCTTGCTTCACCGCCTCAGCACCCATCTTCAAATCCTCACCCACCTGCTTCACGCTCTGACTACGCTCATAATAAAGCTCCACCAAACGGCGACCACGCTCCGGCAACTGCTCACGGCACTTCTGCAAAGCCACGAGCCGAACATCAAAGTCACCCGCCTGCACCGCCGCGTCTTCAGCCATCAATTCGCAAAGCTCATGCGTCATCACATCCAGCGGCTCACGCTTCCGATCTCGCAGCCAAGCCATCACCTGAAACCGCGCCACCGTGAAGGCCCAAGCGTCAAAATTCGTTCCCATCTGAAACTCCGCCTGCTTCTTCCACAGCACCACATTTGTCTCCTGCAGCACATCCCAAGCCGACGCCGAGTTATCAAGCAGCGAGCGGATGTAAGCATACAACCGCTGCTGGCTGGAGGTGATGAGGCTGGCAAAATCGAAAGACATTCGATAAGACATACCACAACAGCGGAACGGTTACGCATTTCGTTGGAGAAGCGAACATAAAACGGGAAGGCCGAGGCTCGGTGTGGGCTGCCAAGCCGAAATTGGGCATGCAATTATAAAACTCCTCAGGTGGAAAAGAGGCCGACGAAGAAGCTTATGAGGCGTCTCATGAGGGTTGCCGGCTTGATCCTCTTGTGCGTTTGGTCTTCGGCGCGACCCACGGCGAGTCAGAGTAATCGAAGAGTTCTCATAGGGCGAGCACGCGGGGCATTCTGCCTCTTCAAGTCGGCCATCAGGCTGAGTGCGGCGATGAAGATGCGTTTCATGGTTCCTGCAAAGCGAATGCCTCAACTGACGAGATCTTTAATGACACCATGCCCTTCGAGGCCGGTGAGGCGCTGTTGGAGGCCGTTGTGATAGAAGGTGAGCTTCTCGTGGTCAATGCCGAGCAAGTGCAGCGCGGTGGCGTGGAGTTCGTAGCTGTGGGTGATGTTTTCGACGGCTTTGAAGCCGAGTTCATCGGTGCTGCCGTAACTGGTGCCTCCCTTGATGCCGCCGCCGGCCATCCAGGCGGTGAAAGCACCAGCATTGTGGTCGCGGCCTTTGCCTGCGCCTTGCGCGGCGGGCTGGCGGCCGAATTCGGTGGTGCAGATGACGAGCGTGTCTTCCAACAGACCGCGTGATTTGAGATCGGCGAGCAACGCACTCGCACCGGTGTCGAGCACCGCACCCCAATAACCGTGGTCGCGCACGAGATCCTCGTGGCTGTCCCAGTTGGGGCGAATTTTCTTCGCCGTGGTGTTTTCAGCGCCGCAGTAGATTTGGATGAAGCGCACGCCGCGTTCGGCGAGTCGGCGGGCCATGAGGCACTGGCGGCCAAAGGGGCCGATCTCGGGATCGTCGATGGCGTAGAGCTTCTTCGTGAGTTCGGTCTCCCCACTGAGGTTGGTGACTTCGGGGGCGCTAAGCTGGAGTCGCGCGGCCATTTCATACGCGGCGATGCGGGCGTCGAGTTCGGTGTTGGCAGTGCGCTGCGCGGCGTGCTGGCGGTTGAGCTTTTGCAGGAAGGCGAGCGTTTGCTGGTCCTGCACGCGACCGGTGCCACTGAAGTCCTTCGGCGGGAAGAGATCGGCGATGGGTTGCTCGACGTTCGTGGCATCGAGCGTGGTGGCCTGATGCACAGCGGGGAGGAAGCCCGCTCCCCAGTTGATTGGGCCGCCAGGTGGGAGTCCGCGCGGATCAGGCAGCACGACGAAGGCGGGCAGGTTGTCGGACTCGCTGCCGAGGCCGTAGGTCACCCACGCGCCCATGCTGGGAAAGCCGGGCAACGTCTGGCCCGTGTTCATCATGAAGCAGCCCGGGCCGTGCAGCGCGGTCTTGCTCTGCATGGAGTAGATGAAGGCCATGTCATCGACCTGCGTGGCGAGTTTGGGGAAGAGATCGCTCACCCAGCGCCCGCATTCGCCGTGCTGTTTGAAGGGGTAGTAACTCGGCTGGCAGTTGCCGGGCTTCGACGCGAAGAACTGCAGCTTGCCATCAGGATCGAAAGGCTTGCCCGCGCGTTTGATCAGCTCCGGCTTGAAATCAAACGTGTCCACATGGCTCATGCCGCCGGGGCAGAAGATCTGGATCACGCGTTTCGCCTTTGCGCTGTGATGAGGCTGCGCGCCGCGTGCAAGCATGGAACTCAAAGCGAGACCACCGATGCCACCAGCGGCGGTTTGGAGGAATAAGCGACGTGAGTGATGGGCTTTCATGGAGGTGAAACGGAGGGTTGCTGACGCACACAATTCTGTGCTAGCCTGCGGGCATGAACATGATACTTGAAAAAGATGTCGTCAGTCTCACCGACTTTGCCCGCCAGACGCGCAAGCACACGGCGGAGCTGAAGAAGCACAACCGGCCGCGTGTTTTGACTCACAATGGGAAAGCGACTGCGGTGGTGCTTTCGGTCAACGCCTTCGACAAGCTGATGCATGCGGCGGAAGAGTACCGACTCGACATGGAATTGAAGTCCGCCGTTGAGGCTTATGCTGAAGGTAAGCGGGGCACTCCAGGGCCACAGGCTTTTCAGGAAATTCGCGCGGCCATAGCTAAACGCAGGGCGTCCAAATGAAGTATCGCTGGGAGCTGTCTGACGAGGCAAAGGCTGCCGTCGAGAGGCAGGTGGCCTGGTAAGAGTCTGACGAACGGCACGGTGGCTATGAGCTTGCCAAGCGTTGGGTGACGGCGCTGGAGCCAGAACTGGAGAAGCTGGCAGCAGAACCTCGACGATACGGGATGGCCCCTGAGAATGGACGCTGGAACCCAATCGTTGAAATCCGCCAGATGCTCTTCCGCCCGTGGAAGTCGGGTGTTGGTTGGCGCATACTCTACACCATCGACGAAGCCAAGAGACTCGTGACAATTCTACAGATCCATCACGAACATCGGCGATGGCTCTTTGAGAATGACGAAGGCTAGTCCACATAGACAAACTCGTTGGCGTTGAACAGAGAGCGGCAGAAGGCAAAAGGGCCGCTGGTTTGGATGAATTGAGTTCCGAGATGCTGTTCCTCGGTTGTGGGTTCGCGGGAGAAGGCGAGGGCGTAGGCGAGGTGGATTTGCTTGGAGACATCGGCACCGGCTTCGTTTTGCAAGCGCTCAGCAAAGTAGCGAGACTGGCGGAGGATGAAGTCGTTGTTGAAGAGCGCGAGGGATTGCAACGCGGTGGTGGTGGTCAGGCGCGCGGGCGTGAGGTTCGCGGGATCGGGGCAATCGAGCGTGGTGAGGAACTTCTGCGGGGTACTGCGCACAACGAAGCGATAGATGCTGCGACGCCACAGCTCCGGTGTATCTGCGGTGATGTGCTGATAAACGGGCGCGTAGCCCTCGGTGTAGGTGAAGTCGGTGAAGCCTGGGCCGCCTGTTTGCTGGAGATTGAGCTTGCCGGAGATGGCGAGCACGAAGTCACGCGTGGCCTCGGCTTCGATGCGGCGTGGGTTTTGTCTCCAGAGGAGGCGGTTGTTGGAGTCGATGTAGGACGAGTTTTCCAACTCGTTGGCCTTGGATGAACGAGTTGGAAAACTCGTTCTAAGGTAGGCTTCGCTCATCACGATGAGCTTGTGCATGTGCTTCAACGACCAGCCGCTTTTCAGAAGTTCTTCGGCAAGGTAATCGAGCAGTTCGGGATGCGAAGGCTTACCACCGCCGAGGCCGAAGTCACTGGGGGTGTTGACGATGCCTTGGCCGAAATGCCAGTGCCAGAGACGATTGACGATGACACGGCGGGTCAAAGGATTGCGCGCATCGGTGATCCAGGCAGCGAGTGCCTTGCGGCGGTCGCCTTCAGAGGTTTCGAGGGTGCCTAGATCAGGTTTGAGCTCACGCAAGAGGCTCAGGGTGCCAGGTGGGATGGATTCTTCGCCGGGAGACTCGGGATCGCCACGTTTGAGAATCTGAATGGCTGGCGATGGGTCGGCGATGACGGCATACACCTTGTTCGTAGAGAATTTGGCATTCAGTTTCGAGCTGAGTTGTTTCTCTTCGGCTTGCAACGCGTTGACGCGAGCCTTGTCGGCGGCAGAGAGCGGCTGCGATTCGATGTCGAGCGCGAGTTTGGCATCGCCGAGGAAGAGCAAGTCACTGCCGATGCCGTCTCCTCCATCGGTGGCGATCAACGTGAGAGTCAGCGCATCTGCGGGGATACTGAGGTCAATGCGAGCGGACTCATCTTTGCGCATCTTGAGGCGCTGGAACTTTTGTTCGCTGCCGACAAAGACACTAAAGTCGGTAAGACTGCTGGCGACCTGTTTGCTGGCTCCAAAACCGACCATCGCCGTGAGCCGCATCTTCGTGTAGCCGCTGGCTTGGCGAATTTCTTTGAGATCGAAGGTGACGGCGCTGTTTGCGTGCATGCCGAGAATGCTGTGACCTTCTTTGGCGAAATCAGTGCCGTCGATGCTGGTGGAGACTTGCGAAGCGAGCGGTCCGTTGCGGATGGCATCCCAAGTGTGCGCGGACGAGAGCGGCACACCTTTCACGGGCTTTTTGAAGGCGATGTTTACTTCCTCCCGGCCATCGGGAACAAACAGCCACTGCACAAACTTGGGAGCGTTCACATGACCCCATTCGGGTTTCTGAAGGCGGTTGGCTTTGATGTCGCGGTGGTAGCCGAGTTTATCCTTCGCTACGGTGCCATTGCCGACGTGCAGGCCAGCCCCTTTCGTCCCAGTGCCACGTCCGTTGCCACCGCCAATCATGTCGGCGAGGTCAAGGCCTTGACCGGTCAGTTTGGCGAGTTCGGTGGTGACTTGGCGCAACCGGTTGTGCGTTTTGGCCCGCTCTGCGGCGAGTCGCGTTGCCTCGGCAGTATCGAGATCGCGATTGCCGCGTTTCAAGCCAGCGAAGACAGACCAGAGCGAGTAATACTCGCGCTGCGAGATCGGATCGAGCTTGTGATCATGGCAGCGCGCACAGTTCACCGTGACGCCGCACGCAGCGGTCATCACCTGAGTGACCATGTCATCGAGATCAAGCGTGCGGGCGCTGCGGCGGAGCACCTCGCTCTTCGTTTCGACCTGCCCGACGAAATCCCACGGTCCCGCAGCAAGAAAACCCGTGGCGGCGATGGCTTGTGGATCGTTTGGCGAGAGCACATCGCCCGCGATCTGCTCGCGAAGGAATTGGTCATACGGTTTGTCGGCGTTGAGCGCATTGATTACGTAATCGCGGTAGTGCCATGCATTGTCACGACGCTGATCGCGCTCAAAGCCGTGCGTGTCGGCGTAGTGCGCGATGTCGAGCCAGTGGCGGGCGTAGCGCTCTCCATAGCGCGGACTGGCGAGCAGGCGGTCGGCCAGTGCCGACAACGACGAATCACGAATGACGAATGACGAACCAGAACGGCACTCGTTCACAAAAGCCTCAACTTCAGCAGGAGTTGGCGGAAGTCCGTGGAGGTCGAACGTGAGGCGGCGGATGAGCGTGCGGGGATCGGCTTCGGGGCTGGGAGTGAGGTGGTGCTCTTTGAGTTTGGTTCGGATGATGGAATCAATCGTAGCACCTGCTGGCGGTGTCTGGATGGGTTGCCAGGCCCAGTGCTGGAGGCGTTTGTCTGCCAGCGCGGCTTTGTCTGCGGCGCTTTCGGGCCACGCAGCACCGGACTCGATCCAGGTTTGGATGGTTTTGATTTGAGATGGCGTCAGCGGGTCGCCCTTGGGCGGCATGCGCTCTTTCTCATCCGCGTGAGTGATGCGCTGGAAGAGGGGCGACTTGTCGATTTTACCCACCACGATGGCCGGACCTTCGTGACCGCCTTTGAAGGCGAATGACTTCGCATCGAGACGCAGCTCGCCTTTTTGCTTCTTTTCGCCGTGGCACTCGATGCAGCGCTCCTGGAGCAGCGGACGAATCTCGCGTTCGAAATCGACAGCGATAGCAGAGGTGATGAAAAAGAGAAAGAGCGCAGGTTTCATCGCTTGGTCTTTGTTTTGGCGGCGAGATCGCGGGCGGCCTCGTCCATGTGATGTTTCATCGCCTTGGCGGCGGCAGCGGCATCGTGGGCGGCCACGGCGGCTAGAATGGCATTGTGATGGTCGATGGCACGCTGCTGGCCGACATTGCCGATGGTGACGCGGCGGCTTTCCCGACCGAGATCGGCCAGCGATTCGAGCATGAGCTTCAAAATCTCGTTTCCAGCGACGCGGGCGAGGGTGCGATGGAAGTCGATGTCGGCCTCGACTGCTTCATCGTGGGTCTCAGCGGCCACCAATCGGTCGTGGATGGCTCGAAGTTGCTTCAGATCAGCCGTTTTGGCCTTCAAAGCGGCCTGCCTCGCGATTTCAGGCTCAATGGCCGCGCGGGCTTCGTTCAATTGGCGTAGCCGTTCAGGAAGTTCGGGCAACAGCAGCGAAAGCGAGCCGCTGAGCGGCTTGTGGAGCCGATTGACGGCCCGTATGCCGCTGCCGTGGCGGATTTCGAGCAGCCCTTGCAGCTCGAGGCGTTTCGTGGCCTCACGCAGCACGGTGCGGCTGACACCGAGACTTTCGGCCATGAGACGTTCGGGCGGCAATTTGCCGTCGCCAGACTCGATCTCGTCACGCAACTGACGCGCGAGGCGGGAGCAGACCTGATCGACGAGCGACGGGGTGGATTTGAGCGGGGAGAGTGTCATCGCCAATTGGTAGGAGGTCATACCAATCGTGCTTTGAAGTATGTTTTCTTTCATCCTGATGGAAAATCACCCCGCGTTTCAGCTTCTGCCCTTTGCGTCACTTGCGGCTTGAGCGTGCCTGTGATCACGGGAAAGTGACCAACCCCATCTTTGTTGAACCGCAATGCCTCTCCGCGACACCCTACTCAATCTCGCCATCACCTGTGTGCTGGTGCTGATCATTGTGCTGGTGGCGATCTTGCTGAAGGAGAGCCGCCCGGACCCGCTGCCCGCGCTGCCGGTGGGTGTGGCGCAGTTGCCGCCAGGCCAAAGCCTGGACAGCGGTCCTGCAGCGCTGCCTGAATTCAAGGTGTTCCCAAAAGCGCGTTTCATCGAGAGCCGGACGAACGAGGCGGACACGCTGCGCATCAAGGTGAGCGACACGGAGGAGGAGCAGGTGTTTGTGCTGTACTTCGTGGATGCGCTGGATGCCTCCTGGACGCATCCGCAACGTGTGCAGGAGCAGGCGCGTTACTTTGGTGTGTCGGGCGAGAAGGTGGTCTCGGAAGGCCTGAAGGCGACGCAATACGTCACCCAGCTCCTCAAAGACCGCCCGTTCAGCGTGATGACGCGCTGGGAGCAGGTGCCGGAACGCAGCCGGTTTTACGCACTGCTTCTCGTGGAGCACACGCCTGGGAGCTGGGTGTATCTGGCCGATTTGCTCGTGCAGCAGGGCTTTGCGCGTGTGGCGGGCGTGACGACGAGCCTGCCCTCGGACACCCGCTCCTTGAATGACTACGCGCTGGAGCTTCAGGCACTGAGAAAGCAGGCGGAGCAGCGCAAGGCGGGGATTTGGGCGGCTTCCAAGCTCTGAAAGAGCCGAAAACTCCGGCATTGATGTATCATCATGCGTTGATACGATGCCTGAAAGTGGCCTCCGTTCTCAAATCTCTCAGCCTCATCGCCGATCCCACGCGGGTGCGGATTCTGCTGCTGCTCAAGCAGGAGGAGCTGAGCGTGGCGGAGATGCAGGAGGTGCTGTCGCTGCCGCAGTCGAACATCTCGGCCCAGTTGGCCAAATTGAAGTCTGCCGGGCTGGTCAGCGACCGCCGCAGCGGGAAGAACCGGCTCTACCAGCTCGATGATCCGAACGCGAAGGACCAGCCCACGCACGAGCACTTCCTGGCCCTGCTCGAAGCGGCTGGCCAGGAGCTGCGCGAGGTCAAAAAGGACGCGGAAGCCCTCAAGGTCGTGCTGAAAAAGCGGGCACAGACGGCGCAGGCCTATTTCGACGCGCTGGCGGGGAAGTTTGGCCGCCACTACATCCCAGGACGCTCGTGGAAGGGCTTGGGCGAAACGTTGCTCAAGCTGATGCCGCCGCTGGTCATCGCCGATCTCGGCGCGGGCGAGGGCACACTTTCACAACTACTCGCGCAACGGGCGAAAAAGGTCATCGCCGTCGATAACAGCGAGAAGATGGTGACTTACGGCTCGGATCTGGCGAAGCAGCATGGCTTCACGAACCTCGAATACCGCCTGGGCGACATTGAGGAGCCTCCAATCCCGCCGCTGAGTGTCGATCTCGTGTTTCTGAGCCAGGCGCTGCATCATGCGCAGAATCCCGAGAAGGCGCTGAAGGCCGCGTTCACGATGCTGAAGCCCGGTGGGCGCATCGTGGTGCTGGATCTGCTGAAACACCAGTTTGAGAAGGCGCGGGATCTTTACGCGGATGTGTGGCTGGGCTTTTCCGAGAGCGATCTTCACGAGATGCTCGGCAAGGCTGGCTTCAAAGGCATCGAGACCAGCGTGGTGCATCGGGAGAGCAACAGCCCGCATTTTCAGACGCTGCTGGCGCTGGCGGAAAAGGAAAACCGCTTCACTTCGACGGGGCACTGGTCGGGGTCTTGACACGAGCGGCGGAGATGGGCAGGCCGTTTTGCAGCAGAGTGAGGCCGCTGATCTGCTTTTGGTCATCCCGGGCGAAAATGAGAATGGCCTTCACCACATCGTACTCAAAACGATCCGTCGCCGTTTCAAACACCGGAGCCGCCTCCTGGCCCTCAAGCTGGGCGAACAGTGTGCCGCCCCGCACGGTAAGCGTGAATTTCTTCAAGCCCATGAGCAGGTATTCGCCCGCGTAGGGCTGGAGTTCCTTCGCGGTGCGCAACTTGTAGTTTGGGGGCGGCGCAGTGGTGCGCTTTGCCAGCAGTTCACGTCCGTTTTGAAACAACGTGAGCGATTGGATCTGCCCCTGGTCGCGATTGAAGGCTATCTCCGCCGCCACCGCCTTGTAAAAGAAACGATCCGGCGCTTTGGCAAAGGCGCGCAGGAAGGCCTGGCCGGTGAGGTTCACCCAAAGCTGGCCGTCACGCAGCAGCACGGTGAAGCGTGAGTCGCGGTCGAGTTCATACACGCCGGGGTATTGTGCCATCGTCTCCGCCTGGAGTGAAATCTCCTTCTGCTTTTGTGGCGTGGCAGGTTTGGCATCGGACATAGCGGCGATGACCGCCGAGCCGCTGAGGCTGTTGTTGTTGATCAAAGCGACAAGCACGACCTCCTTCGACGGGATGACTTGCAGTGACGAGCTGTAGCCACCCGTGCCGCCATCGTGGCTGAAGAACATTTCACCCTCGCGCTTGCCCAAAAACACACCGAGGCCGATCTGGCCGCCCATGGCCGGCGCGTCCGCCTGCGCTTGCAGAGCAATGGCAAAGGCGTCTTTGAGCGGTGTTTGTTCGGGATGCAGCATCGCCTCGCCAAACTTCATCAAATCCGCCGCCGTGCTGCGCAGCGCCCCGGCTCCGGCCACGGCATCGAAACTCCATGGCTTCACCACTTTTGCCTCGGCATGCGGTGTCGCCAGCAGCAGATTCGGCCCAGGATGCACTGCGGTGTCATTCAATCCGAGCGGCAGGCAGATTTTCGTCACCATCGCCTTCTCCCAGCTCATCCCATAAACTTTTCCGAGCAAATGACCCAGCAAACCGACGCCCAGGTTCGAGTAGCTGCATGAGTATGGCCCCTCGCCATCGAGTTTGGCGCTCGTGAGATAGGCTATGAGCAATTTTTCATCATAATGCGCATATGGATCATCCTCGACGGCTCCCACGTCCAAATTGTCTGGCAGGCGCGGCAGGCCGCTGGTGTGGGTGGAGAGCTGCTTCAGCGTGATCGCGGCGACGCGTGGATCGGCAAACTTCAGCTTGGGATCAAGCAAGCTGCTGACAGTCGTCTCCAGCGTCACTTTCTTTTCCACCACCGCCTGCGCCAAAAGCAACCCGGTGAAGACCTTGGTGATCGAACCGATCTCAAAGACGATTTTCTCCGGCGGCGTTTTCCCAGCCTCGGGCGCTTTGCCCGCGAGCGCAAAACTCACCTGACCTCCGACCCGCTCCCCGGTGACGATGCAGCCAGCCTCCATTGCCTTGGCCTGTAGCACGGCCGCCTCGGCCAAAGTGCGGGCTTGAAGTGATGGAACCAAGACGAGCAGGCTCAGAAGAACGAATTTCATGCCACAGGCTACGAAACACCCGCGCAAACATCAAGGCCACTGATTGACGCGGCCCCCTTCCCCGCCTCCTATGCCGCTCAAGTGAGAGACACCCTGGAAGACCTCCAAAACTTCGGCATCGACGTCGCCAACAACAACCGCCGGGGCGTGCGCACCAACTTCCCGTTCCCGGAAACGGTTGAAGGAGTGGAGTTGAGGTTATGGCTGCGGCAGTTCGATCACGCAGCGGAAGCCGTAGTCGTAATGGCGGCGAGCACCCCAGGTGTCACGCTCCCGTCTTGATGAAAGCAAGCTGGCACGGCCCCAACAGATGTGAAATGATGCGCCTCTCACAACAGGTTCCTTGCTTGTGGAATTCCAACCGTCGGACACAAACTCCCAGGCATTGCCTCCCAAGTCATAGAGCCCGTGCCGGTTCGGCTTGAAACTCATCACCGGAGCTGTCGTGGCAAAACCATCCGTGTATTGTTCGATGTGTTGTTCTTTTGGGAATTGCTGCTTCCAAACCATGTCCGCATAGTTCCCAGCCATATCTCCGCTGTTGGGTGGGTAGTTGCCATCCCAAGGAAACACGTTCGGAATTTTTCCATTCAGGCCCTCAGGTGTGCTGCTCTGCCATGCTGCTTCCGCTGGCCCGATTCCGACCGCGTGGCTCCATTCCGCCTCGGTTGGCAGGCGGTAGGGAAGTCCTTCTTTCTGACTGATCCAGGTGCAAAAGCCCTGCGAATCGTTCAAGCCCACACCGACTACTGGGTGCGCAAGCTCATGGCCGCATGGCACACCTTCACGAGCCTGATTTTTCCAGGATTCATCAACGCCGGGCACGGCCTGCGCATAGGCGGCATAGTCCTGCCGCCGCGTCTCATGGATGCAGAACAGCACCTTCGTGCCTGGCACCGCCACGAATTTCATGCCGAGGGAGTTCACGAAGGGTGCGTCCTTGGTGGCAGTGGTGAGTGCGCTTGCTGCCGGGCTTGCCGGAATGCGTGGAACAGGCTGAGCGACGGCGGGTGGTGAAGTCACTGGAGCGGCAGCACTGGTCGCGACTTCCAGGACCACGCGGAAGCCGTAACCTATGTTGACATCATTCGGAGGCCAATGATGCCGAGTGGACGAAAGCAGTCCGCGTGAATCACTGTTCCAGCAAGCACCGCGCACCACCCGGGCTTTTTGCTCTGTATTCCACCAGTCATCACACCACTCGAAAACATTTCCCCCCAGGTCATACAATCCCAGTTTGTTTGCAGGAAAACTCATGACGGGGGCCGTCGTGGGAAAGCCGTCGTCATAGCCCTGTATGATGCGTCGTGCAGGCTGGCCGCTTAGTGCGGAGATGTCCGCGTAATTGCCAGCATTTTTGGGTGGCGGCCAGGCCATTCCCCAAGGGAATTCGCCTTTGAGTTTTTCGTGCAGCACTTCTGGAGTGGCTGTGGCAGATTCTTGCGTGGCGATGCCGACCGCATGACTCCACTCCCGATCCGTTGGCAGCCGGTAAGCATGGCCATCCTTCTTTCCCAACCAAAGGCAAAAGGCCTGAGCGGCACTCCAACTCACTTTCACCACCGGATGGTCATCACTGCTGCCGATCGAAATGCCTTCCCTGGTCTGTGGCTTTCGCCATGCGTCATCCACACCTGAAATCTCTGCCGCAAACTTGGCGTAATCGCCCTTTCTTGTCTCGTGGATGCAGAATAGCGCCTTCGTCCCCGGCACCGGCACGAACTTCATCCCGAGGCTGTTCACGAAGGGGCGGTCATTGTGTGGCTTGGGTGAGGTCGTTGGTGGTCGCCGGGTTTGATTGATCGTGATAGTCCCACGCCAGCTTCTGACTCTCCGCCGAGAGCGTATTCAGCGGCACAGACGTCACCTTGCCCGCGATGTCCAGCAGCACATTGCCGCTGGCGACGGCCTTGAACGTCGCCGTGATGCTGCGGCCCTTGGTGTCCGTCCAGGTCGTGGGGCTGGTTGGCAGAGTGGGAGCGGGTGGCTGCGGAGCCTGCGGCACGAACTTGGTGAGGGTGGCCTTGTGGATAATCGTTCCATATCCCGTGGACGCTACCGCAGCCAAAAACCGGGAATCAGACACTTTTTCCCCGCTGGATTTGAATCGCGTCAAATCCCCCTCCCAATGAACAAGCACTTTGCCATCCATCATTCCTGTGAGGGAATTCTTCCGAACCTTGACTGTCGAACGATACTTCACCCCCGCCACGTACGGTTCCCGCCAAATGTAGAAGTCTTTGCTCGGCCCGAGTGCTCCCTTTCCATCAAGGTTGAGAAAGCCATACCATGGTTTGTCCATTTTCGCGTACACTTGAGTGCCGAGCGTGATGGTCGTTCCTGCGGCAGGGAACTGCATGGAAAACCCGCTCCGCGTCGGCCCTTCTTTCTGGGAAAGAACGATCTCAAAATCATATTCTGCCGAAGTAACGGCATGAGGAAACTGGAGGCATTGAAGACCCGTGCGGCCCGATTCAATCCCCGTGCCACCCAAAATGCCATCCTCCACAGAAGTCCATTCCCCACGAAGAGCGTCTTTCTTCAAGTCCACCAGAGCGAGCAGATCAACCACTTGCTTCGTCGTGTCCGGTGGGTCGCCCACGGTGGAGGAGGAAGTCGAAACCGTCGTAGTGGCAGCTTGAGTCGGCTGCGGTGCGGACGATGGTACAACCGGAGCTTTAGTTGGGAGGGTTGGCTGGCTTGCCACTTCGATAACGCAGCGGAAGCCGTAATGATTGTAGCGACCCGTCGGCATGAAGTGACTGCGATGGGACGAGAGCAAGTAAATGCGTCTGTCCACATTCCATGCACCACCCCGAAGCACACGATCCTCCTTTGTAATTTCAAACCAGTCTTCACACCATTCCAAGACGTTTCCACCCAGGTCGTAGAGTCCAAGATTGTTGGGCTTGAAACTCATCACAGGTGCAGTGGTGGGGAACCCGTCATCGTAAGGCTCAAGATACTGCGCAACGCTATTTGGAGCTTTCTCCTTGCGACTCTGGTCGCTGTAGTTGCCAGCTCCCTGCGGTGGCGGCCACTGGCTTCCCCAAGGGAAGTCCATATTGTTCTTGATGACTGTGGCCGGCGTGGTGTCTTGCATCCACTTTTCACCACTCCCGATTCCCACTGCGTGGCTCCACTCCTGATCAGTAGGCAGCCGATATTTTTTGCCTTCTTTTTCACTAAGCCAGGCGCAGAATTTTTGCGCATCTGTCCAGTTCACCTTGATGACGGGGTGCTCCTCCGTGCGTGAGGTGGGAGTGAAACCTTCGGTGGTTGGGTCTTTCCATGTGCCATCGACGCCAGTCACTGCCGCCGCATACGCCGCATAATCCTGCCGCCTAGTCTCGTGGATACAGAAGAGCACCTTCGTGTTAGGCACGGGCACGAACTTCATTCCGAGCGAGTTGACGAAGGCGGCCTCCTTGGTCGCGCTGGCAGGCGAGGAGATGGAAGGTTGGGCGCTTGGCCCTCCAAGCGCCTCGTGGGGTGGGGGTGCCGCTGAGGGACCGCTCGCGGCGGTTGGCGTTCCCGCCGCTCCAATGGGTTCAGGCGTGGGTTCGCCACCGCTCTTCTTGAGTCCCAGCCACGCCGCCAAGGCGGCCATCGCAATGAGCGCCACCCACATCAGCGGTGAGCTTTTCTTCTCCGTCCGCACGATGACCTCGGGCTGCGGTGGGCGATACGGCTGCCCGGCGGGGCGTTGCGGGCGCGCTTGAGTTTGCAAGGCGGCGGGGGCTTTTTCAGCAGAGGGTTCCACCTTCACCACGGGCTGGGTCAAAATCGCATCCAGGTCATGGCGCATGGCCAGCACGGTCGGGTAGCGCAGTTCACGGTCCTCGCGCAGCGCCTTGCCGATGATGCCGTCGTAGCGTGGGTCGAGGCCGGGGACTTGCAAGGACGGCAGCTCAAACAGGCCCTGCGGGATCTTGCCGGTGAGCATCTGGTAGAGCATCACGCCCACAGCGTAGATGTCGGCGCGATGATCCACGGCGCTGCCGAGCATGAGCGCCTCTGGAGCCATGTAATGCAGCGTGCCCATCGCCATGCCGCTTTGGGTGAGACCGGAGTTCTGGTTGTGCGTCATCTTCGCCAGACCGAAGTCCGCCACCTTCACCACACCGTCATAGCCGACCATGATGTTCGCCGGTTTGATGTCGCGGTGGATGATGCCGCGCTCGTGCGCGTAGGCCAGCGCATCGCAAACGTGCGCGGTGATCGCCATGGCGTGCTCGGTGTGCAGCCGCTTCTGCTGGGAGAGCATTTTGGCCACGTCCGTGCCCTCAACGAACTCCATGACGATGTAGAGCAGCTTCGGGTAGGGCGGGCTGTCC